>JAABPW010000252.1 GCA_011391785.1 Verrucomicrobiota bacterium
GATGAAGATTCACCACGGAGGTACGGAGGTTGAGGGAGAGGGGGAAGGGCAGGAGAACCAGATGTTCCGCGAATTTCCCGGCTACGGAGTACCGTATCCGCGAAATTCGCGGAACGCTTCCCGGTGAAGAGAGCGGAAGGTTTTGTTTGTGGAAGCGCCTTGTCGTCCGGGCCTGCTCCAGGAGGGGTTGCGGGAATTTTGGTCCCGCTTGGCGGGAACGAAATTCCCGCAACATTTTCTTTCCCCCTCTCTCTCAACCTCCGTTCCTCCGTGGTAAATCCCTTCCCCGCGTTGTCCATGAAGTCCGAGATCACGAACACGACGGCGCGGCGTTTCTGGGCCTGGTTGAGGAAGCGGAGGGCGCCGGCCAGATCGGTGCCGCGGCGGGTTTCCTCGGTGGCGAGCACCTCGCGCACGAGGCGCATGGCGGCGGTGCGGCCCTTGCGGGGCGGGATGGATTTCTCGATGCGGTCGCTGAACAGGATCAGGCCGATCTTGTCCTGGTTCTTGATGGCCGAGAGGGCGAGGAGGCAGGTGACCTCCGCGGCCAGTTCGGCCTTGGCGCGTGAGCCGGAGCCGAAGGACTGCGATCCCGACACATCCACCAGGAACAGGATGGTGAGTTCACGTTCCTCGCAGAACCGCTTGACGAACGGGACGCCCATGCGGGCGGTGACGTTCCAGTCGATGGAACGGATGTCGTCGCCCGGGACATATTCCCGCACCTCGTCGAATTCGATCCCGTGCCCCTTGAAGACGGAATGGTATTCCCCCGAGAGGTGCTCGTCGACAAGCCGGTTGGTGATCACGCGGATCTTCCCGACCTGCTTCATCAGTTCTTTGACGTTGAGGGGCATGGGGACAGTAGTCAGTATTCAGTGTTCAGTGTTCAGAGTTCAGAGTTCAGTGTTCAGTTTTCGGTATTCAGTATTTGGTGTTCAGAATTCAGAATGGGTCTGAATACTGAAAACTGAATACTGAACACTCTTTTCCTCATGGAACCGGAATCTCTCCCAGGATCTTGGTGATGATATCCTCGCTCTTCAGGTTTTCGGCCTCGGCCTCGTAGGTGAGGATGAGGCGGTGGCGGAGAACGTCGTGGGCGATCTCCTTGATGTCCTGCGGGGTCGCGTAGGCGCGGCCGTGGAGCAGGGCGTTGGCGCGGGCGGCGATGTTCAGGAACAGGCTGGCGCGCGGGGAGCCGCCGTACTGGATGAGGTGGGCGATATCCAGCTTGTAGTCCATCGGCTTGCGGGTGCAGAAGACGATATCGAGGATGTAGTCGGCCACCTTCTCGTCGCAGTACACCTGGTCGAGGATGTCGCGCATGGCCAGGATCTGCTGGGCGGACATCACGGGATTGATCTTGATGTCGTTCTTGCGGCTGAACCGGTTCATGATGCGGCGCTCGTCGTCCTTGGAGGGGTAATCCACCCGGTACTTGAGCATGAAGCGGTCGATCTGGGCTTCGGGGAGCGGGTAGGTGCCTTCCTGTTCCAGGGGGTTCTGGGTGGCCATGACCATGAAGGGTTCCGGCAGCGGGTAGGTCTTGTCGCCGATGGTGACCTGGTGTTCCTGCATGGCTTCCAGCAATGCGGACTGGACCTTGGCCGGGGCGCGGTTGATTTCGTCGGCCAGCAGGAGGTTGGTGAAGATGGGGCCCAGCCGGGGGGTGAAGGTCCCTTCCCGGGGATTGTAGATCATGGTGCCGATCACGTCGGCCGGCAGCAGGTCGGGCGTGAAGCTGATCCGCTGGAACTTGAGCCCCAGCGCCTGGGCCATGGTCTTGACCGCCGTGGTCTTGGCGAGGCCGGGGACGCCCTCCAGCAGGATGTGTCCGTTGGCGATCAGGGCGATCAGCATGCGGTCCAGGAGCCGCTCCTGGCCGACGAGGACCTTGTTGACCTCCTGCCTGACGCCGTCAATGATGGCTTTCTGCTCGTTGATTACATTCGCCGTACGGGTGATATCGTTGCTCATGAGTCCCCTTTTTCTTCCTTTTTAGCATCCGCTTTCGGTTTGTCTTTCAAAATATCATAAAATCCCATGGTGAGGGTTTTAACTTACGTGTCCTCTGCCGACATTCCCCTCTTATATCGTAATCTTAATCGTAATCGTAATCTTAATCTTAATCCTCTGCCCCAGAAGGGATTAAGATTAAGATTACGATTAAGATTAAGATTACCGTGGGACGCTAATGATTATGATTAAGATCTGGATTCGGATTTGGTTGTTACCTTTACGTCCTTGTTCTCCTTGTCAGTTCCTTCTGCCTTTGGAACCGTGATCTTCAGGATTCCTTTTTCGAAGACGGCCTGCACCTCGGCCGGGTTGGCCGTGGCGCCCGGCAGGCGGAGGTGGCGCTCGAACCGGCTGGTCTGGCGCGATTCCCGGACGGTGGCGCCGCCGGGGGTGGTGGTCCGGGTCGAGGTGTCCTGCTCGACCAGCAGTTCGAGGATCGACTGGTTGAGCGAGATATGGATTCCCGATTGGTCGACACCCGGGAGGTTCACGGTGATCACATAGGCGGACTCCTCGTCCTGGATGCCCAGCCCGGGGGTTATTTCCAGCTGCGCCCAGCCTTCGTCAAAGCCCGTGTGCCGTCGGTCGAGCCCGCTGCGGCTGGCGGCGAACATCGCGTCGATCTGGCGCTGGATGCGGCGCATATGCTGGAACGGGTCTTCAAGGGGGGAAGACACCGCACTGCCGCGGGATGCCGACGGGGGCAGTGGCATTGCGGCAGGCGGTG
>JAABPW010000253.1 GCA_011391785.1 Verrucomicrobiota bacterium
AGTGGCAAAGCCAGAATCGTTAGAAGAGAGCCAAGAATTCTCCATAAATGACCACCGTTACTGGCTGGCGCGCGTGTATCTACCCTCGTATTCCAAGAAAGGCAGCACCCGGGACGCGGGAATCTATGCTGTGCGTAGCCGCGTAAGCGGTCATTCTTCGGCCACTAGCCACGCGGTAGCATAAGAAGCATACATACCCGTGTATGCAATCTACATCAACTGTCCCAGACTCCCCGTCTCCCACAACCATCATCCGCACCGGCAGTGACGGCCGGCTCCGCTTCACGCGGGATCAACGCCAGGCATTGCTTGATGCCTACGACTCCAGCGGCTTGAGCGCCATGGCCTTTGCCCGAGGTCACGGGGTTCATTATCAAACCTTCATCGCCTGGTTGCGCAAGCGCCGCGATTACGCCAGCCCATCCGATGCATCAAGCCCCGCATTTGCCGAGGTGTTATTTGCCGGTTCGGAACCTGGCACGGCCACAACGCATGCGCTGCGCATCCTGTTGCCCTGTGGTGCCGTGATCGAAGTGGGATCCTGCGCGGCCCTGCCGCTTGCCGTGGAACTCCTCACCGCCTTGCGCCGCTCATGCTAACACTCACCGGCAGCCTGCGCATCTTTCTCGCGCTGCAACCCTGCGACATGCGCCGGTCCTTCGACGGACTCCACGCCATAGTAACCGGAACGCTGGGCGAAGATCCCCGCAGCGGCGCGGTTTTCGTGTTCACCAACCGAAACCGCAGCATCATCAAGCTCCTCCACTGGGACGGAACCGGCCTGTGGGTGCACGCAAAACGGCTCGAACGCGGAACTTTTCAATGGCCCAAACCCTCGCAGGCTGCGGACGGCAAGCTCAAACTCGACGCCACCGCCTTGGCCATGCTCACCGACGGCATCGACCTGCGCGGCGGCATGCGCCGTCCATGGTTCGAACGCGATTGAAAAAAGTTCCGGCAAGTCTCATTCCTCCAGATTTTGGCATGCCGTGTGCTACTAGTTTTATAGTAAATGACGCCGGAACGCGAACAACACTTGTTAGCTGAAATCGACCGCCTGCGGGTTGAGAACGATTTGTTGCGCGAAAAGATCAGCGAGATTCTCAGAAGGCTCTACGACAAGAAAAGCGAGACGATCGACTCCTCCCAACTGCAGCTGCTGCTAGATCCCGACTCCGCAAAAAAAGCCTCCGCCGTCGATCCCGCAGACCAAGGACCGGCGGCTGAACCCACTCCCGCCAAGAGGTGCTCCCCGCGCAAAGCCCGGGACATCTCCCACCTCGAAATCCGCGAGACCTTTCTCATCAGCGACGAGGTCACTGCCGATCCTGAAAACTTCCGCGAGATCGACCGTGTCTCCACCGATCGTTACGACTATCAGCCCGCCGTCATTTTCATCAGTCGTCTGACCCGTCCCGTCCACGTCCGCATTGGCGACCCCGACGCCGTGCCGATGAAAGCCCCGGCACCGCCCTCGCTCGGCCTCGGCGCCAACCCGCGGCTGGTGGCCTATGTGCTGGCCGGAAAATACTGCAATCATCTTCCCTACTACCGCCAGCAAGGCATTTTGCAGCGTCGCCACGGTGTGAACTTCCCGCGCAACACCTTCTGCCACTGGACCAACGTGGTCGCCGACGTTTGCGAACCCCTCTACAAACTGATCCACGCCGGACTGCTCAAAAGCGGCAACCTTCAAGCCGACGAAACCCCGATCCGCTTCCTCAATCCCGGCAAAGGAAAGTGTTCCACAGGATTTTTGTGGGTCATCCACGCCCCGCGCAACGGCATCAAGGGCGACATCCTCTATCAATGGCATCCCAGCCGCAAGACCGCCTGTCTTGACGACCTCCTGGGTGATTACCAAGGCTTCCTGCAAACCGACGCGTATGCCGCCTACGACTCCTGGATCTCCAACAGGGACGGCATCATCCTTGTTGCCTGTTGGGCGCACGCCCGTCGCAAGTTCCATGAAGCCTTCAAAGCCGGTCATGTTCTTGCCGCCGCACCGCTGGCCACCATCCAGCAACTTTATCGGATCGAAACGGTCCTGCGCCAAGCCCATGCGCAACCTGAAGCGCGGGCGGATGCCCGCAAGGAGCGTGTCGCTCCGTTGCTGCAAATCCTCAAGGCCGACCTCATCACCCTGCGCCGCCGCCCGGAAGTCCTGCCCAAAAGCTCCTTGGGTAAAGCCATTGATTACACCCTGGGCCTGTGGGACAAACTCAACGTCTATGTGAATCACGGCGGAATCGAAATCGACAATAACTGGGTTGAAAATGGAGTTAGGCCAACAGCAGTTGGAAAAAAGAACTGGCTCTTCATGGGCGGCGAGACCACAGGCCAGCGCAGCGCCATCATTTACACATTGGTGGAATGCGCCCGCCGCCACGGCCACGATCCGGAAGTCTATCTCGCCGACATCCTCGAACGGCTCCCGTCCATGACCAATCAGGACGATCTGGGTGCGTTGCTGCCATCCCGCTGGCAACCCGCCAACGCCGCCTATACACCGGCGAAAGGGCCGACGCTCAGCACCTGTGGTGTTTGAAAACATAGAAAACATACACAGGTGTGTATGCTACTTATGCTGCCTCACGCCTAGTGGCCTAAAATTGACCGCTTACCTTCAGGGGGACGCTCCAGCACTCCATAGCTAAATTCCGCCCGGACCTGGATCCGCCAAGGGGACCACTTCACCAGTTGGCACGTGGATTTCTTACATTTTGTGTGTGCGTTATACTAACTA
>JAABPW010000254.1 GCA_011391785.1 Verrucomicrobiota bacterium
GGGGTTTGACGCCGAACTGGTTGCCCGGCTCTGCGGATTCCGCGAGGACTCGAGCCTGGAAACCATCACGGTGGTCTTCGGGTTCCCGCCCCTCACGCCTGACCAGGCTGAACTCTGGCGGGGTGAACTGGCCACCTTCCTGGATGATCCCCGCGCGCATGCGCCGGGCATCCTACTCGCCGGCTTCCCCTTGTGCTTCGCCCCGCCCGGCCACTTCAAGGCCCTGCTCCGGTATTCCGTTCATCACCTCAGGGGGTTGATCGGCTCCCAGCGCAAGTGTATTCATTCCGTGCTTGGCACGGCTCGGGAATCGTTGCCCCGCTGCGCCACGTGCCGCAACCATGCCGCCTGCCAAACCTTCACCGCCATCCTGGGCAATCCCGACTATGACGCCGTTGTCATCCCCCAGACCGCGGATTCGGTCGCCTTCATCGGCGGAAGCATCCCGAAAAAGGAGCGTCCGGCGGATGATCGCCTCGTCATCACCACCCCCGCCGAACAGGGTGACCTCCTGATGACCATTCTCGCGGGATTCAGGAACATCCTGATCATCGACGGGTATTTCTACTCGAAATTCCCCTGCACCACGTTCGAGGTCATGCTGGCCCTTGAACAGGGGCTGAACGTCTTCGGCGCGGCCAGCATCGGCGCCCTGCGGGCCGTGGAACTGGATCATTACGGAATGACCGGCATGGGCTATGTCTATGACACGCTCAAGGGCAAGCCCATCAAGCCTTATCACATCGTTGCCCAGACCTACACGGAGGAGGACACGGCGTTAACCCCGCCCCTCGCCGACATCATCTACTTCCTGAACAGGGCTGTCGCCGCAGGGGTTTTGACTGAGGAGGACTCGGCACAACACCTCGCCATTGCCACGGAAATCCCCTTCCCGCTCCTCTCGTTCCCCTACTTCCTCGAGCAGGCCGGCGGAGCGCCGGAGCTTCGGGAATTCCTCAGGAAGCAGGGTGGTCCCGCGGCGTTCAACATCAAGAAGCAGGATGCGCTGAAACTGCTCTCCTCCTTCTCCGGCATCCTGGCGAAGAGGGAGCCCGGCACTGTACGCGAGACGTTCAGTAATGCCGCGGAAACCTACCTGGGGCGCTTGCACCGCAAGTACAAGGAGGGCCACGACCTTTCCCTGATGGCGGAGTGGCAATCCCAGATGGCAAGCCCCCCCGCCCTGGGGTCTCCCGCCTCCGGCCGCCGCGCCCGGTCAGCGCGGGAAACCTGCCGCCTGGCCGAAGCTTTTTTCAGGGATCTTGATGTCACTGTCGCTGACACCACGGGGTACGACCCGCCTTCCGGAAGTTACATCCTCAACGTTTTCTTTCCTCCTTTTTACTTCCTGGGCTACCCGCTCTCCTCCTCAACGGGAAACGGGGATATCCATGAGGAAGCGCTCGCCTCGGCCTATATGGAACTCGTTGAGCGCATCCCGACCCACAATTTCAAGATCAACGCCTTGAAATACGAGGATCTCGACCAGGATCCCCTGCCCTCCGAACAGATCCCCCAGTACTACAATTTTGCCGCCTCCCCGCTGATCAAGAACCAGGTTGTGGCGGATCACGGCTACGTGAAGGCGTCCGACGTGCTGTCCGGCAAAAGCTATTTCATCCCGCGGTTCGCCGTCATGTCCATGTTCACGGGCACTGACGGCAACGCCGCCGGCAACACCCTGGCCGAGGCAACCCTCTACGGGCTTTACGAACTGGTGGAACGCGACACCAACCAGCTTTACGTCATTGATCCCGTCTGCCGGGATGCCCTGCCGCAGCTCCGGCTCAATCCGGCAAGCCTTGACAACGACCGGATTCAGGCGCTCCTCCATCGCCTGGGCGACAAGGGCTACAAGATCGCCCTGTATTATCTCCCCAACCCATTCGGGATCCCCTGCATCCGCTGCCGGGTTTTCGACCAGAACCGCGAAATTGAATGCCACGGCGGAAGCGCGGTGCGGCTGGATTTCGAATCCGCCGTGCTCTCCACCCTGCATGAAGCCTATATGCAGCACATCTCCTATTTCACGGGAATGAGGGACGACTACCGGTCCATGCAGTCACGCAAGGAATCCTACATCACTTACCAGAACGCCCTCACCACCCTCTTCCGGGAAGACCCGAAATGGATTCCGCCTGTCCGGAACGAAAGCAACCGGCCCATCACCACCATTCCCGAGGAACTTCAGGCGGTCATGACCCGCCTGAAGGAGGGTGGCATCAAGCGGATCATCGTGGCCGATACCAGCCCCGAGCCGGAGTTCGGACTCAAGAGCGTGAAGGTGATTGTCCCCGGACTCGAGCTTTGGTTCGTACCGGAATATGAACCTTCCGGACATGTTCCCGACCGGATTAAAACAACCCGCAGCATCATGGAGAAAACCCTATGGGCATCACAGTAACCCTGCCCGCCTCCCTGCGCCGCCTGGCCGGCGGCGCGACCTCAATCCAGGCCGGGGGCGGCACCATCGCGGAACTTTTCGCCGACATGGACCGCCAGGCGCCCGGCTTCCGCGACCGGCTCTGCGACGAATCAGGCCGCATCCGCAAATTCGTCGCCGTGTTCGTGAACGGCCGCGATATCCGCACGCTTCAGGGCGCCGAAACACCCCTCACCGGAGCCGAGGAAGTCACCATCGTGACCGCCATCGCCGGCGGCTAGTGTCGTGTCTCATAAACGACTGGTGTTAATCTTTCATACACAAAAGCTTTACCACCCGCTTCGCTGGAGTAA
>JAABPW010000255.1 GCA_011391785.1 Verrucomicrobiota bacterium
TCACCGGGCCAATGTCCAGCCCCAGTTCTTCGTGAAGCTCCCGGGCCAGAGCTTGCTCGATGCTTTCCCCGGGTTCCACCTTCCCGCCCGGGAACTCCCAGTAGCCTGCATACACTTTGCCGTCAGGGCGTGACGTCAGGAGAAAATCCCCATCCGGTCGGATCAGCACACCCACGGCGACCTCTACAACCGTGCGGTCCGGCCCCCCTTCCCGCCGGCAATCCGGATCCGCGGTCAGCAACATCGGGGCCCTCACGCGAGGACGGGATGTTTACCCATGTAGTCCCGGGCAAACTGGTAGGCCACCCTGCCACTCCGAGAACCGCGCTCCAGCGCCCAGATCAGCGCTTCAGGGCGTGCAACCTCGATCACAGTCTGATCCGCTCCCAGGTCCGTCAACCACTGCGCGACGATCGTCAGGTATTCTTCCTGGCTGAACGGATAGAAACTGACCCAAAGGCCGAACCGCTCCGACAAGGAGATTTTTTCCTCAATCACTTCGCCCGGATGGACCTCGCCGTCATCGGTATGGGAGTAGCTCAGATTTTCCTTCATGTATTCAGGTAGCAGGTGGCGGCGGTTGCTGGTGGCATAAACGAGCACATTGGGCGTGGCAGCAGCGATCGACCCATCCAGGATGGATTTCAGCGCCTTGTAGCCAGGCTCGCCCTCCTCAAAGCTCAAATCATCACAGAAGACGATGAACTTCTCCGGGCGCTCCGCCACAATTTCAACGATATCGGGCAGGTCGGTCAGGTCCGCCTTGTCCACCTCGATAAGACGCAGCCCCTGGTCGGCATAGGCGTTCAGACAAGCCTTGATCAAAGAGGACTTTCCGGTACCCCGCGCCCCTGTCAGCAGCACGTTGTTGGCCGGTTTTCCCTGGACAAACTGGAGCGTGTTGCGCTCGATCTTCTCCTTCTGGGCGTCAATCTCCTTCAGGTCGTCCAACGACAAGGTCGCCACATGGCGTACACGTTCCAGGGTGCCATGCCCCGAACTGCGCTTGCGGTAGCGCCAGGCAACCGCCAGACCCCAGTCTGGCGCTGACAGCGGTTGCGGCAGCACTGATTCAATACGGGAAATCAGCTCCTCAGCCCGTTCCAGCAAATGTTCAAATTTTTCATTCATTTCGGATGGGCCCGCTGTCAGGATCGGTAGTCGGCGTTGATGGTGACGTATTCATGGCTGAAATCGCAGGTCCAGACCGTGTCCGCGGCCGTGCCGCGACCCAGCAGGACCTTGACCGTGATTTCACTTTGCTTCATGACTCTCTGGCCGTCCTCCTCGCGATAGACCGGATTTCGCCCTCCCTTGACGGCCACATGAACATCGTCGAGAAAAAGGTCAATCTTTGTCTGGTCGAGATCTTCAATCCCGGCGTAACCGACAGCCGCCAGAATACGGCCCAGATTGGGATCGCTGGCGAAAAACGCGGTCTTGACCAGCGGCGAATGGGCAATCGCATAGGCCACCTGCCGGCACTCATTTCCGGTCTTGCCCCCCTCCACACGCACTGTGATGAACTTGGTCGCACCCTCTCCGTCACGGACGATGGCCTGCGCCAGCTTTCGGGCCACATCCATCATCGCCTGCTTGAGTACCAGCCCATCCTCGCCATCAAGCCGCGTAACCGGGCTGTGCTCGGCCTTGTTGGTGGCAATGACAACGAAAGAATCGTTGGTCGAGGTGTCGCCATCGATCGTCACCCGATTGAACGAACCTTCAGCCAGTTCAGTCGCAAGCTGCTTCATCACAGACGGGGCAACGCAGGCATCGGTTGCCAGGAAGCCCAGCATCGTGGCCATGTTGGGCCGGATCATGCCGGCCCCCTTGCTGATGCCGGTGATGGTGACAAGCGACTGCCCGATTTTCACGCGTGCGCTGAATGCCTTCGGCAAAGTGTCGGTGGTCATGATGCCCTCGGCCGCTCGCCCCCAATGACTCGCACTGGCATCATCCAGCGCCGTCGGCAGGCCGGCTTCAATTCGATCCACTGGGAGAGGCTCCATGATGACACCCGTGGAAAAAGGCAAAATCTGCTCAGGGGCCAGCCCGAGCCGGGTTGCGAGCGCAAGACAGGTCGCGCGCGCCCGCGCCAAACCTTCCTGACCGGTTCCCGCATTGGCATTGCCCGTATTGATCACCAAGGCTCGAATGCCCATGCCTTTCGAAAGATGTTCCCGGCACACCTGGACTGGCGCGGCGCAAAATCGGTTCTGGGTGAACACACCCGACACGGTGGCACCTTCATCGAGCAGGATCACCGTCAGGTCCTTGCGGCCCTCTTTGCGGATACCGGCCTCAGTGACACCGAGGCGAACCCCGGCGACCGGAAAAAGGTCTGAAGATTTGGGGGCGGAAAGATTGACAGGCATGTGACGCTTTCGATACGAGCTTCAATTATCCAGAAAATGATGGCCTAAAAGAGAAACGGGCCGCAGCCCGTTTCTGTTTCATTGATGCAAGCGGTTCAAGCCAGTTGACCGTGGCAATGCTTGTACTTTTTCCCACTGCCGCAAGGGCAAGGCTCGTTGCGACCCACCCGGGCAAAGGAAGCCGCAAGCGACGATGCCGCCGCACCCGCACCCCGGGAGTCTTTTTCCACTTTGGTTTCCACCTCGCCCGTTTCCGTCGGCGCGGTATAGGTCACATTCACGATGTTTTCCGCGCGCTGCTCCAGCGCCTCCGCCGCCTGCTCGAGTTGCTCACCCGACTG
>JAABPW010000256.1 GCA_011391785.1 Verrucomicrobiota bacterium
GGCGTCACCGAGGGCGACATCGTGGTGGCCCTGGGCCAGCTCACATTATCGACAGGCGCCAGCGTGATGGACTCTGAAAAGATGAAGAAATAGAAGTATTCAGTGTTCAGTCTTCAGTATTCAGAAAAAACTGAACACTAAACTCCAAACTCTAAAACTTGAAATCCGAAATCCGAAATCTGAACACTGAATACCGAACACTGAACACTTTACTCAAAGGGAGACCACAATGACATTTTCTGAACCATTCATTCGCCGGCCGGTGATGACCATCCTGATCACAGTGCTGATGATAGTCGGCGGCATCTGGGCCTATCTCCAACTGCCGGTCAACAGCCTGCCCACCGTCGACTATCCCGTGATCCAGGTGACCGTCGCCTATCCCGGCGCGAGCCCGGCAACCATGGCCTCCACCGTGGCGACCCCGTTGGAGAACGAGTTCACCCAGGTCAACGGTCTGGAGTTCATGTATTCAGACAACAAGCAGGGCTTTACCACGATCACCCTGACCTTCAGCCTGAATCGAAACGTGGACCTTGTGGCGCCCGACGTCCAGGCCGCCATCACGCGGGCCCAGAACAACCTCCCCAAGGACCTCCCCAGCCCCCCCACCTATCAGAAATTCAACCCTTCTGACGCCCCGATCTACTACCTGATGCTCTATTCCGAATCCGTGCCCCATGGGGAACTGTACGACTACGCCAACCATGTGGTCGCCCGCAAACTCAGCATGGTGGAAGGGGTCTCGAAGGTCGAGGCGTTCGGCTCCAAGCGGGCCATCCGCATCCAGTTCGACCCCGCCAAGCTGGCCGCCTACCAGATCGGCGTCGACGAACTGGCTCTGGCCCTCAAGGCCGGCACCGTCAACATCCCCGGCGGCAGCCTCAATGGCGCCCAGCGCACCTTCACAATCGAACCCCAGGGCCAGCTCCGCACCGCCCGCGAATTCAACGACCTGATTATCGCCACCCGCCAGGGAACCCCGGTCCGACTGAAGGACGTCGCCCGTTGCGTGGACAGCCTGGCCAACGACCTGGTCAACATCCGCTTCAGCCCCCCGGGCCGGCCCGACTACGAGCAATGCGTGGTCATGCGCCTGTCGCGTGTCAGCGGGGCCAACACCGTGGAAGTGGCCGACAAGGTAAGCACAGCCCTGGACGAGGCCCGGGAGGAACTCCCCTCCACCATCAACATCGAGACGATGTTCAACGGCGCCGGCCCGATCCGGGAATCACTCCACGATGTCCAGATCACCGTGGTGATCGCCCTGGTCATGGTCATCATGGTGATCTTCTTCTTCCTGGGCCGGATCCGCGAGACCGTGGTGCCGAGCATTGTGCTGCCCATCTCCCTGCTGGGCACCTGCGCCCTGATGCTGCCCGCCGGGTTCAACCTCGATACCCTGTCGCTCATGGGCATCATCCTGGCCGTCGGGTTCCTGGTGGATGACGCCATCGTGGTGCTTGAGAACACCGTCCGCCACCTGGAGGCGGGAATGAAACCCATCCCGGCAGCCCTGAAGAGCATGAAGGAGATTTCCTTCACGGTCATCTCCACCAGCGCCGCGCTGATCATCGTGTTCATGCCGCTGGTGTTCATGACCGGGGCGGTGGGCCGCAACTTGCGCGAGTTCGCCCTGACCGTCATCTTCGCCATCATCGTCTCGACCATCCTGGCCCTGACCCTCTCCCCCATGATGTGCGCCCGGATGCTCCGCCACGAGAAGGAACCCAACCGCGTCCAGCGCTGGATTACGGGGTTCATCGCCGGAATCATCCGCCAGTACTCGAAGGCGCTCCACTTCCAGCTCCGCCATAAATGGCTGGCGCTGGTCGCCTGGATCATCTGCATTGTCGGCTCGATCGCGCTGTACTTCGTCCTTCCGAAGTCCTTCCTGCCCCCTGGCGACAGCAGCTTCATCTTTGGCGCGATGATCATGCCCCAGGGCGCCTCGACCGAACAGATGCAGGCCTACCAGTCCAAGGTCACCGCACTGGTCAAGAAGGATCCGAACGTCCTCAAGTGCGGCAGCGTCACGGGCATGTTCCCGGGCGCCGACCAGAGCATGGGATTCGTCTTCATCCGCCTGAAGCCGCCGCAGGAGCGCAAGCTTCCCATCGAGCAGATCGCCGGGAAATTCATGATGGAACTGGCGGCAATCCCGGACGGAATCTGCGGCTTGAAGGCCATGCCGGTTCTCAAGATCAGTTCCGGCGGTGATCCCACGGCGGTGGGTGCCGACTATAGCTACATGCTTACCGGCCTGGACCGGGACTCGGTTTACAAGGCGGGACAGGATCTCGAGTTCCAGCTGCGCCAGATTCCCTTCCTGATCCCGTTCGCCTTCCAGAACAGCGTCAAGCTCACCATGCCGAAACTTTCAGTCGACCTGGATCGCGACCGTGCCTCTTCGCTGGGCATCACCGCCACCTCGATCGAACAGGCGCTGGCCCTGGCGTTTGCCGGCGGCTACGTCACGCAGTTCACGACGGATCAGGACCAGTACCAGGTGATCCCCGAGATCCAGAAATCCAACCAGCGCCTGCCCGACAACCTGGGTTTGCTCTACCTGCGTTCCACGTCAACCGGCTCGCTGGTCCCGCTCAAATCGGTGATCAAGTGGAAAGAGGAAGCCGGACCGCAGAACGTGCCCCACGCCCAGCAGCACGAGGTCGCCACGATCTCCTTCAGCGCCTGGCCGGGCGTCCCGCT
>JAABPW010000257.1 GCA_011391785.1 Verrucomicrobiota bacterium
ATAAAAAACAAGGAGGATCGATGAACTTTTTGAATTCAATGATGATGTTGGGAATGGGAACTACTCCGGCTGGCCAGGGTCAGTCGCAGGGTGGCAGCGGCATGATGATGGGCTATATGGTCATCATCTTCGCCCTTTTCTATTTCATGATGATCCGTCCCCAGCAGAAGCGCGAGAAGGAACGCAAGAAGATGATCGAGGCCATCAAGAGTGGCGACAGGATCCTCTTCTGCGGCGGCATGATCGGGGTCGTGGCGGTTGTCAAGGAGCAGACCCTCACGGTCAAGATCTCCGACAATGTGAAGATTGATATTGCCCGTGGCGCCGTGGTCCGTGTGTTGGACAAGGATGAGGCGCCGGGCGAAATTGACGGGAAATAAGGGGTTTTTGAGGACAGGTGTCCTGTGTGACGCAGGCTGTTGATCTAGGGTGGTTGAGGAGAGGGACGGTTATGGACAAGAAAATGATCTTCAAGTGGATGTTGCTGGTGGTGCTGATTGGCCTGTCAATTGCGACGGTTTTCCCGATCAGTGAAAAGGTCAAGCTCGGTTTGGATATCAAGGGGGGAACTAGTTTCACCATCCAGATTGACGAAGTCGGCATGGCCACCCAGATCCGCGAGGAACTCAAGACCAAGATGGGTGATGATTTCGCCAAGAAGACCGATGCCGAGATCGAGGTGTTGGTCACGGAGAAGGTCAAGTCCTCGCTCAAGGAAGCCCAGATGCGGGCGCTTGAGGTGATCCGGAACCGTGTCGATGGCCTGGGCATTGCCGAACCCGTGATTTTCCCGGAGAAGGATAACCGGATCGTGGTCCAGCTTCCCGGTATCGACGCGCAGAAGCGTGACGAGGCGGCTCGTATGTTCAAGGACGCCGCTTTTCTGGAGTTCCGGATGGTGCATGAAAAGAGCGGCGACCTGGTTGCCAAGATGCTTGAGAGCGGCAAGGCGCCCGAAGGCTACAAGATCATTTCGTTGTCGGATGGCGGATCCTCCCGCGATTATTATGTCCGTGACCGCGTGGCGGTTCCCAATGACAAGATGACCACCGAATTCCGCCGTCGTGTGGCCCAGTTCCAGGCGCCCCGGGGTTGCGATCTGTTGTTCGAGAAATCCAAGGTGGCCGGGCGCGAAGTCTTTACGCCCTTTTTCGTCGAGCGCCGCGCCCAGTTGACGGGTGAATCGCTCAAACGTGCTGCCGTGGATTTCCGGACGCTGGGCCAAGCGGTGGTGAATCTGGAGTTCAATCAGGAAGGTTCGCGCAAGTTCTACCGGGCGACCAAGTCGTATGCGCCGGGCGGGGACAAGAATCCCGGGCAGGTCGGGCGCCAGATGGCGATCGTGCTGGACGGCACCCTCTACTCCGCGCCGGTGATCCGCGAAGCCATCCAGGGCGGGCGGGCCGAGATCAGCGGCAGCTTCTCGCACAGCGAGGCGGTTTTCCTGTCGAACATCCTGAAGGCCGGCTCCCTGCCGGCCCCGGTCGATATCGTGGAGAAGCGGATTGTGGATCCCACGCTCGGGCAGGATTCCGTCACGAGCGGAAGCAAGGCCGGTATCTACGGCTGCTTGGTGATCATTATCCTCATGGCCGCCTACTACCTGCTGAACGGGTTGCTGGCCGACCTGGCCCTGATCCTGAACGTCGTGCTGCTGCCGCTGGGGATGATCGTGGTGGCCGCTATCCTCGGGATGTTCGCGAGCGATGCCCGGGCGGGCGGTTCGATTGCCCTGCCGGTGCTGACGTTGCCGGGTATTGCCGGTATCGCGCTGGCGGTCGGCATGGCGGTGGATACCAACATTCTGATTTTTGAGCGAATCCGTGAGGAATTGAAGGCGGGCAAGAGCCTGAAGGCGGCGATTGATGCCGGATTCAGCCGCGCGTTCACGGCGGTGTTCGATTCGCATGTGGCGACCATCCTGACCGGCGTGATCATGTTCATCTTCGGGTCCGGCCCGGTTCGCGGGTATGCGGTCACCCTGATCGCCGGCTTGCTGGTCAACCTGTACACGGCCGTGACGGTCACGCACATGTGCCATTCGGCAATTGCCATCTACACCAACAAGATCTCCGTCCTGAAGATGTTTTCCTTCATTCCGGAGACGAAGATCGACTTCATCGGGAAGTGGAAGTGGTGGCTGGGCGCCACCTTTATGGTGGTGGTGGTGTCGTGGGGAATCATGTTCGCCCACGGCCGGGAGAGCCAGTCCAATGTGTTCGGCGTGGACTTCACGGGCGGCACCCAATTAACCCTTAGTTTCGCGGCCAAGCCGGGTGTGGATGAGGTGCGCGGCGTGTTGGCCGGTGGCGGGATCAAGGATCCGATGGTCCAGTTCCAGAAGGGGATGGAGACGACGCTCGGCGAGATCATGGTGGTCAAGGTGGCTACCCCTGAGGAGGGGCAGCAAGTGCTCCCGCTCCTGACGAACAAGCTTGCCACGGCCAGCTTCAAGCTGCTGCAGCAGGACGAGGTCGGGCCGCAGGTCGGCAAGGAGCTCATGACGCGGGCCATGTGGGCCATGCTCCTCGGTATGGTGGCGATGGTGATCTATATCGCGTTCCGGTTCGAGTTCGGGTTCGGTCTGGGCGCCGTGGTGGCGACCTTCCATGATGCCGCAATCACGCTCGGGGTGTGTCATCTCCTGGGCTTCCCGATCACGATGACCATCGTAGCGGCGGTGCTGACCATTCTCGGTTACTCGATCAACGA
>JAABPW010000258.1 GCA_011391785.1 Verrucomicrobiota bacterium
ACCGTCCGTACCTGGTCCAGCGGGCGGTTGCATTTCAACAGCACGCTGCGAACAACGTGCTCGGCACAGATACCCACGCCATCGATCATCTCCAGGCCGGGATTTGTAAACAGGGCCGCTACGGGAATCAGGGCTGCGTCGGCGGTATGGTCGTGCAGCATCGGAAGCAGGCGTGAGGGAAGGTCGACGATGACACGGGAGCCGGGCGCAATCTCGGGCAACAGCTGCACCAGTGGTACGGAGTTGGCATAGGACGGCGCGGCAAAACAGAGGGGGATAGTGGTATGGATGGTGCGATTCATGGGGTTAGCCCTTCAAACAGCGTCACGACACCGCCGGTCAAGGGAGTCCACTTCGTGTTGACGAACCCGGCGTTTTTCAGTTCCTCGTCGATCCGGGCTGGCTCGGGAAAATGCTCAATGGAATTGGCCAGGTAGCGATAGGCGTTTCCTTGTGACAACAGCCGGCCTAGAAGGCGGACTACCCCGCGGGTATGGATCTGGTGGATGACCTTCATGATAGGGCTGCGTGGCGGCGTGAGCTCCAGAATGGCAAGGCTCCCGTTCGGACGCAGGACCCGCCTCATCTCCTTCAGGGCGGTGGCGCGGTTAACGATATTTCGGAGGCAGAAGGCCGAGATGACTCCATCGAAGCTGCCTGCGGCGAAGGGCAGTTTGGTGGCATCCCCTGCTTGATAGGTCGCCTGGCCGGACAATCCGGCTTTTTCAGTCTTGGCGGCGGCGAATTTAAGCATGTCTTGAGAAAGGTCGATGCCCGTGACATGGGCACCCGGCGCCTGCCGCAATACGGTGATGGCGACATCACCGGTGCCGCACCCGATGTCCAGGTACTTTGTGCCTTTACCTGCCAGCATGGTGGCAACCGCCTTCTTGCGCCAGTAGCGGTGCATTCCCAGCGACATCAGGGTGTTGAGCAGGTCATAGCGTCCCGCGATCTGGTCGAACATCCTGCGGTTTTCCTCAGCTGAAATGAGCGTATCGGTCATGGCTTGTTTCCTGCGAGGCCGAGGCTTGCCCAGTTCTGGTCGACGCGGCGCTTGTGATCCGGGTCGAATTCCACCGGAAGGCGGTAACCGGGTTTCCAGGTTGCGTCGATCGCAATGGGGAAATGCATGATCACGCGATTTCCGGCAAGTTCCTGCCGGGCGGGATAGAGGTCGGTAAGCGGGTCGAATCGCGTAAACCAGCCCCACAAAATCAGGCGCGGATCATCCAGGGGCACATCGGCCGAGACCAGTACATGGAACAGGTATTCCTTCGTCACGGGATGGGCGGCCAGCGCGGTTCTGATGGCGGCTTTGTCTGCGTCTTTCGTCACCTGTGCCACGAGGAACGCCTCGCCGACAGCCTTCATGCCCAGGATGGAGGGATGAACGGCGGCAGGGACCGGAGGAGGCGGGGGCGGGGTTGTTCGCAAGGCCGGCCTGTCACCCCTCGTCGCCAGGAGGATCAGCTTGCTTCCGCTGTTCATCGAGGGACCCGTGAAATCAAGGGTATCCTGCGAGGTGGGGGCGATGACGTGGAGTCCGTCGGCCGGATCAAGATTTTGCCATACGGCGTGGCTGACGTTTTCAAACTTCCGGACGTTCACGTCGTGCGGGACAACGATCATGATCTTGGTGAGCGACATCTGGCCTTCACCCAGCATCCCCAGGGCATGCTTGAGCCCTTCCCGGCGGTAGCGTTCCCTAACGGCCAGGACGGACAGGGGATGGAAACCCGTTTCCGGGTAGGCCCACAGGTCACTGATGGCCGGTCGCATCATTTTGATGAGGGGTAGCATCATCTCCTGCAGGGCAACGCCGATGAAGTAGTCCTCCTGCGGGGGTTTACCGACGACGGTGGCCGGATAAATCGCGTCGTGCCGGGCCAGCATCCGGTCAACGCGGAAGACCGGGAACATCGCGCTGTGGGAATAGTGTCCCAAATGATCGCCGAATGGGCCTTCGAGCTGCAGGTCGCCGTCCTTGACGCTGCCTTCCATGACGAATTCAGAATAGGCCGGGATGCGGTGTCCGGTGGTGCTCCGCTTGATCATGTCCAGGGGGTGCCCCATGATCAGGGCGGCCAGCAAGCGTTCGTCCAGTCCTTCGGGCAGGGGGGCAATCGCGGCTATGGTCAGGGCGGGTGGCCCGCCCAGGATCACGCTGATAGGGAGGGATTTGCCAAGTTCGCAGGCGGTTTTGAAGTGGAATCCGCCACCCTTTTCGATTTGCCAGTGCATGCCCGTGCTGGTGGCATTGTAGCGTTGAAGCCGGTAGATGCCCAGGTTGCCGACCCCGCTACGGGGATCAACGGTATGGACGAGGGGCAGGGTGAAGAACGCGCCGCCATCCAGCGGCCAGCATTTCAGGCAGGGCAGGAGATCCAGACGCGCCGGACTGTAGCTTTTTTCCAGGATGGGGCCCTGCGCGACATTCCGCATCCGGGCCTTGGTCATCCGCCATAATAGATTCCGCTCGTTCCAGACGGAGGACATGGTGGGTGGCATCAGTCGCTCGGCCAGATGAACCACTTCCTCCCCGATCTCGGCAGGCGGGCGGCCAAAAGCCAGCTCAACGCGGCGGGGCGTACCGTAGAGATTTGAAGCGAGCCGGAAAGGTGATCCCTTGACGCGTTCAAACAGGACGGCGGGTCCTTCCTCGGCGAGAAGCCGGTGCTGGATGATGGTGATGTCCTGGTCGGCATCCAC
>JAABPW010000259.1 GCA_011391785.1 Verrucomicrobiota bacterium
GTTCTGGAGGAAAGGGTGCGTTGAGCTGGTCCGGATCCTGGACGGGGCCGACCAATTCCCCGGCCGCCATACTGATGACCCTGCGTGTCAGACAAGGAGGAGAAAGTTTTGATTTCAGCCGAACCATTTCCATTCCGTGTTACTAACAGGACGTTGCCCGGAAAGGTCTTTCTGGCCCTGAGCCCTGAACCCCGACCCCTGATTTGCGGCAGCATCCTGATCCTCAGTCTATGGGTCATTTTCCTGCTGGCCCTTCTTGCGGTGGCGGTAGGCGCCGCGCTCGAGGGGCGGTTGGCGCTGGCCCGGAAGATGGAGCAGCGGACCCTCGGGGGCTGTGCCGCCCGCACGGGCGTGGCGCGCAGTCTTGCACGGCTTCACCAGGACACCAATACCTGGGATGCGATGACGGAGCCGTGGGCCAGCAATCCGGTCCTATTCTCCAATGTCACTTGCGGGGCGGGGGTCTATACCGTCTTTTACACCATTGACCGGGCGGATGGGGGGCGGGGGACAAATTTCGGGTTAAGGGATGAGCAGGGGCGGATCGACTTGAACCTCGCCCGGGTCGAACTGCTGGTGGGGTTGCTTCAGGAGGCCGGGCTGGGCGCGGAGGCGGCCGTGCGGCTGGCAGATAACCTTGTCACGGCGCGCACCAAGCCGGTGGAAAACAGCCCCGGGGTGGGTGTTAAAACAGGGTGGGCGGATTCCCGGCTGGAGCGGGGCCCTCTTAAATCAGTGGAGGAAGCGCGGTGGATTGCGGGAATGACGGCGGGGGTTTTCGACAGGATCCGGGATCATGTGACGGTTCACGGCGGGTACCGGGTGAACCTCAACACGGCGGATGCCATGATTCTGAAGGTTCTGGCAAAGCGGGCTGGCGGCCGGGAGGGAGGGGGTGCTGAAAGTTTGACAAGGAAGATATTGCAGTTCCGCGAAAGGCGAGGTATTTTCAAAAGCTATCTTGGGTCGGATTTGGTGGAGGCTCTGGGGCCGGATGCCCGATTGACGGAGGACGAGCGGAGCCGGTTGTATGGCATGGCCCCCTTCATCACAGTGGCGTCCGACCACTTCAGGGGGCATGTTGAGGGGGCGGCGAAAAATCAAGCGGGTACTCCCTGCGTGATTGAATTTGGCTGGGATCGCAAGCAACGGAAATTTGAGTTCTGGCATGAAGATTGACCCGAATAGCGTGTTTGGAAAATCAGTGGTTGCCATTGAGCCCGGCGCGGAATGGTTCAAGCTGGTTCGCGTCACACGGGGGCCAAAGGGGCCGGTGGTCGACAAGATCATCCTCAAGCGGGCCGAGGAAGTCGAGGGGCTGGCGGGTCCTGGTTTCCTCAAGGCCTTGGGCCTCACGGATATGGCGGGCGTTCCGGTTGTTGTCTGCCTGTCCCGTCAAATGGTGAATGTCCGCCTGTTTGACCTTCCTTCCGGGGATCCGCAGGAGATTGCCGACATGGTGGATCTCCAGATTGCACGGCAGACGCCCTATTCCCGCGAGGAGATTGTTTTTGACTACCGCCTGTTCCGGTCGGACAAGGACGGTTATACGCGCGTGATGCTGGTGATCGCCCAGACCGGGGTAGCCCGCCAGAAATACCGGGTGATCGAGGAGTCCGGGTTTCAGGTGGGCCTGCTTACAGTCACCACGGACGGGTGGTTGTCGGGCCTGCAGGCGGGCGCCATTGGGTTTTCGCAGCCATTGGCCGGGGCTGTCGCCTATTGGGATGTCGATTCGGCCTCCAGCGAGCTGGTGGTGCTAAGTCAGGGGATTCCACTTTTTAGCCGGAGCATCTCCACCGGGATGACGCATTTGACGGAGAATGACCGGCAGGTTGAGCGATGTGTCCAGGAGATCGGGCGGGCGCTGGAAACATTCCGGAACGAGACGCCTGCGGTCCCTGTAACTTCCCTGGTGTTATCCGGCGCGGCTGGCCGGCTTCCTGCGTTGGCGACCGGGTTGCAGGTTGCTCTCAAGATGGAGGTTACCCTGGCTACCGGGATCGAGCGGCTCGCTGCCGATCAATTGCCGGCGGCAGAGATGAAGGTGGTGTCCCTGGCCGGGGTTCTGGGTGCCGCCGCCGGGGTTGCGGGCCTTCAGGTCAACCTGACGCCGGAATCCGTACTGCTTCGCAAGGCGGTCATCAACAAGGCGCGGCGGCTTACCTTGCTGGCGATTCTGGTCATGGCTTTGTCCGCGCTGTTATCCCTGTTTGTCATGAGTCGGATTGACCGGCAGGAGACCTATCTGGCGGAGTTAACCCGCATGACGGAGGAGACGAAACCCCGCGCCGAAAAGATTGCCGCCATGCAGCGGAAGGTGGCCATCGTGACCGAGCGGTTGGGCTCCCGCATGATTCCCGTCAAGGTGCTGGCCGAATTGTATGCGGTGACGGGCGAAGGTACGGCTTATAGCGCGATTGAGATTGCCGATGCGGCGCCGCAATTGGTTTTACGCGGGACGACCGAGGCCCTGGCGGATACCGTTCGCCTGGTGAACGCCATGGAGTCCTCCCCGCTGTTCCAGAACGTCAAGAGCACAAGGACGGAATCCGGGAAAGACCGGACCGAGTTCGAGGTCACTTGTGAATTCGAGAGGAAGCGGCCATGATGGCGTTCAAGACAATCCTGCCCCAGGGGAAGAACGCCTGGATCCTGGCCGTAGCTGTGACGGGGGTAGTCCTGTTGGGTGTTGTGATCGCCCTAGG
>JAABPW010000260.1 GCA_011391785.1 Verrucomicrobiota bacterium
GCAACATTCCCGACAATCGCCACATCATACGTCGCGACCCCGAATTCAACGGAATGGTAGTCTCCAGGGCTGGCCGTGAAACGATCCGACAACCCATACCCGTTGGCGATTCCCCTTGCCACTTCCAATACATCCGGCCAATCAATGGCGGTAACCCGGGCTCCAGGATCATGCTGGGCAAAGGTCAAGCTCCAGACGGCTGACCCCGCTCCGACATCCAGGATCTGGAGATCCTTCCATTCCCTTCCGACACCTAGCATCCGGGCAACCGCCACGGCCGACGGCAACATCATCCAGTAAAGCGATTTGGCCTGGAGCGCATACTGTTTACGTCCTTCAGCCGGATCATCCATGCGCTGCATCGGTCGACCTGATTTAAGATAGTCGGGCAGATAGGCCCAATACTGGCTGCTCAGATCCTCATAAGTGCCAGTCAGGAACTGAAGGACCGGAGCAGGCCTGTAGACCTGGTCGGCACGGACGGCAAGCCCCATCGCGCAGAGGGCATCCAACACGAGCTGGCTGGCACGACTATTCAGCCCGCACGCTTCCGCAATCGCATCGGCAGTGGCATGACCGCTGGCAAGGGCTTTCAGCACGCCCGCCCGCCGGGCCGTCGCAAACACCTCCACCCCGCCTTTCATGCTCATCAGCCGGAAATAGGTGTCAAGCGCCTGCAATTGTTCAGTTTCGTTCATTCACGTGCCTTTTCTTGCCAGGGTAACGGTAAAGATGCCGAACGGATCAACAAGCGAATCAATGCGGGTCAACCCGGCGGCGGCAACGAGTGCATTCATCTCGCCCTGGGTGCGTCGCCGCATAACCCAGGGTTGCCCATCGCTCCCCGTCAGCGTCCGCGCTATCACCTCCAATTGGGGATGCCAAGGCTGTCCCGTGTAAACCAGATAGCCGCCCTCTTCCAGTGATTCAGCAATCCCCTGGAGCGAGGCCATGACACGATCATTGTCCGGAAAGAGTTCATAGAGACCGGACACCACGACGATGTTCGGCTTGAACTCCAGCCGGCGATATGACTCCGGGGAAAAAGCGTCCGCCTGCACACATTGAACGTCCTTCAATCCCCAGTCGTCAGCCAGTTTTTGCGCGGAGGCGAGGTTGGCCGGGTTTTGGTCCCGGAGCAACAGTGATACATGCGGAGCTTCCCGCTTAAGTTCCAGCAAATATCGTCCCGGTCCCGAGGCAACATCCAGGATCCGCGCTGTTCGCTTTTCCGCCTGAAGCCGGCTCAAGGCGTGGCGGACCCAATATTGGAGATGATGTTTACGGATGCGGATCCCCCGCCAGCCAACCGCATCGAGATAACCCCGGTCTATCCACCGCCCTATCAGGAGCCTGCCCTCGGCCTTATCGCGGTAGACATGATCAAGGGAGGCGCCGGAATTAAAACCTGTAGCCAGCCCGAGGGCGACCCCCTTGCTCAGCCGCCCCATCGTCTTCATGGCCAGGACCACGCTCCCGAATATCAAACGCTTGGGGAGCGCCGCCGCTTTCTTCAGCTGCAAATACTCGCGATGGGTGTAGCCAGCCCTATCGGCAGCGAGGAGATCCGGATGGGCGTCATCCTTAAAACAGGAACACATGAATTCCCGGGCCTTGGCGAAGACCTCCTGGCGATTTGACTCATAAAGAAGGGCATGAAACATCCCCGGATAGGTGACATGCTCCTTCCGGGTGGACGAGAGTCCCTCCATGAAATCCCGGTGTGCTTTGTTATCAACGACATAGTCTTTGCCGGCAGACAGCAGCAGGGTTGGCACGGTAATCGCCCCGGCGTCAGCCAGGACCCGGGTTGCCGCATCATGCATACCGACCAGAATGCCGACAGCGATGTTGCGGGTGATCAATGGATCCCGGTCGTAGGACGCAACTTCCTCCTCGTCATGCGTCAACATGCCAGCCCGCACATAGCTCTTGATGAAGGACCGGGGCCTGATGCGAAGCAATAATCGCAACAGGGGAATGGCGAATGGCATGTAAAGCCGGATTCGGAAAGCGGGCGCGGCCAGCACCAGGCAGCGGACCCGTACGCCGTAATCATGGATCCAGGTAACGGCATTCATGGCGCCAACGCTGTTGGCAACAATCGCCATATCCTGCAGGGCAACCCCATGATGGTCGCGCACATGGTTAATGAAGGCATTCAGGTCCTTCACCCAGCAGTCATAGTCGTCAGCATATCCCCGCTCGCCCGGCGACTGGCCGTGCCCCCTCATGTCATAGCTGAACGCAAGGCTCTCCGGCAGATCCAGGCCTTCAACCAATTGCGCAACCCGGCCGCTGTGTTCATGGCCCCGATGAAGAACAATGACCGCCCGGCTGGTCTCCCGCGGCGCCCCCCATGCCCGATAGAACAACTCAACGCCATCCCAGCTCCTGAAGGCATATTGCGTCTCGCTTGTCCTGTTCAACTATTCATCTCCATTTCATCAGCCAAGGTATACCGCACAATACAACACCGGCGCGGTAACACATAAACTGTCAATCCGATCAATGATCCCGCCATGGCCCGGCAGGAGCGTGCCGCTCTCGCCCGCGTCAACGCTTCGCTTGTAGGCCGAAGCAAGAATGTCGCCAATAAACCCTCCAAAGCCAATAAGAAAACCCGCAACAATCCCCCAGCCCGCCCCCTGTGCCATGAAATAGGGTGCCAGGATACTGGCTAAAACACTCGTGGTGGCCAC
>JAABPW010000273.1 GCA_011391785.1 Verrucomicrobiota bacterium
CGAACGATTCGCCTGCACCTTCTCAATCTGGATCGCGAAGGACTGACGATCCAAATCAGCAGGCGGACAGGTCGCGTCATTTCCGAAAAGGGGCGGCAGGAGCTGGCGCACGCAAACATTGTCGAGAAGGTTGGAGTAATCGCTTCGCGGGTGGACAATCTCGCTTACCGGATGTCACTCAAACCACCGTTGAGGACAGGAACCGTGGTGATCAATGTCTCGTTGATCCAGCCGGAACATCTGAGCCGGGCGCTGAATGAGATGAAATTGATATTCCGGCATCACTTCGCCATTAGCCCGCAGATCCTGATTGCGCAACCCGGGGAAATCATATCAGGCATGCTTGTCCCCGAAAATCACATCGCCATCGGGACTGTCTGCAGCGTAACATTAAGTGGGGCTCTGCTCCATCAAAGCATACCTGTGAAAGCTCGTTTCAGCGGTTTGCTTGAGGTTCGCAACCGAATCCCGATCCGGTTTGTGGATCTGATCAATTACGACGGCAGCACGCTTGATCCCCTGGAGATATTCATCCAAGCCAATATGACCCGCGTAAGGGACGTCATTCTCACAGGCAACGGGATCCTCTGCGCCGCTTTCCGCGAAATTCCCACGGCGGCACTGGCCGACGCCATAAATCTCGAAAAGAAACTTCGCTCCATGGGCATCGAAGGCATCATTAGCTTCGGCCAGCCGAACCAACCGCTTTTTGGCGTCCCTGTAACGGAAGGTCATGCGGGACTTGTTGTCTATGGAGGACTTAATCCCATTGCCGCTTTGCGCGAATGCGGTCTCCCAGTCATCATCAAGTCGATGGCTGGACTGGAACCCTACTCGAACCTCAGGTCAATTGAGGACTATCAGCGTAAGCATCGTTGAGAACCAGGGGGCAAACTGCGAACTGGCAAATCCCCCCCGCGCGCCTAAATCGTTCGGGCATGTCAACCGGCGGCAAGCTTCAGGGCCTGATCGAGATCGGTCTTGATGTCGTCGATGTGCTCGATACCGATGGAAAGCCGGATCAGCTCGGGCGTTATGCCACCCTCACGCTGCTGTTCCTCGGTAAGCTGGGAATGCGTGGTCGTCGCCGGGTGAATCGCCAGGCTTTTCGCATCACCGACATTCGCCAACAAAGAGAACAGCTGCAGATTATCAATGAATTTTCGTCCTGCCTCGGCGCCACCTTTGATGCCAAACACCACCATGCCGCCGAACCCATTGCTGAGCACCTTTTTGGCAACCGGATGCGAGGGGTCATCAACCAGACCGGGATAGCGAACCCAGTCCACCTGCTTATGCTTCTTGAGATACTCCGCCACCGCAAGGGCATTTTGGCAATGTCGTTCCATGCGCAGGGCCAGCGTCTCGATTCCCTGCAGGAACATCCAGGCATTGTCGGGGGAAATGCATGCGCCGAGATTGCGGAGCGGGACCAGTCGCATCCTGAGGATGAAGGCCAACGGAGCCAGAGGTCCGAGATCAAGCGCGTATCGGATGTTATGATAGCTGGCATCGGGCTCGGACAACAAAGGAAACTTCCCGCTGGCCCAATTGAATTTCCCGGAATCCACGACAATGCCGCCAATGCCGGCGCCATGTCCGCCCAGCCACTTGGTCAATGAATGCACGACAATGTCAGCCCCCTGCTCAATGGGGCGCTGCAGGAAAGGAGTGCTGAACGTGCTATCCACCACCAGCGGCAGGCCTGCAGCATGCGCAACCTTGGCAATGGCCGGAATGTCGACCACGTCGAGTACCGGATTACCAATGGTTTCGACAAAGACCAGTTTCGTTTTGGCCGTTATCGCCTTGGCGAAGTTTTCCGGCTTGCGCGGATCAACGAAAACACACTTGATGCCCAGCTGGGGAAGGATGTCATGGAACTGGGTGTAGCTGCCGCCATAGAGGTTGTTGGCTGAGACAAATTCATCTCCCGCCTGGCACAGATTGATAATGGAATAAAAAATAGCACTCGTTCCGGAGGATACCGCCAGCGCAGCCGCCCCACCCTCAAGCGCGGCTACTCGTTTTTCGAGAACATCCTGCGTCGGATTCATCAGCCGCGTATAGATGTTGCCAAGCTCCTTAAGCCCGAACAGGTTCGCGGCATGCTCCGCATTTTTGAAGACAAACGAACTGGTGCGGTAGATGGGAACTGCCCTCGACAAAGTTGTGGGATCAGGCTCGTGTCCCGCGTGAAGGGCCAACGTCTCGATTTTGTCAGAAGTGATGCTCATTTAATCGTTCTCCACTAAACATTGTTTTAAGCTCTTATTGTGTAATCACTATGAATACTATTACTACACTATTGTATTGTGGCTCGTCAAGGGTATTGCATCCATTTGATGCACTCAAGACTCGACACCCCCCTCCATACACGCCATATTGTCGCAATGCAATCACAACGATTCCAAGTGCAACCAGACCAAGCGGGCCTTTCGCTTCAGGATTACCTGGCAAAAAAACTAAAGCTCTCCCGAAACAAGGCCAAGGCTATTCTGGATGAGCGGCACGCCTTCGTAAACGGACGCCGCACATGGATGACCAAGCACTCCTTAAAAAAAGGAGATACGGTAGAAATCACGATACCGCATCACACAAGCAAATCCGCCACCCCCCGAAAACCTGAAATTCTGTTTCAGGACAACGAATACCTTGTCGTGAACAAGGCGCCCGGCCGACTTTCAAATGGCCCGGACAGCCTTGAAGCAGATTTACGGACACTGCTGAAGCAGCCCAATCTCCAGGCTGTTCATCGCCTTGACAAGGACACCTCCGGATGCATCCTCATTGCCCGATCCAAGGATGCTTTCGAGAAAGCGGTTGAACTATTCAAGGAACAGAAAATTTCAAAGGTCTACCACGCCCTGGCTTCCGGGGAAATCAAGGAGCGGGAACGGCGCATAGAGTACGCCCTCGAAGGGGAGCCGGCTTTGACTCATCTGCATCTGATCTCCGCCAATCCCATGGTCAGCCACCTAAAGGTCAAAATTGAGACGGGACGAACCCACCAGATCCGCAAGCATCTGGCTTATATCGGCCACCCGGTTTTAGGCGACCGGACTTATGCCGGACGGGGTGCCATTCCAGAGGAATTTCGATTGATTGAGCGTCAGCTTCTCCATGCCGCCAGCCTGACGTTTACGTCACCATTCACGAACATGAAAATCCGGAGCGAGGCACCCCTGCCCCGGGATTTCATGTATTGGCTGAAGCAATTTGGCTTGCGATAGTCTTCGCCTGAATCCAAAACGCTAAAGCGGGAGCGAAAAATAAAACGCGGCCCCCTTATCAACCTGAGATTCGGCCCAGACACGCCCGCCGTGGCGGGCGATGATCCGGTGCACGTTGGCCAACCCAATGCCGGTGCCTTCAAATTCATCTTCCCCGTGCAGCCGCTGGAACACGCCAAATAACTTATCCGCGTATTTCATGTCAAAACCTGCGCCATTGTCCCTGACGCAAACCACAACCTCGTTTTTCTCGCGACGAGCGGAAACTGAAATCTTCGCAACCTGCCGTTGCCGGGTGTATTTCACGGCGTTATCGAGAAGATTGGCGAACACCTGCCGCAACAGCCTCTGATCGGCCTTCACCTGGGGTAGCTCACCCACCTCCCACTCTATTGCGCGTCCCTTCATTTCAGGCTCCAAGTCGGCGCGGCACGCCGCCACGAGCTCATCCAGAGAGACGGACCCCACCTGCATCGTCTCCCGTCCTGCACGCGAGAAGGAAAGCAAATCATCGATCAGCCGCCCCATCTTGTCGGCCGCCGCCGAAATAATCCCAGCATAACGGATGATTTTTTCATCACTCGCCGCTTGTGCCTCGCTCGCCAGGAGCTGGATAAATCCACTGACATGCCGCAGCGGCGCCCGCAGGTCATGCGAAACCGAGTATGAGAATGCCTCCAATTCCTTGTTGGCCGCCTCTGCCTGTTGGGCGGCTGCCTGCAACGCCGCTTCCTTCACCTGCAATGCGGCGAGCGCTTGTTCGGCTCGAATACGTTGCTCATTGGTTTCTCCCAGGTGTCGCTCGATCGCGCGCCTCTGGTTACGCTCTTCCAGGATTACGGCCAGCATGAAACAAAAGTTCTTGAGGAAATCCTCGTAGGGCTGGAATGCGATTTGGCTGGAAACCGTAAACAACAAATACCCGGCCACGCGATTTCCCACATTCAAGGGCATCCTCACCCGGGATTCGTCCGCCCCTCCACCATCCCTCTCAAAGGTCACAGTCTCCACCCCGGGGACATCACGGAGCCCGTGACAAACGAAACTGAAAATGGTTTTTTCGTCAGGCAGATTAGAAAGGACGCTTTGCATCAACAGCAACTCGCCCAACACCGGCGCGCTAAGTGAACCATCAGCCTGATTTGTCATGTTTCCCGAATCCTTATGACGCTGTCAGGAATTTTTCAGGAGGAATGAAAAACGGGTTATGCACCACTGTCCCCTTGACAATCATCAAGGGATGAACCTTCAACACATCCATGATCATGGCGCCATCAAATGACCGGGCATCATACTGGCAGACAGTCGTCACAGGAGACTGGCGCTGCAACAAGCTCACCTTTGACTCATACTCAAATAACCGCGAGCCCCCGGGCACATGCTGTACCTCCGGCGACATCTCGCCAATCACCCGGGCCGAGGAATATCCCTGCCGAACCGACTCCTCATAATACGCGGCCAGAACCTTCAAGATGCGATCCGGATCAAACCGCCCATCCTTGAAATAAACGTCCTTCGTCCCCGACAAGGCAAACGCCCCTGAATCCTTGGCCGCCTTCAGGGAAACACCATGGGGAGCCAGGAATTGATCCAGAAGCGAATCGGTCACGTTTTCGGAAAAACAACATGTCTTCTCCCCGCCGGCCAGTCCACTCAGGATGTACTTCATCAGGGAATCCTGCCGTTCCTCATCGTCACTGAATATCTGGCATATATGTGAACCAGCCGGAAACTTTTTCTCCGTAAACCCAAGCGAAATATCAGGATGAATGTGCGACATGATCAACACTCCTTTTGTCACCTCGCTACCACGTTCAATTCCCTTCGCAAAGCAACCGGAAATCATCTGTCCTACGTCAAAATAATAGCTCAGGACCTTCTCTGCGGCAACAAAAACAGGAAACAGTAAACATTCAGCAATTGACTTCAACCTACCCAACCGGCACCATTCGGTGGTTATGGAAAAGGACAGCACACGATTTAGGAAGATTGTTTTCAAAATAAGAGGGATCTTCGTTTCCCTGGTCGCACTGCTGGCCATGCACTTCACCGGGGGGTGCACCCCCTCCTCCCCTCCTCCCCGTGACCCGCAGCGCGCCATCACCATGGAAGAAGCCATGGAGTCGCCAGACAAAGTCAGGGACCTGGACCTTTTTTACCGCAGACTTCCCGTGTTTCCCGTCGACATCCTTAAACTGACCAACCTGGAACACCTGACTCTTCGTACCTGCACTATTGGAACCCTGCCGGAGGAGATTGCCTCTCTTTCGAAATTGACGAGCCTGGACATGGGGCAGACATCCTTGACCAACCTGACGTCCGCTGTGGTCAGGCTTCCGCGCTTGAAGAAATTATGGCTGAACGATAACGCTCTCGTCGCGCTTCCCCCGGACCTGGGAAACCTGAAGCAGTTGGTTTACCTGAACCTGGACCGTAACCAACTCACGTCCCTGCCGGACAGCACCGGCACCATGACCTCCCTGCGATGGCTGAGGCTGAATGACAACAAACTAACCGCATTGCCCCGGGATTTGAGCGGACTGGCGCAAAACCTGGAGACCTTGTATCTTATGGGCAATCCGCTCCCGGACAAGGAGCGGGATCGCATCCGGAACCTGCTGCCGAAATGCAAGGTGGTGTTCCAGTGAGCAACCGAGGAGATAGCGACTGATGCAAAACCAGAAACTCCGTCTTGGCGTCAATATCGACCATGTCGCGACCCTTCGGCAGGTTCGTGGCACTGGCTACCCGAACATGGTGCAGGCCGCCCGCATCTGTGAAATCGCAGGCGCCAGGGGAATTACCGTCCACCTCCGGGAAGATCGCCGCCACATCCAGGATCGCGATGTTTTCGTTCTCAGAAAAACCATCAAAACCCGGCTCAATCTTGAAATGGCCAATAACGCCGACATTGTTTCCGTCGCGCTCAAGGTCAAGCCCGATGAAGTGTGTCTGGTGCCGGAGCGTCGGCAGGAGCTGACGACCGAGGGCGGACTTGACGCCTCTGGCCAGAAACGCCAACTCGGCCCCACCATCCGGAAACTCACGGATGCGGGGATCGAAGTGAGCCTCTTTATCGAGGCCGCTGCCGGGCAAATCGAGGCCGCCGCCCGTCTCGGGGCGCCTGTGATCGAACTGCATACCGGGACCTATTGCGAGCGCAAGGGGGCCGCCGCGCGCAAGGAACTCCGAATCCTGTGCGAGGGGGCCCGCCGCGCCCATGAGCTGGGATTGGTAGTCAACGCCGGACACGGCATCAATCTGGAGAATGCCGGCGGAATATTGGAGATCCCGTACCTGAACACCCTTAATATCGGACACAGCATCATCTGTCATGCCGTCTTCGTAGGACTGCACCGGGCCGTCAAGGAGATGCTGGAGGCAATGAAGAATTACCGCAGGAGCCTTGGATAATGAGCGAACGAGTCATTGGAACCGGCGTGGATCTGGTTGAGAATGAGCGGATACGCACCCTGCTCGAAAAGTGGGGCGATCGCTTCAAGGACCGGGTTTTTCTTCCTTCCGAGCAGTCCTATTGCGAGGGCAAGGCCTCCCCCTGGCTTTATTATGCCGGACGCTTTGCGGTCAAGGAGGCCCTCTCGAAAGCTTTTGGAACCGGTATCGGTCCCGAACTCGGCTGGCTCGACATGGAGGTTGTCAAAAATCCTGACTCCGGCGCACCCTCCATCGCGCTTAGTGAACACGGCCAAATCCTCGCAGGACAAAGGAGTGTGGCCAGGATCCTGATCAGCCTCTCCCATACCCATAACTTCGCCGTTGCCCAGGCGATCCTTATCGCGCGGCAGGAAGATAAGCCGAAATGAAAGCCATCACATCAACACAGATGAGGGAGCTTGACCGGATTGCCTCAGCGGAATTCGATATCCCAGGCTTTGAACTCATGCGCCGCGCTGGACAGGGTATTGCCTCAACGGCCGAATATCTGGCTGAAAAAGCCCGGGGTGGTGACACCTTCTTCCAGCTGATCGCCGGACGGGGCAACAACGGCGGGGACGCCTTTGCCGCCGCACTCTTTCTGCATGAGGACAAATATGAGGTCGAGGTTCTTCTGGCGGGTTCTGCTTCGGACGTGAAAGGCGATGCACTCCGTCATCTCAGCAAGATGCGCGCCGCCGGAATTCCCCTGATTGAACTACCGACCAAGGAATCATGGGATGACACCCTCCGTGATGCAGGCGCCGGCGAAATCATTATCGACGGAATCCTCGGAATTGGGATCAAGGGCCCACCCCGCGGTCCGATTGCCGGAGCCATCCATTACATCAACACCATTGCCGAGGACAACCTGATAGTCTCAATCGATGTCCCCTCCGGTCTCGATGCCGACACCGGTGAAGTGCCCGGCGAGGCGGTGATTGCGGATATCACCGCCACCATTGGCATGCCGAAAATTGGACTGTTGACCCAGAACGCGATCCCCTATGTGGGCAGCTTGGACGTCATTGGCATTGGCGTTCCCCACGAACTGACAAGCGCCTACGAGTCTTCCCTCCACCTGATCAGTGGATGGGATGTCCGGCGCACCATCCCCAAGCGTGCACGGGCGGCACACAAGGGCAACTTCGGACATGTGCTGATCATCGGCGGAGCCATCGGCTATGCGGGAGCCCCCGCCATGTCGGCACAAGCCGCCCTGCATTCTGGGGTGGGACTGGTTACCGTCCTGGTCCCAAACTCCATCTACCCGATTGTGGCGGGATCCGCACTGGAACTGATGACCTATCCGGGCGAATGCACGGAAACCGGATCACTCAGCACAAAGGCATGGACCTTATTGGAGCCACGGCTACCGGAATTCAAGGCCATCGTTGTTGGTCCGGGAATGACCCGGCACCCGGACACGGCAGACTGGGTTCGCAACCTGCTCCTCAAAGGCAACCAGCCGATCCTTCTCGATGCCGATGCCTTGAATGTCCTGGAAGGACAGGTTGAGCTTCTGGCAAACTCACGATGTCCCGTGGTGATCACCCCCCACCCCGGCGAACTGGCGAGGTTGCTTGGGTGTACTGTAGAGGAGATCCAAAAGAACCGGTCTGCCGCCGCGATTGAGGCGGCCAAGCTCACAAAGGCTGTTGTCGTCCTGAAAGGGGCAGGAACGCTGGTGGCCCAGGATGGCTCCCCGCTTCATGTCAATATGACCGGCAATCCCGGCATGGCCACGGGAGGAACTGGCGATGTTCTGGCGGGCCTTATCGGCGGATTGCTTGCCCAGGGTCTAAAACCCTTTGACGCCGCGTGTTCAGGCGTCTTTTTGCATGGCCGGTCAGGCGACAGCGCCATGTGGCGTCACTCTCAGGCTACCCTGACAGCCACCGATGTGATTAACGAGCTGTCGACCACATTCCGGGAAGTAACGATCCGCTAAATACTTTTGATGGTCTTCAAAAGCTCGCGTGTCGACGCTTCCGGATCGGCCGCAGCCGTAACGGCCGTGACCAATGCAATGATCCGAGCCCCGGCCTTCAGCAGTCCGGGAATATGCGATTGCTTGATTCCCCCCATGACGGTGAACGGAACCGTGGCGACCGTGGCAATTGATTGCAGTCCTGCCAGCCCCAGATACTCACCTTCCCATACCTTTGTGCCGGTGGGATAAATGGGGCCGATGTTGATTGTGGAGGCACCTTCGTTCTGAGCCCGAAGCGCCTCTTCGATTGAATGGGTGGATGCCCCGATAAGCAGATCCGGAGCCAGTCGGCGCGCTTCCGGTATGGGAAAGTCATCCTGCCCCAAGTGAACCCCGTCGGCTCCCACGGCCAGCGCCACATCCAGCCGGTCATTGACAATGAGCAGGGCACCCGCCCTCGCAGTCAGGACACGAATCTCATGCGCAAGCGTGACATAGTCAGGAAGCGCCATATCTTTTTCCCGCAACTGGATCAACCGCGCTCCGCCGGCCAATGCGGCTTTGACAATGGCCGTCGTCGTTCGTCCCTCGGAAAGTGACTGCGAGGTCACCAGATAAAGCCCGGCGTCCCGGAACCGGTCCAGGCGTTCAGCGTGCAGTTTGGTCATATGTTCCTTCACCGGTAAACCTTGTCCCAATTCTTGAATACAGGCTCCAGTCCCTTGCCCTTGAGCATGGCGCAAAAAGTTTCGATGTCACGGTCATCGTTGACATGAAATTGTCCATCAGGGGATTCTGCCGGTTGCCCGTACCCGCCCACCGTGGTACGGCTGGCAATGCTCATCTTATTGATGCCAACCCCCGCCATGCCGTCGCGAAACCCGGGGGCCTCCCGGGTTGACAAAACCAGAGGGACATCGGGCATGCAAATGCGGAAGGCGAAAATGATTTGCGCCAGATAACGGTCGCTCACAGGAAAAGGCGGGACATAGCCCCCTTCCTGGGGACAGACCCTTGGAAAAGACAGCGAAACGCCGGACTGCCAATACCGGCGGCGGAGGTGCATGGCATGACGGTACAGGCTGATGGTGTCCACCAATGGGTCACTAAGCCCCAGCAACGTCCCCATGCCCGCCATTCTCATCCCTCCTTCCAATACTCGCGTGGGAGTGTCGAGCCTGTTGGCAAAGTCACGCTTGGGGCCCCATCGGTGGAGTTGTTCATATTGAACCGGCTCGTAGGTCTCCTGGTAAATAGTGACCCCGATCGCCCCGGCATCCACCAGTGCCCTGTACTCCTCCGTGAGCATGGGAAAGGCTTCCACGGTGACGGCGGCAAACCGGCGGGCAGCCTCTGCCACGCCATCCCTCAGGTACGCCAAACCCGCCTGAGGGGTTCGTTCCCCGGTCAGAAGCAGAATTTCCTCGAAACCCATTCCCTTGAGTGCGTCCAGTTCGCGGATCAACTCCTCTTTCCCCAGCTTCCGCCGGGACTGCGGACGATCAGAGGCAAAACCGCAATAGACGCAGCCACCGGAACAGAAGTCGGAAAGATACAAGGGGACATACAATGAGACGGTGTTTCCGAAATGACGCCGCGTCAGGTCACGCGCGCGCAAGGCCATCTCCTCCAGAAGTCCCCCGGCGGCAGACGATAATAGTGCCGCGAACTCGGCCTCCCCGGGCTGGGCGGAATCCAAGGCACGCCTCGCATCAGTCAGGGTGGCGCCACGCGCCAAGGCCAGCCACGGAGAAGGATCAATCCAAGCCGGAATGGATTCGCGCGGGCCCCTTATCACAGGCGGGGCGGACGTTCCCCCTGTGGCGTAGTCTGCGTTCATTCCGGCTTCTCGTGCTCCCCTCTTCACGACAGGAAATTGGTCAATGGACTTGTGGCCACGGCATGGTCGCAGCGGGACATGATCCCGGCCTGACGCGCTGAATATCCCGCATTTACGGCAGCGGCAAAGGCCGAAGCCATGGCGGCGGGAATCCCGGCCGCAGCGATGGCGCTGTTGACCAGGACGGCACTGCAACCCATTTCCATGGCGGCAGCGGCTTCTGAAGGGGAACGGATTCCGGCATCGACGATCACGGGAATTCCACTGTCAGCGATGATGAGTTTGACCATTTCAGCCGTGGACAAGCCATGTCCGGTCCCTATTGCCGAGCCCAGCGGCATGACAGCGGCGCATCCGGCATCCTCCAGACGCTTGGCCAGAACCGGATCGGCAGGCATGTAGGGAAGGACGATGAAGCCTTCCTTTGCCAGCACTCGGGAGGCTTCATAGGTCTCGATGGGATCGGGCATGAGGTGATGGGGATTGGGATGGATCTCCACCTTCACGAAGGAACTGCCGGAGAGTTCCCGGCCCAGCATGGCGGCCCGGATAGCCTCCTCCGCATTGCGGGCGCCGGACGTATTGGGAATCAAGGTGACCCCAAGCCGGGCTAAGGGGGCCATCAAGTCATCGGAAGGACGCTCCCGGTTGAACCGGCGCAGCGCCACTGTAACCAGTTCTGCGCCAGAAGCCTTGATGGCCTCGAGCATGACCTCAACCGATGAGAATTTTCCGGTCCCGACAATCAACCGGGACGCAAATTCTTGCCCGCCCAACTTTAATTTCAAGTCACCATTCATCCAATCCCTCACTAATCGAACGCCATAACCCACGCACAAAAACCATTCCCCATCACCCGCCGCCCATAAAGGTCAGGATCTCCAGACGGTCACCTTCCCTGAGGGAAACATCATTGCGACCGGTTTTCGGGATAACCCGCCCGTTTATCATGACAGCCACCCGTTCAGGGACAATTCCCAGTCTATCGAGCAACTGGCCCAATGTGCCCGGCTCCATGAGCTCCTGTTTTTCGCCATTGACGGTGAGGTTCATAAAAAAGAGCTGAAAATTACCACATCAGCCGGAAGACACCGAGAAGAAAATATTTGAACTTGCTTCAAGTGCCGCAAGTCCGTATTAAATGCGTTCACTTTTTACTGGATTGGAAGGATTAAAGACCATGAATGAAACTCATAAAAACGCCTTGAACACGAATCCGGCGCTGATCGCGGAACTCGACGCTCAGGCAAAGAAAACCGATGACCTGAAGAGCTGGCTCATCACCATCGGCATTTCCGCCATCATCGTCGCGGCGATATTCCTCTACCGGAACCACAAGACCTCAAACGAGGAAAAAGCATCCCGGATGCTGGGTGAAGCCCGGAATATTCAGGCGTTGACCGCCATCATCAATCAATACCCGTCCTCCGCCGCCGCAACACTCGCCCGGCTGCAATCAGCCAAAGCCCAGTATGACCGCGGGGAATATGCCGTTGCCCAGCTTGGCTACAAGGACTTCCTTTCGAAACATTCTGACCACAAGATGCGCGTCATTGCTGAACTTGGATTGATCCAGTGCACAGAAGGACTCGGGCAAGTGGCGCAGGCGTTGTCGGCCTACGATGAATTCGCCAAGAAGAACCCCGCCCATTACCTGGCACCCGTGGCAATCTTCGCAAAGGCGCGCTGCCTCGAGACCCTGAAGCGCTATCCGGAAGCCCGGGCAACCTATGAGGATTTCCTTGCCGCCCACCCCGAAAGCTACTGGACGCCTGAAGTCGAGGAGGCGCTGAAACTCCTCGCCCGTCACGCCAGAACCTCCACAGTGAAGCTCTAATGACGACCGGGTGAGGTTTAATTTTCCTTTTTTTCTTGCCTGATCTGAGTTCAGACCGCATTATACGCGCCCTTTGCTGGTGGGATTCCGGAGTGGTCAAACGGGGCAGACTGTAAATCTGCTGGCTATGCCTTCCAAGGTTCGAATCCTTGTCCCACCACCATCTTTTAAATCATCCCCTGAATGCGGTGGGCGGCTTGCCGTATCGCTTCTTGAAAACCCGGGCAAGGTAATAGGACGACCCGAACCCGGAGCGCTCCGCAACATCGGCCACCGGCATTTTCGTATTGCGGAGCAACTCGCAAGCCCTGTTAAGCCTCAACTGCTGCTGGTACTGCGCCGGCGGCACTCCGACATAGTTGCAGAACATGCGCCGGAACCAGGAGTAACCGACATTCAGGCTGGCAGCCATCTGCTCCACATTGACGCTCCGGTCTAGCTGTTCGCCCAGCAGTAGCTTGGCCTTCTCGATAATGCGCAGGATATCCTTGCCCTCAAACTCCTTTCGCCGCACTGCCGCAGAGACATTTGCTAGAATCTGCATTACCCTCGCGGCAATTACCTGCTGGCATCCGGCCTTCTCTCCAGCCAGCTCTTCTGAAATCTGCCGGAACTCATGGAGAATATATTCCTGAACCCCGGCATTCAAGACCGGCTCTTCGCAGGATATGCCACTCTCACGCATGAGCTCGGGAACCTGCACCCCCTGAAATGCAACCCAGTACTCGTCCCAGCCAATCCCCGGATCCGGTCTGTACCGGTGCCAGATCCCGGGAAAAAGGACAAAGACATCACCGGCCTCAATCCGTCGCGCCACGCCCGGCTCCATCTCGAACTGACCGGCACCACGGGTGATATAGATCACCTGGTATTCAAAAAGTTTCCGACCCCGCTCCCACGCAAGGTTGTGGTCAGCCGGGTGCTTTCCCGGCGGATAAGGTGTATCCGGCGGAACAAACGTGTATCCCCCTGCCATGACATAAAGCGGGCGGGCCCGCTCCCCGTCACTCAGGGGAAGATAACGGTAGAACTCCTTGAGTGCCGTTTTCATTGATGTCAGAAAGTATTATTTTATTATCATTATGTCAATTGAACCAGAAGTGGGATTAATGTTTAATGCTGGCAGAAAGGACATAACTACATGCCCCACAGTGAAACCATGACGTCACGCGAACGCGTCCTCACGGCCCTCAACCACCAGCAACCCGACCGTATCCCCATCGATCTGGGCGGCTTCCAGACCGGCATACACCGCCTGGCCTATATCGACCTGATCAACCATCTCGGCATCAAGGATGACATCAAGATCCTCGACCCTGTCCAGCAGCTCGTCAAGCCCTGCGAGGAACTCCTCACTCGCTTCCATGTCGATACCCGCTATATCGTGGCCCATGGCCCTGACAGCTTCAAGGGCGGCATCGTCAAGAACACCAGGGACGGACAGCTCTGGCATGACCTGAAGGATGAGTTCGGAATTGTCTGGTCGATGCCCGATGACCGGCAGCATTTCATGGATATCACCCACCACCCGCTCGCGGAGGCCAGTATCGCGGAGGTTAAAGCTTACCCCTTCCCCAAAGGGGATGATCCCTCCCGTTTCACCGGATTGCGGGAGCAGGCCCTGAAGCTACGCAGCGAAACCCCCTACGCCATCTCCACCGGCATCGGCGGAGTAGTATATGAAATCTGCTGGTATATGCGTGGTCTTGAACAATGGTTTTGCGACACAATCCAGGATCCGGAATTCTGCGAGGCCTTGATGGACCGCACCCTCGAATTCTGGATGGGCTATTACAAATGCTTCATGGCGGAGGTCGGTGACCTCGTTGATGTCGTCATGGTTGGGGACGACCTGGCGGGTCAGTCAGGCCCCCTGTTCTCCGGCGACTTCTATCGCGCGGTGGTCAAACCCCGCCAGAAGAAGCTTGTGCAGTTCATCCGGTCCCAGACCAAGGCCAAGATCTGGTACCATACCTGCGGTGCCTGTACCAGCCTCCTGCCCGAACTCAAGGACAACGGGGTGGACATCGTCAACCCGGTCCAGATCAGCGCCACCGGCATGGAACCGAACGGCCTGAAAAAGAATTTCGGAGACAAACTGGTCTTCTGGGGTGGCGCCTGCGACTCCCAGCACATCCTTCCCTTTGCCACCCCCGAACAGGTGCGCGAGGATGTCCGCAAGAACATCACCGCCTTCAAACCGGGTGGCGGATACGTCTTCAATAATGTTCACAATATCCAAGCCGGGGTTCCACCTCAAAACATCGTGGCGATGTATGACGCCGCGTATGAGTTCGGATTCTACTGACCAGCAACACAGGATTCAGGAGCAGGCAGACATGAAGAAATCAGTCAGGATTGGGTTATTCGGAATCGGTCTGGACACATACTGGCATCAATTCAAGGGGCTCCGGGAGCATCTTGATGGTTACCAGGCCGAAATAGCCGGAAAAATCCGCGAACTCGGAGTCGAGCTGGTGGATGCCGGAATGGTGGATAATCCTGAAAAGGCACGGGAAGCCGGCGACCTGTTCCGGCGCGAACTCGTCGATATGATCTTCCTTTATGTCTCCACCTATGCCTTGTCCTCCACCGTTCTGCCGGTTGTCCAGCAGGCCAAGGTCCCCGTTGTTGTGCTGAACCTCCAGCCCGTCGCACAGCTTGATTACGCGAAATTCAACGCCTTGAATGACCGCGGCCTGATGACCGGTATCTGGCTGGAGCATTGCCAGTCCTGCAGTGCACCCGAAATCGCCTGCGTCTTCAACCGTGCCGGTGTCGCCTATCACCTCGTCACGGGCTACCTTCAGGAGGAAAACGCCTGGAAGGAAATCCGCGACTGGGTTGATGCCGCCCGTGTCGCCGCAACCATGCGAACCAACCGGGTCGGTGTCCTCGGCCATTATTATGGCGGAATGCTGGACGTCTATAGTGACCTGACCCAGCAGTCCGCTGTATTTGGCAGTCATTTTGAATTACTGGAGATGTGCGAACTTCACGCCCTGCGCGAGGCCGTCACCGAGTCACAGGTTTCCTCGAAAATTGAGGAATTCAGCACCCGGTTCGAGGTATCAAAGGAATGCGCCGAGCCTGAAATCCGCCGGGCCGCCAGGACCTCCTGCGCCCTCGACGCCCTGGTCGCCAAACATGACCTGGGATCCATGGCCTATTATTACGAAAGCGTGGATGGGAACCCCTACCAGGATATCGTGACCTCCGTAATCGCCGGGAACACCCTGCTGACCGGCCGCAACATTCCTGTCGCCGGGGAATGTGAAGTCAAAAACGTCCAAGCCATGAAAATCATGGATATTCTTGGCTGCGGTGGATCCTTCTCCGAATTCTACCTGGCCGACTTCAAGGATGACGTCGTCTACCTCGGCCACGATGGACCCGCCCACTTTGCGATCGCGGAAGGTCGCGTTGGCCTCGTTCCCCTCCCCGTCTATCACGGGAAACCCGGCAACGGCCTCTCCATCCAGATGACCGTCAAGCATGGTCCGGTAACCCTGCTTTCGGTCGTCCAACAGGCTGGCGGGAAGATCCTGCTGCTGATCGCCGAAGGTCGCAGCGTCTCCGGTCCGGTCCTCCAGATTGGCAACACGAACAGCCGCTACAGCTTTGCGATAGGAGCGAAAGCCTTCATGAACGAGTGGTCGAAATCCGGGCCGGCCCATCACTGCGCCATTGGCGTAGGACATGTGGCCGACAAGATTGTGAAGCTCAGCTCGCTGATCGGACTTGAGACGCGACGTGTGTGCTGAAGCAGGTCAAGATTTCGGCCGGCTCGATCTGATGTCCGAAACCGGTATGAAACCGAGCAAATAAAGGGGACAAGGGGAAATGACAAAATTGATATTTGCCGTCTTTACGGCATGGGCATCATTCACACTGGCATCCGAGAAGTTGCAGAATGACTTCATCACGCCGCCGTTCTCATACCACTCACGCCCCCTTTGGTTCTGGAATGGACGGCTGGACACAAATACAACCGTCAAAATGGTCCGGGATTGCAAGCAGGCCGGATATTATGGCATGGGCATCCTGCCCTCCAACGGCATGGGGTTTGACTTCATGAGCCCGGAATTCCTGGCGCATTACAAGACGGCGGTGGACGAGGCGGGAAAGCTGGGCATGAAAATGTGCCTCTACGATGAATACTGGTTCCCGAGCGGTTCGGCTGGCGGTCTGCTTGGCAGGAAACATCCGGAAGCCCTCGGCAAGCGCCTCGACATGCTCGCAATAGACGTCACCGGCCCCAAGGAATTCTCGCAGCCCGTGCCCGCCGGAACCCTGATGGGAATCGTCGCCATGGAAGCCTTGACGAAAAAACGTATCAACATCACTTCCGGAGCCAAGGAAAAACACCTGCGATGGAACGTGCCCGCCGGGGACTGGAAGATCATGATCTTCACCTGCGTTCGCGATGGCGGCGGCGGTCTGGTGGATTATCTGGATCCAAAGGCCGTGGAATCCTTCATCGCCCTTACCTACCAGGCCTACCACGATGCCATGCCCGAACATTTCGGAACCACCATTGACGGAGCCTTCTACGATGAACCCGCCTTCTACCACGTCCAGGGGGGCCGCGCCTGGACCGACCGCTTCAACGAGCGCTTCCGCGCGAAACACCCGGACATCGACCCCGTCGTCCTGTATCCGTCCCTGTGGATGGACATCGGCCCCGACACCCCTTCGGCACGCAATGCGTTGTTCGGCATGCGCGCGGAACTTTATGCCAACGGTTTCGTAAAAACCATCAGCGACTGGTGCGCCACCCACAACATGGACCTCACAGGTCACGCCGACCAGGAGGAACTGGTCAACCCGGTCATCGGCACTGTTGGCGACCTGATCAAATCCTTCAAGCACCAGAGCACACCTGGCATTGACCAGGTCTTCGCCTATGGTCGCGCCTCACGCGCCTACAAAGTCGTGAGCTCCGCTGCCTGCAACTATGACCGGCCACAAGTCGTGACCGAGTGTTACGGTGGCATGGACCTGCCGCTTCCCAACCTCTACAAGGAAGCCATGGACCAGTTTGCCAAGGGAATCAACACCATGGTACCGCACGCGGTATGGTACAATCAGGGTGCGATTGTCTACAAACCCGACCTGACCCCGGGTTCAGCCAAGTACGGCCCTGAATTGCCTGCCTACAACCAATACATCGGTCGACTCCAGCGCCTGCTCCAAGGGGGCCGCCACGTTGCCGACATCGCCGTCCTCTACCCCATTGCCACCCTTCAGGCGGGCTCATGGTTCGGGCCGGGCAATGCCTACCAGGGCTGCGTTTCAATTCCCGAGGCCGATTACATGGAGGTCGGCGAATGGCTCTCAACGCAGGTCCGGCGCGACTTCACCTTTCTCCATCCGGAAATCCTGGACACTCGCTGCCGGATCAAGGGCGGCAGGCTGAAATTGGAAAACAAGG
>JAABPW010000262.1 GCA_011391785.1 Verrucomicrobiota bacterium
TTTCAACAAGGTCAAATGCCATCATGACCGCCTGAGCCGGGTGCAGGTCAGTCACAGCGAAATGCGGGACTGCCTTCTCACCACGGGGATTTCGCCTGAAAAGCTCCACCTGATCCCCATCGGCATCAATTTATCGCTCTTTCCACTCCAAACCCCGGAATCCAAACGCAGGCTCAGGGAAAAGTACGACATCCCCCGGTCGACAACGGTAATCGGATCGTTTCAAAAGGACGGAAATGGCTGGGGCGAAGGGCTGGAGCCGAAGCTCATCAAGGGGCCGGACACGTTTGTCGCCACCATGGCCGCCCTGAAATCCCGCCTGCCGGAACTGGTGGTACTGCTCTCAGGCCCGGCACGCGGCTACGTGAAGGCCGGCCTGGAAAAGCACGGCATCCCCTACCGCCACTTCAACCTGCCGAATTATGCCGACATCGGGGAACTATTCCAGACCCTCGACCTCTACATGATCACCTCGCGACAGGAGGGCGGCCCGAAGGCGGTATTGGAATCCATGGCCAGCGGCATCCCCCTGGTCACCACCCGCGTCGGCCAGGCCATGGACTTGGTCCGCCATGGCGAAAACGGCTGGATGACCGCCGTGGACGACGTGGAGGCCCTCGCCCACTGGGCACAGTGGTGCCTGGCGCATCCCGCCGACCGCCCCGCCATTATCGCCGCCGGCCGTGCCACCGCCGAAGCCAACGCCTACACGACTCAAGCCCCTCTCTGGAAAAACCTCCTGTCAGGCTTTGTTAACCCATAATTCCCACACTCCCCGTCATTCCCATGAACTCCCTCCTCAGACTCCTCTGGCTTTTGAAAATGTCCCTGCTCGAACATCGCCGGTGGCGCAAGCCCCTGCGCGATGGCAGTCCTCATGTCTTCTATGGCTACGACCGGCTCCCGGCCCGCACCGAATCGGCTTCCGGCGGCATCATCAAGTGCCAGGACCTGGAGGATCTCTTCCCCAATGCCGCCACCTCGCCCAACCTGCTGTATCTTGTCAGCAGCGCCCTGCCACCCCATCTTTCCGTCCTGATCCGGGCGGCCAAGCGGGCGGGCTGCCCCATCGTCCTCAACCAGAACGGCGTCGCCTATCCCGCCTGGCATCCCCGGGGCTGGGATGAGGCCAACCGCCCCCTGGCCATGGCCTATCACGCCGCCGACCACGTTTTCTGGCAGAGCGATTTCTGCAGGGTGAGTGCCGACCGTTACCTCGGGGAACGAAAAGGGCCCGGCGAAATCCTTTTCAATCCCGTGGACACCCGGGTCTTCACCCCCGGCCCCAGCCGCCCTGTGACTCCCGTGATCCTGGTCTCCGGCAGCCATCTCTTCCGCTACCGGCTGGAAAGCGCCGTGCTCGCACTGGCTGAGCTCCGGAAAAGCAGCCCGGCCGCCCGCATGATCGTCGCGGGCCGCTACTGCTGGGGAGCTGACGAGAACGCCTGCCGGCAGGACATCATGTCGGTTGCCACCCGGGCGGGCGTGGACAACGCCATCGACTGGCGGGGCACCTATACACAATCCCAGGCTCCAGCCCTGATGCGTGAGGCTGACATCCTGCTCCATCCGAAATACAACGACCCCTGCCCCCGCCTGGTCGTCGAAGCCCTCTCCTGCGGCTTGCCCGTGGTCTATTCCGCCTCCGGCGGCGTCCCGGAACTCGTCGGCCCCGATGGCGGGATCGGCGTTCCTGCCCCACGCGACTGGGAACAGGACCATCCCCCGACCCCCGCTGAACTGGCAGCCGCCCTGGAGTCCGTCATTCCCAGACATGCCGCCCTATCCGCCAACGCCCGCCAGCGCGCCACCAGCGCCCTCGATGTCAGGTCCTGGCAGGAGAGGCACGCCGGAATCTTCAGCAAACTCACGCTCAATCCAGTTACGGCAATCCCCGGGAGATAAACTCATGAACACCTGGTACACCACCCTGAACAAACCGCCCCTCACACCGCCAAGCTGGGTTTTCTCCCCGGTATGGACGATTCTCTACATCTCCATCGCCGTCTCGATTTTCCTGTATTACCGATCCTTGTCGAAACCCCATCTGGGCCTGACCACAACCGTGTTGATCGTCCATCTCCTCGCCAATTTCGTATGGACCTATCTTTTCTTCGGCCTGCAGTCGCCGGGCATGGCGCTCGCCGACATCATCCTGCTTGATGTCACCCTGATTATCCTCATCGGCTGGTTCTGGAAATCGAGCGTGCCCGCCGGCGCGCTCCTCATCCCCTACCTTGCCTGGGGCCTCTTCGCCACCTACTTGAATCTTGGATTCTACAAACTCAACTGAAGGCCCCCATGAATCACCCCCTCGTCACCATCGGCATCCTGAGCTGGAACCGGCTGCATTACCTCAAGGCCACCCTGGAGTCGGCCAGGGACTGCCTCCAATACCCCGACATCGAATGGATCGTCTCCGACAACGAGTCCGAGGAGCCCGGGTTGCGCGAGTATCTCGATGGATGCAACTGGGTTCAGCACCGGCTCTACAAAAAGCAAACCCATGCCGCCGCCATGAACCAGATCGTGGACATGGCCCGGGGCGAGCACATCATCATCTGGCCTGAAGACGTGCAATTCACCGTCAAGGGCGATTGGCTCAGGGATCTGGTTGAGATCCTGGACACGCACCACTTCATCGGCAGCATCGGCCTGGACTTCCAGCGCAAGGCGACACTCCGGGAGCGTTTCGA
>JAABPW010000263.1 GCA_011391785.1 Verrucomicrobiota bacterium
AAGGCGGACTTGGTTTCCGTATGGTGGAACTACTTTTTACTGCCGCCAGGAAGGCGGCCGAGTAGCAACCCAAGGAGAGCAGAGACATGTCATTGATTGAATGCATTGTGGCCCGTGAGATTCTTGATTCCCGGGGTAACCCGACCGTTGAAGTGGATGTGACCCTGGAGAGCGGCATTGTCGGCCGTGCGGCGGTTCCGTCCGGTGCCTCGACCGGTGAGCATGAGGCGGTTGAACTTCGGGATGGCGACAAGAGCCGTTACCTTGGCAAGGGCGTCCGCAAGGCGGTGGCCAATGTCAATGTCAAGATCGCGCCCAAGCTGATCGGCTGGGATTGCCGCGACCAGGTCGGCATCGATAACGTGATGATTGATCTGGACGGCACGGAGACCAAGGGCAAGCTGGGCGCCAATGCGATTCTCGCGGTGTCGCTGGCCAACGCCAAGGCGGCGGCCGAGTATTGCGGCCTGCCCCTGTTCCGCTACATTGGCGGGACCAACGCCAAGGTGACGCCTGTCCCGATGATGAACATCATGAACGGCGGCGCGCATTCCGATGCTCCGATTGATTTCCAGGAATTCATGATCATGCCCAAGGGCGCCAAGTCCTTTGCCGAGGGATTGCGCATGGGTACGGAGGTTTTCCATGCCCTGAAGAGCGTGCTGAAGGGCATGAAGCTCAGCACCTCGGTGGGTGATGAGGGCGGCTTTGCGCCGAAACTGGCGGGAACCACCCAGGCGCTGGATGTCATCATCCAAGCGATCAAGCTGGCCGGTTACAAGCCCGGCAAGGACATCTTCCTGGCCCTGGATGTCGCGGCCAGCGAGTTCTATGATGCCGCCAAGAAGCGTTACATCTTCAAGAAGAGCGATGGTTCGGTGAAGACGGCGGACCAGATGGTTGAGTTCTATAGCGAGCTCTGCTCCAAGTATCCGATCATCAGCATCGAGGATGGCATGTCCGAGAATGACTGGGATGGATGGAAGAAGCTTACCGAGAAGCTTGGCGACAAGGTCCAGCTGGTGGGGGATGATCTGTTTGTCACGAACACGAAGTTCCTGCGCAAGGGGATTGACCTGGGCATTGCCAACTCGATCCTGATCAAGGTGAACCAGATCGGCACCCTGACCGAGACGCTTGATGCCATCCGGATGGCGACGCAGGCGGGCTATACGGCCGTGGTCAGTCATCGGTCCGGCGAGACCGAGGATTCCACGATCGCGGATATCGCCGTGGCGACGAATGCCGGCCAGATCAAGACCGGATCGCTGTGCCGCACGGATCGTGTGTGCAAGTACAACCAGCTCCTGCGCATTGAGGAGTTGCTTGGCAAGCACGCGGTGTACGGTGGCGTGATCTGACGATCCCGGATCGTTGTTTTGAAAATCGAGGTGGACATCGGCGAGCGCTGACGCGGTCGCCGATGCCCCTGTTTATGTGGTGGCCATGAACTTATGGGTCTTGATTTACCGGTTTGCGTGGATGATCGTCATTGCCTCCTGCGTTGTGGCGGTGATCTGCGTATTCCTGCCCAAGACCCATAACTACCAGGGTTTACAGAAGCGCAAGGACGTCCTGGAGCAGGGGAACGCGCAGATGGAATCCCGGGTGCGCCAGTTGCAGCAGAATCAGAAGCGTTTCCGCACCGATCCCGCGTTTGTCGAGAGGGTCGCCCGTGAACAGGGGATGGCGATGCCCGGTGAAACCATTTTCCGTTTTCCTGCCACGAATTCCACATCCAGGAGTGTAAAGCCGTGAAAACAACCTTCGGTATGCGGGTCTGCGGGCTTGGTTTACTGCTGGCGGTTCTGCTGGGGGGCAGTGGCTGTATCAAGCTTGATGCCACCCTTGTGCTGAAGCGGGACGGGAGCGGAACCCTGCGTGCCATGTACGCCATGCCGACGTCCATCCTCAAGCAGATGGACAAGGCCAGGCAGTGGGTTCGCGCCCTGGATCGCGCGGGTGGCGGGACGGACGAGCCATCCAAGGCGCGACGTGATTTTGCGCTTCTTTTCGACGAGGCCGCGCTCAAGGCGGAGTTCAAGGGCATGGAGCCTGCCGGTGTGACGCTTGAGCCGCAGTCGCTCCGGCTCCGTGAGCATGGGGGCTGGGAATATGTGGATTTCTCGGTCAAGTTCACCCGTCTGGAGTCGCTGGTCAAGCAGCCGTTTTTCAAGGACTGCGGAGTCAGCCTGAGTCACCCGGGAGAATCTTCCTGCAAGCTGGTGGTGACGCTTCCGCCCGTCAGGGGCGGGACGGATTTGACGGGCGGTGCGGATAGCGCGGCCAAGTTGGCGCCGTTTCTCAATGGACTGCGCGTGGTGATCCGGATGGATTGTCCCGGGGAACTGCGGAACAGCAACTCCCTGTTGAGTGATCGTTTCCGGGCGACCTGGGAATGGGACTACGGCAAGGATGTCCAAGTCCTGGAACGCCTGGCCAAGGAACGGATGATCGCCGTGTTCGACGCAAGCCAGGTGCGGATCAATGATTTCGAGAAGCCGGCGGAAACTGTTCCCGTATTGGAAAAAAAGACTTCCGCGAAGTAATTTTCGCGAAGTAATACTTGCCAACGGCAAACCCAAAGGCTAGATTCAGCACGTTTTTTGCTCGGGTGGTGAAATGGCAGACACGTCAGTTTGAGGGGCTGATGCCGCAAGGCGTGGGGGTTCAAGTCCCCCCCCGAGC
>JAABPW010000264.1 GCA_011391785.1 Verrucomicrobiota bacterium
CTCGGCCGCCAGGGCGAAGATCTCCCCGCCATGATCCGCCAGCAGCGCCTTGTTTGCCGTCACCACCGGTTTCCCGAGATTCAGTGCCCGGAGAACAAAGTCACGGGCAATGGTGGTCCCGCCAACCAGTTCAATGACAACATCCACCGACGGATCATCAATCAGGCTGTTCGCATCGCGCGTCAGGATGGACCGGTCCACCTGGACACCGCGGTCACGGTCCAGGTCCACGTCCGCAATACGACGCAGCACCAGTTTCACACCAATCCGCTCGGCCAGCAGATCCCCATTGCGCTGAAGGGTTTCCACCACTCCAGCACCAACCGTACCGAACCCGAGAAGTCCTACTCCAATTTCTTTCATGATCCATCCTTCGTCCTTGGCAACTCAGAAACGGCGAATAGTGTATAAAAAACAGGCTGGATACAAGAATAAAGCCCCCATGGAGCGAGGACGGAATGAGGACAAGGGTCTTAGGGGAGACCGGATGCTCAGGCCAAAATCCGGGCGACGAGCTCCCGGAGCTGCGGCTCGGTATAGGGTTTGGCGAGAACCCCCTTAAACCCGTAGGACGCATGATCGGCCATAATGGGGCCTTCGGCATAACCGCTGGAAACAATCGCCTTGGCGGCGGGGTCAAACGCCAGGATCTCCCGGAGCACGTCCTGCCCGCCCATACCGCCCGGGATGGTGAGGTCCAGGATGAGCAGGTCAAATGGAGAGCCCGACTCCTTGGCTTGCTTATAAAGGTCAACCGCCTGACGTCCTGTTTCACAGGTCACCACGGTACAATCCATGTGTTTGAGCCAGAGAGGAACCACGATTCGAATGAATTCCTCGTCATCCAATACCAGCAGGTTCTGGGCGCGTTTAAAGGGGGTCAATGCATTGACGACTGGCTTTTGCTGCGGGACCGGCTGTGTGGGGGAGGCGGGCAGAAAGAGGGTGAACGTCGTTCCCTTTCCGGGTTCCGAGATCACCCCGATATGGCCACCGTGTTTCTTGATGATGGAATATGCCGTCGCCAGACCCAGTCCGCTGCCGCTTTTCTTGGTGGTGAAATAGGGCTCGAAGATCCGGTCGATATTTTCGGAGTCGATGCCGGCCCCCTCGTCCCGTATGGTGATTTTAAGGTAGTTGGCGTGATGCAGGTGTGGAATGGAGTTGTCCCGGATTTCCACGTTTTCCAGGGTGATGTACAAGTGGCCGCCATTCGGCATGGCCTGCCGGGCATTGGTGGTGAGATTGGAGATCACCTGTTGGATTTGCCCCTTGTCGGCGCGGGCCATCCAGAGGTCATCCGCAGAATGGCAGACCAGCTTGACATTGCTGCCCGTCAGGTCAAAGCGGGCTACCTCCTCGACATACTCTCCCAGGCTGATGTCCTCCATGATAGGATCGCCACCCTTTGAAAACGTCAGCAGCTGTTTGGTCAGTCGAATGGCGCGGGACATGGCTTTTTCGGCATTTTCGAGGGGCGTGAGCGCCGGACTACCGGGGGGGAGTTCCTTTTTAGCCAGAGAGAGGTTTCCGAAAAAACCCATCAGGATATTATTGAAATCGTGGGCAAGCCCGCCCGCCAGCAGGCCAACACTGGTCAATTTCTGCGTTTTCAGGAGTTCAGCATGGAAATGCTTGCGCTCCGTGATATCCATGACGGACGATTGGTAACCGATCACCTGGTTGTTCTCATCCCGGACGGTGGTGGCCATGCCATGCCCGATAAAGGTCGAGCCATCCTTCTTTTTCGCGATGAAATCGCCCTCCCACTGCCCTGTCTCATCAAGGACCTTCAGGATGGCAGCGGCTTCACCGGAATCGTTGAAGAAAACCGGGATGGGTTTCCTGAGCACTTCGCTCTTGCTGGAGTAGCCCCAGAACCGCAGAAACCTATCGTTCAGCTCGGTCAGGTTTCCTTGAAGGTTGGCAATACTGTTGGCGGCCAGCGATTCGTCAAAAACGAGATTTTTGAGCCGTAACGCCTCCAGGGTTTCCTTGCGTTCGGTGATATCCATGTAGGTGCCGAGAATGCCGATGACTTTACCCTGTTCATCATGCAGGGGGATTTTGCAGGTTTCCAACCATCTCTGCCGCCCCCCCGCTTGAAGCTGCGGCTCAATAATATGATATTCCGCCTGATCGCTCTCCATGACCCGCCGATCAACGCTGACAAAGTAATCGGACTCCTCCTTTTTCCAGCTGAAGTCGTAGTCGGTTTTGCCGACAATATTTTCAGGGGTACCGACCCCGGCGGCCTCTGCAAAGGCTTTGTTACATCCCTGATAGACCGAATTCCGATCCTTCCAGAACACGAAATCGGGAATATTGTTGATAACCAGGCGCAGGAAATCAGCCGCGCACGCACGCTCAGTGTCGTCACTAGAGTGCGTTCTGCCTTGTTCGATTTCCTCAGCCCTGCGACGAAGGTCGGAAGACAAGCCGGGAATTCCATCGATCTTGGGTTCGCTATCCATGACGTTGGTTTTGTAATGTTCTGCTAAAGGAACTGACAATTATTAGTTTATAGTCCAAACCTTAATCCTTTACCCCTATCGAAGTCAAGATTGTGGCGGAATATTTCCACAAAGAGCCATCCGCCCCCTCGTAGTGGGTCAGTTATAGGGGGTGCCCCGCCACCTTGCGTGGCGGGAACCGAACATTTTTGCGCCCCGTGGCACAAGGCCA
>JAABPW010000265.1 GCA_011391785.1 Verrucomicrobiota bacterium
AACCGCCTGATCAGGCTCGCGGCCTTCCAGAACCCCCAATTCTACAAAGATCAGGCCATGCGCCTGCCGACCTTCAACACACCCCGCATTATTGCCTGCGCCGAGGAGCTCCCCAACCATCTTGCCTTGCCACGCGGGTGCCTGGAAAATCTTAAGGAATTGCTCTCCGGCCTCAACATCAAGAGCATCATCAGGGATGAACGTTTTGGAGGCACCCCGCTGGATGTCAAGTTTCACGGAGAGTTGCGCCCTGAACAAATATCTGCTGCCCGGGCATTGGTGGCTCACGACTTGGGCATCCTCTCAGCGACAACCGCCTTCGGAAAAACCGTACTGGCAGCCTGGCTTATCGCCCAGCGAGGAGTCAACACGCTGATCCTCGTTCATCGCCAGCAACTATTGGATCAATGGCGGGAACGGCTGTCATCTTTTCTCGGGGTTTCGCTAAAATCCATTGGCCAGATCGGCGGAGGCAAAAAGAAGCCTAATGGGTCTTTGGATGTCGCTATCATACAAAGTCTGGTTCGCAAAGGAGTGGTGGACGACCGGGTTGGCAATTACGGTAATTTGATTGTGGACGAATGCCATCATGTGTCCGCCTTCAGCTTTGAGCAGGTCGCCCGTCAGGCCAAAGCGAAATACGTCACCGGCCTTTCGGCAACGGTAACAAGAAAAGACGGACACCACCCCATCATCCTGATGCAATGCGGACCTGTGCGATTCCGCGTCAACGCCAAGCAACAGGCAGCGGCGCGGCCTTTCACCCACAATGTTCTGGTACGCCCCACCTCATTCCGTCAGCCCGACAGCCAGAACCCTGACGCCAGACTCCATTTTCATGAACTTTATGACGCACTGATCGCTGATGACAGCCGGAACAGCTTGATTTGCGCTGATGTCATTGCGGCTGCCCGTGATGGACGGTCTCCCGTGGTTCTCACTGAACGAACTGACCACCTGGATAAATTAACCGAAATCCTCGTCCCTGAAATCCGACATCTGGTAGTCCTTCGAGGCGGAATGGGAAGCAAGGCGTTACGGGACGTAGCTACCAGATTGTCTGCCATTCCTAACAATGAGGAGAGGGTATTGCTAGCCACAGGGCGATATCTGGGCGAGGGATTCGATGATGCCCGGCTTGACACACTATTCCTCACATTGCCCGTCTCCTGGAGAGGAACCATTGCCCAATATGCAGGACGACTCCACCGCCTCCATGACGGCAAGCAGGAAGTCCGGATCTATGATTATGCCGACCTAAACGCACCGATGCTGGCTAGAATGTTCGACCGGCGTTGCCGAGGCTATGAGGCTATCGGTTACACACTACAGCTTCCTGCCAGCGCCATTCCCGGCTGGCCGTCCGAAATTCCTCTACCCATTGAACCTGAATGGAAACGCGACTATGCCGCCAGCGTGAGGCGGCTGGTTCGGGATGGGGTCGATGCCCATCTTGGGAACCTATTCGTCCATGTTGCCCGTTCATTCTCCCCGGATGAAAAAGGTATTGCCCGAGCCAGGAGCACAACCGAGGCGTTTATGTATCAGCGGCTGGAAACATTACCGGAAACGACCGGCAGATTCCGACTCAACGCCCCACTCCAAATCCCCTTTGATGGATGTGGGCGCCTGGAAGTGGATTTACTGGATCAAGCCGCTCATCTGGCCGTCGAAATTGACGGCCCCCAGCATTTATCTGATACGGAAGCATACCGCCGCGACCGGCGAAAGGATGCCCTGCTCCAGGAACACGGATATTTTGTCCTAAGATTCCTGTCTGAAGACGTCGGCAAGAAACTCAACGATGTCCTTGATGCCATTTTGCGAGCTGAAACCCATCTGGAAAAGAAGCATTTGCTCCCAAGGCCGCAATAAGCACGCTTGAATATGTACTCCGTGAGTATCAACTTGCCTTTAAGGCATCCCTTTTCGTATGGTTCACCCCTACATTTCACGGAGAGGTGGCCGAGTGGTCTAAGGCGCAGCACTGGAAATGCTGTGTGCTCCTAAAGGGCACCGTGGGTTCAAATCCCACCCTCTCCGCCATCTTGCATTGAAAACCCCATATAAACCAATAGAATCAAGGGTTTTCGCCAATAAAAACGGCACTTCTAAATCCCGCCAAATCCCCCCGAATACCCCCTTTATACCGCCTGATTTCACCTACTTTGGTACCTACCTATGGAGGTGGCGCGTAAGGGATTCAGGCGATGAATTACACCTGGGGCGGCGGGTTCATGGCTGACAATGCGTCGAGTTTGCTCATGGCCGCTTGGCCTTCTTCCCGAGAATAGGGGGCATAAATCTCGGTCTCCCGTATGTCGGCGTGGCGTAATACGCCCATGATTGTCTCAAGAGGCACATTCAAATCCTTGCGAAGGCGTTTTCCGAGGGTGTGGCGGAGGTCATGGATACGAAGGCGACCCCTGATCCCCGCCAACTTCTGCGCCTTCTTCAACATAGCAAGGATGTCCATCCGGCAAGGGCCTCCATCACGATGCGGGAATACAAAATTACTCGTTTTGGCTTTTGACAGCCTTTCAAGCAGATCCCTGACCGCCTTGCACATCGGGACCTCGCCGTTGGTTCCTTTCGGCTTCCATGTGTACAATCGTTTGGCCACAATCTTCAAATTATCCAGATCCACCTCTCCCACCTTGATGGCTTGAAGC
>JAABPW010000266.1 GCA_011391785.1 Verrucomicrobiota bacterium
TGCTGGACTGAGGCGCTTCGCCCTGCCACTCGGTAGGGATGAAAAAGAAACAACCGTTCAGTCCAGCAGGGTTTTCGTACACGATATTGAAGCAGGTATGCAACTTGATTCCGCCGCATTTGGTGAATCATCTGGCTAAGGAGTATGGGGTGCAATACAGGAACCCCGGGTTGACGCCTTGGAGCCATGTCGTGAGTTTGGTCTACGCGCAACTGACTCATGCGGTCAGCCTGAATGACGTGTGCGACGGATTGAGAATGAACGAGACGATGCTGACGCCGATTCGCGGGGCGACGGCTCCGGCGAAAAACACACTGAGTCATGCCAACCGTGAACGGAGCCCGCTGATGGCTGAAGCGTTGTACTGGGAGGTGATGGATCACTTGATGACGCAGAGTCCATATTTCGCCAAGGGCAAGGTTCGCCGGGGATATTTGCGCCGGTTTAACAAGGCGATCTATGCCATGGACTCGACCACGATTAAGTTGGTGGCCAAGAGCATGGACTGGGCGAAACACCGGCGCCGCAAAGCGGCGGCCAAATGCCATACGCGACTGAATCTTCAGAGCTTTCTGCCAAATTGCGTGATCATAGACACCGCCAAACACCACGATGACACCAAGGCGCGGGAGCTGTGCTCGGGGCTTCAGGCCGGCGAAATCGTGGTGTTTGACAAGGCTTACGTGGACTTTGACCACTTGGCGACCCTGGATCATGAGGGGGTGTTCTGGGTTTGCCGCGCCAAGAGCAACATGAACTACCGCGTGGTGGAAACCCTCAATACCATTGATAACCCCCGTGTTTTGCGCGACGAGGTCATTGAGTTGACCACGGCGACCTCTTACCGGGCCTACCCCAAAAGGCTGCGGCGGGTTGTTGCGCTCGTCGAGGTGGATGGGGAGGATTGCGAACTTGAATTTCTGTCCAACCACATGGCGTGGAGCGCTTGGACTGTGGCCGAACTCTATCGATGCCGATGGGATATCGAAGTGTTTTTCAAGGAGATCAAGCAGACCATTCAGCTGGCCGACTTCCTCGGGCATAACGCCAATGCGGTGCACTGGCAGATCTGGACCGGCCTCCTGACCCATCTGCTGGTGCGCTACCTGGCCTGCCTGCACTCCTGGCAGCACAGCTTTACTCGCTTGTTCACCATTGTCAGAGCTGTTTTGTGGCGCCGTTTGCACTTGGGAGAACTGCTTGAGTGTTATGGGACAGCCAAACCACCAGGCCGACTCTGTGCCGCCCCGCAACAAGCCTATTTGTGGGAGTTTTCGTGAAGTCCGAAGTCCATGCCCAGATTCTTGTGGGACAGCCAAATGCTTTAAACTGGAGGCAGT
>JAABPW010000267.1 GCA_011391785.1 Verrucomicrobiota bacterium
ACATGTTCAGAAAAACCGAAAATCAACCGATCCCACGATGCGGCTGTTTGCTCGAAAACAAGGCCGCTATTTGTCAAAATCCAGCGCTTATGGGACTACAGTGATTTACAGTCCCCACGCCTTTGGCTTTCTTAAGTGTTTTTATGGATGAGGGTTCTTGCTAACGAAATAACTTTTGCAAATAAACTATTTCGCCAGGTATTTACGACCCACGGAGCTAAGTCATCGCGTGCGAATTCAGCGTCCACCAGATGGCTACACTGCAAGCTGTCTCTCCACTGTGCCCGTGTCATATGCCATTGGGGGTATCCAGACCGCCTGTTTCGGCCGAGGCAGTTTCGCTTGTCGTCCCGCACTCTGGCGAACATGATGCTGCCATTCTTGCAATCCGACTCGGCATAAGCGATGGGAGCGCATCCGGTCATGTCGCAGTAAGCCATCCAAGGCAGGCTCACGCCACACGATGGTGTGATGCCAATCCATGACCAGCTTCGCGGATTGATCTCGATGAGGATAAACCGGCCCGAGACTGCATCCCGCTTGAATTCAAATTCAGCGATGCCCGTATATCGAAGTTCGAGGCACATCTGTTTCACCATGCTCACCAGAGCTGCATCCACTTTTTCCACCTGTCCCACCATGCAGTCACCGATATCCGGTGGATAACCTCTCACCTTTCTCCCCGTGAAGACACCCATCACTTCGTGGTTCCGGTTTGCGTAGACGCCGATTGTGAACATGCAGTCGGAGAGTCCTTGTACATACTCCTGAAGGATATAGGCGTGGCGCCCATCCGCGTGCGCCTGGCAATAGGCATTGAGTTGTTCGCGAGTTGCCAACACTGTGAGCCTTTCGCGCTGGCGCTCTGCTGTTCGTTTCGCCTGATCCTTGGAATCGCTGGAGGCGACCCGGAATGCTGGTTTGGCGGCAATTGGGAATTGATCATCAGTGATATCAGCGATCTGCGCTTCCGTCCAGCATCGGGGGACCGGATAGCCGCGCGCCATAGCCCATTCATAGAAGCGGGGCTTATGAATGATGAGATCGACCACTGGACCATCAGCGACCCATACGTGATAGTGGCGCATCAACTTTTCTTTGTGGTGGGACACTGCCTGAGCCCATTGATCGTTCGTGGGAAACAATACAGGTTTATCATTTCGGCCTTTCGCAAACTCCAGCAAGAATTCAATAAAGCCGGACTCATCCGTCAATGGATCGGGGCACTGTCTGAAGGCGGCAAACTGACTATAGGTCCCGAGAGAACGCACTTGATCAAGCGCATATATCTCACGGACACCCCGCCGTCCGAGTTCTCGGAT
>JAABPW010000268.1 GCA_011391785.1 Verrucomicrobiota bacterium
TTTTTTCATCAATGCACGCCAATTAACGTCCGCATTAAAATTCAAGAGTGCAAATGATGAAGGTGATGCTTTTGTCGCTAAATTGCTATTTCCCCAGCTACCCCCGCTATGACCCCTGTCATGCGGGAAAGCTTGTAAATTTTGACCAAATCCGACCTGAGCTTGCTCACAACTGAGCCACTTCGACCGGAGTCCTTACTTTTTGTCTAAAAAACAGGAAAAAATCCTGCTGAGTGGACAGAGTTATCCGTCCGGCCTGCCGTAGAGATCACCGGCAGGCACCTGATCTTTGGTAATGTGCTCGCTACTCGTCAGCCGCTAATCATAAGTAGGACAGGGCTGCTTCTCAAATCCATGGATGATGACACGAAGAATCGCCTCCATGGATTGAGCGATGAAGCCATGGAAATACATCCGAATCCGCTCCCATAAAGCCCGCTTGCTGCCCATTTTTTCCCAAGCCGCCTGGAAAACCGGACAACAGAGCTGCTGGACCTGGTCAACGAGAAAAGCGAGCATCATCAGATGCATAAAGACCGCGCTCAGGTGCTTCTTGCCCAGTCCGTAATTATGGCCAAGGTTGTAGCCTTGATTCTTGAGCGTGTTGAAGGTCTCGTTCTCGATTCGCCATCGGGCGCGGCCGCACCGCATGATCTCCATGACATTGTCGGCGGTGATCTCAAGGTCGGTCACCCAACTGAAGCGGTTGAGGATGGCGACCTCCTCGCCCTTGGTCACAACCTCCCAGTGCTCAAGGAAGTTGACCCGCAATTCGTCCTGACTGGTCTGGTTGAGGGGCACGGAGTTGATGAACCGAAAGCAGTGCAGTTTCTTCTCATCCTTGGCATCGGCCAGCACCAGTTCCGTCACCTCGCCACGCTGGGCCGCTTCTTCGGCCAGGTTGAAAAGAAAGGTGTGATCCCCGGGCTTGGCCGCAAGGATGTATCGGATGTCATGGGCCATTAAATCCTTGATATGCGGTGCGTTGGCACTCAGGCCATCCTCGGTGGCGATGATCTTTAAATGCGGGTGTTCACGGCGTAAGTCGGCATAAAAACGTTTGGCGGCGTTGCGCTCGCAGTCGTTCTTGGTTGTGCCGTCCTGCCGCCGGATGAGTTCCGGACACACCGGGATTACTTCCTTCCGGTTCGGAGAAACAAAAGCCCCGGCCAGCATCTGCAGATGATACTCGATCTTGCCGTTGCGTTTCTCTCTGGTCAGGCAATAGTCGGCCCCGATGTTCTCGGAGGAATGGATGCCGGTTCCATCCACAGCCAACAGCAAATGCCCGCCCAGACAGGTCATTTTGGGCAGTACTTTGCCCCGTTGCATTTGGTGAAAGACGTTGCGGAACGGTCGCCGTAGATAGGTGGGCAACACCTCGTCCACAGTGGTGCGCATGTGGGTGTCACTGGGGATTATACCCACGCCGAAGACATCGTGCAGGCTTTCGGGCTCCTCATGACGCCGTGCATCGAAGGCTAGCAGGGACGGATCCTTGAGCGAAAACATGGCAAAAGCGCTCATCAGGATATCGCCCATGGGGATCGAGGCGTTGGCGGCCCGGTGATCGGGCACCTGGTCCAGATCCTTGCGGATAATGGCAAACAGGGCATCGGAATTCAGATGTGCACGCATTTTGATTTTGCGAAGTGTTCGGGTTGCTTGGCGGTCACGATTGAGGCAATTTTTGAGGGTCGACACAGTATTTCTCCTTGTAAATAATTAATATTACAAAGAAAAATCGGTCACGCCTCTCCTGGGCTGTCAAGGAAAAGTTGAATCTTTCCGTTTAAAATTATTTTTATAAAATCAGTATGTTACATTTATTGATCGCCAGTTGCGGCCAGCAAAGTTTGCGAAACATCGTTTTTGAAACCACGTGATTGCTGAGGTTTCGGACATAGCGGGAACAGCTGATTTCATGTACAAGATCATCCTTCATTGCATTCCCTGCGCACAGGAGAACCTTGTAACGGCGTTATTATGGGAATTAGACGAAATGAACAGGACACGAAATGGATTATTATTAACACTAGACCACTTTTCGTGAATGGGGAGACTCAGCCATATGCCGTAGTCATTTCCTTCTCGGACATCACCGAAAGCAAACATACCGAAATTGCACTCAATGATCAGAAAGCGTACTTGCAAAGTATATTGAGGGCCGCTCCGACCGGAATTGGAGTGACTAAGGATCGTGTTCTGCAAGAAGTAAATATACGATTATGCGAGATGACCGGATTCACAGAGAACGAATTGCTGAAGCAAAGCTCGCGTATGCTATATTCAGACGAAGCGGAATACAACTGGGTCGGCGAGGAAAAATACAAACAAATATCCCAATACGGCATAGGGACCGTCGAAACACAATGGAAGCGCAAGGATGGGGTTAGCATTGATGTCTTGCTTAGTTCGGCCCCCATAGACAGAAAGGATTTGTCGCGAGGAGTTACCTTTACTGCCCTGGATATCACCGATCGTAAAAGGATGGAGGCGGAACTGCTTGCTGCCAAAATAGATCTGGAACGCAGGGTTGAACAGCGAACCTTAGAATTGCAGGAAACACACAAAAAATTTCTGCACGCAGAAAAACTCTCAGCAATCGGCAAGCTATCTGCTTCTATAGCGCATGAATTCAACAACCCCATGCAGGGAATTTTATC
>JAABPW010000269.1 GCA_011391785.1 Verrucomicrobiota bacterium
CATCAGTTCCGAAGACTGCGGAGGTTCCCCTGGCCCCCCGTGAGCATGAAATCCTGGACCTGCTGGCCAAGGGATTGCTTCAGAAGGAGATCGCCGAGCAACTCGGGATCAGTTACTGGACGGTGCAGACGCATGTCGCCCGCATCTACGAGAAACTCCACGTCCATTCCCGCGCCCAGGCTGTTGCCCGATACCTGCGGCAGTAGCGGGGAAAGATCTTTGTCCCTTGTTTAAGGGACATGACCACTTAAGGGGCGGCCGGTATTATTAGCGACATTCTCGAACTTGTGCCAGGGGCATGAGGCAAGAGTTTAAATAACACAAAGGAGAGTGGCGTATGATAGGGAAAATAGGGAAAATGGCGATGTGTGGCGGCATGCTTCTGGCAATGTCGGTCAACCAGGGGCTGTCGGCGGATGATGCCACGGCCAAGGAACTGCTTGAGATGACCGGCGGACGCCGGGTGAAGGTGGCGTGGAACCAGGGCAGTGAAAAGGACATGAAGCTCTTCTTCTACGATACCAAGGTGGGAACGGTTCAGGAAGTGCCCTTCTGTGGTAGCGCACCGCTCTGGACGAAGGACGGCACCCGCATTCTCGCCTCTGTCGGGAAGGACAAGCAAGAAAAAGCCGTCATGATGTATAATACCGAAAGCAAGAAGGTCACCACGCTTTCGAAGGGGTTTGGCAACAGCTTGATGGCGGTCTGGCAGGATCCCAAGACCAAGCGCGAGTGGGTCTATGTCAACGATTGCGGCGACAAGGGCGAGCCGTGGAATGGGAATTCCGGGAAAGCCTACCGTTATCCCATGGACAAGCCCGAGGCGCGGGAGCTTTTCTGGGATCGGACCTCGACCCATTTCTGGCTGATGTTTTCCGAGGATGGCAAGCGTGCCCTCCTGGAGCCTAAGTGGGGCAATATCGGGCAGTTGACGCTGGCCTTTGATGCCCAAGGGAAAGTGGACCAGGCCAAGTCGGTCTTCAAGACGTTCGGGGGTGGGTGCTTCCCGAGCTTCGCCCCGGACAACTCCTACCGTCTGTTCCGGTTGGATGGGAACCATAGCTCGATCACCATGTGTGACGCGGACAACACCAACCAGCGCAAGATCCCGACGCTCGACATGCTCAAGGAACGGAAGATCCCGGGCAACTGCTGGTTGACGCGGTGGAGCACCGATGCCCGTTACATCTCCCTCGTAGCCCCGGCCGGGGGCAAGGCCAGGATCTGGCTGGGCAGGCTGGATGAAGGCGCCACCAAGTTCGAGAAGTGGGTTGCTGTCTCCCCGGAGGGTGGCAAGCAGTGCTGGACGTCCCAGGCGTGGGTTGCGCCTGCGAAGTAAGTTAGGAGGGCATCATCAGGCTTGCCCTGAAAGTTCCGGGCTGTGAGCCGGAAGTGAGTGTCGAAACCCGGTTGGGGAAATACCCCAATCGGGTTTTTTCATGGATCCGGATTTCAGTGGGGCCCGCAGTGTCAGACCTACCCGGAAAACTAGAAAGTCAGTCTATGTGGCTCCATTTATCGTTCATCAGTCTCATCCACCGACTTAAATCATGAAATACGCACATTGCAACCAGTATGCCGTAGGGAGTGGAGTTTGGTTCGAACTACTCCCCGAACAACTCTTTCATCGCGCCGATGAATTCGTTCACGCGAAACTCCGGGCGGAAGTAGGCGCTTTCGCGCAGTCGGATCGTGCCCAGTGAATCCAGGCGGGTAAACAGATCATTCACAATGCGGCGGCTCTCAATCAGGATCGTGTCCGTTTGGTATTGTGCGCGCAAGCGCAGGCACTCATTCCATTCTTGCTCGGTCAGGGTGCCAATCACCGTGTAAAGATCCAACGCGTGATGCCGGCCATAGTCCTTTTCGGCATCGTTAATCCGGTCACGCAGTGCGAACAGCTTCATCGTCAGGAAGGTGAAGGGATGCGGTAGCAACACCTGGCCTACATAGTCTTTCCCGTTGCTGAGCTTGCCTCGTAATGTCCGTGTTGTCGTGCCATCGGTCAGTGTGAGTGCCTCTTCACAGGGATGCGCGTGCAGATCCACGGAGGGCCTCGGTCGCACCCGGCGCTTGTCGAACTGAACCTGTGTTCCCTTGAAGGGACTGGTCGGGCCGGTGAGTACATCAATCTTGATGCCGCGTTCTTTGTCGCCGTTTGGCCCGGGACGCAGGAATTGATAATGTTCGCCGCCTTTGATCACCTCATAGCCCAACGTGGTCATGGCATTCCGGAGGGGGCGCAGTTGTTCAGAGTCCAGCAGTAACTCCGCTCGAAGAAAGAGATCGAGGTCATTGGTTGATCGAGGTTCTGGTAAGTCCTTGAACAGGGTTTGGCGTTGTTCCTCCATGATCATCATGTAACGCAGATAGATGCCGTAACCACCGCCGATGATGAGGGGCGCCTTTGTGCCTTCCAATTCATTCAGCAGATCGAGCAGGGCGGAGGTCAGTGTCATCATTTTGATCATGGAATGCTCCTGATTTGGCGGATTAGTTCAGCCCGGATTTGTTCGGCGGTCTCCTTATCCCGTTTGTCGCCGCGCATCATTTCCAGGTACGCCTGAATAGGGGATGCCCACCGAAAACCGGTTTGCGCGTCCAAGCGGCTATCGAAGTAATCCGTTTCATCCTCACTCGGAATAATCTCCAGATTTGGGAACC
>JAABPW010000270.1 GCA_011391785.1 Verrucomicrobiota bacterium
AATTCAACTCGTTGAAGGATTTCGATCCTGACGCCATCGTTCAGCAGGTTCCCGAGCTCAAGCAGATGATGGAATTGCGTGAAGCGATCAAGGGCATGAAAGGCCCACTGGGGAACGTGCCGGAGTTCAGGAAGAAAATTCAGTCTATTATTGATGACCCTGCGTTGAGAGACAAAATTCTCAATGAGATGGGCATCGGCGATAAAAAGGGAGAGGCATAACAATGGCTGAAGAACTGAAAGTTGAAGAAAAGGGTGCTGAAACCACTGAAAGTCTCTCTCTGATAGACGACATACTTTCGGCAACCAAATTGACTCCAGAGAACGAGTCCTATTCAGTCGCCAAAAAAGGTGTGGAAGCGCTGATTGCGCAGATTTTTCAGCCGGGTAAATCAGTGGAGAAGATAAACGCCCTGATCTGCGACGAAATGATTGCCGAGCTGGACAAGAAGATGAGCCGCCAGCTGGATGAAATCCTGCATCACTCGGATTTTCAGAAAATGGAATCCTCCTGGCGTTCGCTGAAATTCATTGTTGATAGAACCAATTTCAGGGAAAACGTCAAACTCGAGATCATGAACCTCAGCAAACAGGACATGCTCGACGATTTTTCCGACGCTCCCGAGGTGGTGCAGTCCGGTCTGTACAAGGTCGCGTATTCCCGCGAATACGGACAGTTCGGCGGCCAGCCCTACGCTGCCATAATCGGTAATTACGAATTTGGCCCGGGACCGCAAGATATTAAATTGCTCCAGGATCTGGCCGCGGTTTCCGCCATGTCGCACGCCCCATTCATTGCGGCCACCAGTGCAGAGATGTTTGGCATCGATGATTTTTCCAAGCTTCCGGATTTGAAAGATCTCAAATCAATCTTTGAAGGTCCTCAATATGCCAGATGGCAGGCATTCAGGAATTCTGAGGATTCCCATTATGTGGGCCTTACCGTGCCGCATTTTCTTCTCCGCCTTCCGTATGGTCCGTCCTCCAACCCAACGAAAAGCTTCACCTACGAAGAAAGCGTCTCCGCAGGAAACGATCGTTTTTTGTGGGGCAATGCCGCCTTCGCCTTTGCCACCCGCCTGACCGAAAGTTTTGCCAACTACCGTTGGTGCGCCAACATCATCGGACCACAGGGCGGGGGAACGGTTGAGAATCTGGAACTGTACCAATACGAATCCATGGGCGCCATTCAAACCAAGATTCCGACCGAAATCGTCATTACCGACCGCAAGGAATTCGAATTGGCAGAAGAGGGGTTCATCGCCCTGACCATGCGGAAAGGAAGCAACAACGCCGCTTTCTTCTCAGCCCAGTCATGCCAGAAACCGAAAAATTTCGGTATCAGCAAGGAAGGAAAAGAAGCGGAACTCAACTACAAGCTGGGCACCCAACTCCCCTACATGTTCATCGTCAACCGCTTGGCGCATTATATCAAGGTCATTCAGCGGGAAAACATCGGCTCGTTTAAAGAGCGGGGAGAACTGGAGGACGAACTGAACAAGTGGATAGGGCAGTATGTTGTCGAAATGGATAATCCGACGGCGAGCACACGAGCGAAAAAACCGCTCCGCTCCGCCCAGATTAAGGTAGAGGATGTTGAAGGAGAACCTGGGTGGTACCGGGTCTCCATGATGGTCAGGCCCCATTTCAAGTACATGGGCTCCTCCTTCACCCTCTCTCTGGTTGGCAAGCTCGACAAGTAAGCACTCGTAACCAATCCGGTCCCAAGGGACCATGTTTCTCAACTACCAATAAAAGGAGAACAAGCAGATGGCGAACACCAGTTATTTAACATTGACCGGAGCCAAACAAAGCGACATCAAGGGCGATTGCACCCAGGAAGCGTACAAGGATTCAATTTTGGTCTACGCCATGGAGCATGAAGTCCACATCCCGCGTGACGTCCATACGGGTCTTGCAACCGGCCAGCGCGTCCATGGACCTATCTCAATCACCAAGCACAAAGATCTCGCTTCACCCAAACTGTATCAGGCGCTGACATCAGGCGAGCAAATCACCAAATGGGAACTGAGCTTCACCGCCATCGGCACCAGCGGCAACGAATATATCTATGCCAAGGTTCAGCTTGAAAAGGCGATTATCGTTTCGATTAAGGCGTACAAACCGATGACCTTCCTCAAAGAGAATGAACCGTATCACGACATGGAAGAAATCATGTTCACCTATGGCAAGATCACCTGGATCTCCCTTGATGAAAAAGGCTCGACTCTGGCTCAGACCGATGATGACTGGACAAAACCTAAATCCTAAGCTGCCATGATTCCACGCCCTCTCCACGCCTGTGGAGAGGGCGACCTTTCCTGCATGTGCTTATGCTGCCGGTTCGACAGAGAAACGACGGAATTTATGCAAATAATAAAAAAAGAGCGGCTACTGGAGCGAATACGCATAATGGAGGAAAATCCGGAAAGGCGTCTTGACGTCGATTCCGGCGCCATTGTCAATTCTGTACTGGAACACCTGATCAGGGTGCTGAACACCAAAAAAGGATCGGTGGAAATTGATCCGGAATATGGTGTTCCGGATCTGACCAACATCTCGAGTTCCTTCTCTTCAGATTCAATCCCGGAACTGGAAACGGCAATAAAAAGCGTCATTGTTCAATATGAACCCCGCCTCAAGGATGT
>JAABPW010000271.1 GCA_011391785.1 Verrucomicrobiota bacterium
GCCTTGTGAGCGAGCGGCTCGAGCTGGTTCAGAAGGGACTTGGGGAAATGCAGGAACTCGCCAACGGGGTAGGGGATCTCAAGCGGGTTTTGACCAACGTGAAAACCCGCGGGACCTGGGGTGAAATCCAGCTTGGCGCCCTGTTGGAACAGATCCTGACGGCCGAGCAGTATGCCACGAACGTGGCGCCCAAGCCCGGCTCGCTGGAACGGGTGGAATTTGCCATCCGGCTTCCCGGGCGGGATGAGCTGGAGGGCAAGTCCATCTGGATTCCGCTGGATGCCAAGTTTCCCAAGGAGGATTACGAGCGTTTGCTGATTGCCCAGGAGGCGGCGGATCCCGTGCAGGCAGAGGAGGCCGCCAAGAAGCTTGAGGAGCAGATCCGGAAATGCGCCCGCGATATCCGGGATAAATATATTTGTCCGCCCCATACGACCGATTTCGCGATCCTGTACCTTCCCATCGAAGGGCTTTACGCCGAGGTGATCCGGCGAACCGGCCTGGTCGAGGCGCTCCAGCAGACCTGCCGGGTCGTGGTGGCCGGGCCGACGACCCTGTCCGCGCTCCTGAATGCCCTGCAGATGGGATTCCGTACCCTCGCCATCCAGAAGCGGTCCAGTGAGGTCTGGAAATTGCTCGGTGCGGTTAAGACCGAATTCGGGCGTTTTACCGACCACCTGGATGCTGTCCAGAAGAAGTTGCACCAGGCCTCGGATTCGATCGAGGATGCCGCCAAGAAATCGCGCCAGATCCAGCGCCGCCTCAAGGATGTCCAGGAACTTCCCGCTTCCGAACTTCCAGTCCTGATACCGGGGGAGGACGTGGAAGGAGCGCAGGGTTGACAACGGGGGGTGCATTGCCCTATTGTGTCGCGACTTTTTTGCAGGCCGTTAGCTCAGTTGGTAGAGCACGACACTTTTAATGTTGGGGTCGTGGGTTCGAGTCCCACACGGCCTACCATCCTTATAACAGAGGAGATTCCCCATGAAGCTTGGTGTTATCGGTGGCAGCGGTTTGTATCAGCTTGAAGGTCTTGAATCCCTCCGCGAGGTGTCTCTTCAGACTCCCTTTGGAAATCCCTCCGATTCCTATATGTGCGGCACCATGGGCGGGGTGGACGTCTATTTCCTGCCCCGTCATGGCCGGGGTCACCGGATTCTGCCCACCGAGATCAATCACAAGGCGAATATCTGGGGTTTCAAGAAGCTTGGCGTCGACCGGGTGATCTCCGTTAGCGCCGTGGGAAGCCTCCGCGAGGGGATCCGCCCCCGGGATATTGTCCTTCCCGACCAGTACTACGACCGGACCAAGGGCTCGTTGAATCATACCTTTTTCGGGAACGGAATCGTGGGGCATGTCTCCTTCGGGGAGCCCACCTGCAAGGCGTTGCGTGCGGTCATGGCGAAGGTGGCCGATGAGGCGGTCACGGAGCTGGGGGTCGATGGAGTTGTCCGCGTGCATCATGATGGCACCTATGTGAACATGGAGGGGCCGGCCTTCTCGACCCGTGCGGAATCAAATTCCTACCGGGCGATGGGCTTCGATATCATAGGAATGACCAGCCTGCCTGAGGCCAAGCTGTGCCGCGAAGCGGAACTGTGCTACCAGTCGATGGCCATGGCGACGGACTACGACTGCTGGAGGGTCAGCGAGGAGGAAGTGTCCGTGGAGATGATTATCCAGACGCTGACGGCCAACACCAAGCTGGCCAAGGATATTCTGAGGCGCCTGATTCCAGCCCTGCCGACGGCACGCACCTGCGCCTGCCAGCATGCGCTGAAGCATGCCATCATGACCGACATGACGACCGTGCCGCCTGCGGCGCTGGAGGCGTTGTCCCCGATGCTGGCCAAATACCGGTGATGCCGGTGAAGGCGTTCTTGCGGCATCTTCACCCCGGCCCGTTGCTGGATCTTCTCTGGCCCCGTTCCTGCGAGGCCTGCGGGAAGCCTGCCGGCGAGGCGGCGCGGTATCTCTGCTGGGATTGTTTGTCAACCCTGCCGGTAATCGAGCCGCCATTCTGTTCCCACTGTGGTGATCCTGTGGAAGGAGATATCACCCGGGACTATATTTGTTCCGTGTGTGTGGACCGCGCTCCCGCCTTCGATCTTGCCCGGTCGGCGATCCGGTTCCGGGGCGGCATGAAGGATGTGCTCCACCGCTTCAAGTATTCCCAGGCGACCCATGTTGACCGTGACCTGGCGATGCTGATGCATGCCTGCGTTCGGACCCATTACGGCCACGAGTGTTTCGATGCCGTTACGTTTGTTCCGCTTCACCCCGCGAAAGAGCGGACCCGCACTTACAACCAGGCCCGGCTCCTTGCCGGGCGTCTCTCCCGGATAATGGGGGTCCCCCTGGCCCGGGGGTGTTTGTCGCGGGTGCGTGAGACGGGAACCCAGACGCACTTGAACATGCGCGAACGGGCCCGGAATGTCGCCGGTGCCTTTGCCGTCCGCTGTCCCGGGTGGGTGGCGGGGCGAAGTTTTTTGCTGGTGGATGATGTCATGACAACTGGTGCCACTTGTGGCTCCGTCGCCAAGGTTCTCAAAGATGCTGGAGCGGCCAGGGTTTGTGTGGTCACGGTGGCAAGAGGATGATGTAAATGCCCCT
>JAABPW010000272.1 GCA_011391785.1 Verrucomicrobiota bacterium
CTATAAGGCGGAGATCGCCTCGCTGTTGCATTACAACGCTGTCCTGGTGGTGAGCGATGGACTGCAGGCACGCATCGGTTCGCTGACTGCCAATCAGGAGTGGTTCAAGGTTTGGCGCACGATTGACGGGGAAGGGGATGCGCCTAAGACCTCGCTGGAGCTGGATGTTCTCGTCCGCGGGGTTTTCGACCGCCAACGGTTCCTTGATCTGCTCCAACATTTCATCGTATTTGAAGAGGACCCCGACACGGGGGCGATCCAAAAGATCATTGCAGGGTATCATCAATTCCATGCCGTCAACGCCGCGGTGCAGGAAACGGTGCGGGCGAGCAGTCTCAGCTCATGGCCCATGGTCACAGGCGAAGAGCCGGGCGGGTATTGGGCCGGGCGGATGCATAGCGGCAAGCCGGGGGACCGGCGGGCGGGCGTCGTCTGGCATACGCAGGGGAGCGGAAAGAGCTTTTCGATGCTGTTCTATGCCGCCCGAGTTGTGCGGCATGCGAAGATGCAGAATCCAACGCTCGTGGTGCTGACCGACCGCAATGACCTGGATGACCAGTTGTTCGGGCAATTTCAGCGCTGCCACGACATCCTGGGCCAGATGCCTGTCCAAGCGGACAGCCGGGAGCAATTGCGGGAACTGCTCGCCGTGGCGAGTGGCGGGGTAGTCTTTACCACCATCCAGAAGTTTGTTCCCGAGAAGAAGGGCGAGCGGTTCGAAGAGTTATCGGATCGCCGGAATATCGTGGTTATCGCCGATGAGGCCCACCGCAGCCAGTACGAGTTCGGCTCGCATGTGGTGAAACGGAAGGACGGGTCGTGCTACATCGCCCACGGGCTCGCCGTAAATATTCGGGATGCCCTTCCCAACGCCTCGTTCATCGGGTTTACCGGCACCCCAATAGAGAAGACCGACGCAAATACCCGCGCGATTTTTGGCGACTATATCAGTATCTATGACATCCAGCGCGCGGTGTACGACAAGGCCACGGTGCCAATCTACTATGAGAGCCGGATCGCCAAGCTGGGGCTGAACGCCGCCGAACTTCCCAAGCTGGACAAGGAGTTCGACGAGATCACCGAGGGCGAGGAGCTGACCCACCGCGAGAAGCTGAAGACCAAGTGGGCCGCGCTTGAGGCCTTGGTCGGTGACCCCAAGCGCATCGCCCTGCTCGCGGCAGACATGGTGCAGCATTTCGAGAAGCGCCTGGAGGCACTGGATGGCAAGGCGATGATCGTATGCATGAGCCGCCGCATCTGCGTGGACCTCTATAATGCGATCATTGCGCTTCGTCCCGATTGGGCCGGCGCCAAGGATGACGATGCCGAGGGCGAGGCGGGCCGGGATTGCGTGGTCAAGGTGGTGATGACGGGCGGTGCCGATGACGGCCCCGAGTGGCAGCCGCATATCCGGAACAAGGATAAGCGCAAGAGTCTGGCGCTTCGGTTCAAGGACAGCAGGGATCCGTTCCGTATCGTGATCGTGCGCGATATGTGGCTGACCGGCTTCGATGCCCCCTGTCTGCACACGATGTATGCCGACAAGCCCATGCGCGGCCATGGCCTTATGCAGGCTATCGCCCGGGTGAATCGTGTTTTCCGGGACAAGCCGGGCGGGTTGGTGGTGGATTATCTCGGCCTGGCTGATCAGCTTAAGCAGGCCCTGGCCATCTACACAGAGAGCGGCGGCAAGGGTGATCCTACCTATGACACCCGTCAGGCCATTGCCGTGATGATGGAAAAGTTTGGCGTCGCCAGCGCCTTGTTGCATGGCTTCAACTGGGCCAAGTGGACTACCGGCAAACCGGCGGAACGGCTCGGGCTTATTCCCTCCGGGCAGGAACATATTCTCAAGCTGGAGGACGGCAAAAAGCGTTTCATTCAGGTGGTTGCCGAGCTTTCCCGGGCTTTCGCGCTCTGTGCCGCGAGTGATGAGGCTACGGGGATCCGCGATGACCTCTCCTTCTTCCAGGCGATCCAGGCTGCGTTGAACAAGCAGACTACAGGCGGGGCGAAGACGCCCGACCAACTCGATGCGGCGGTGCGGCAACTGGTGTCGAAGGCGATAGTGACCGAGGGGCAGGTGATCGACGTGTTCACCGCTGCCGGGCTCCCCAAGCCGGATATCTCCATCCTCTCTGAGCAGTTCCTGACCGAGGTGCGAGGTCTGAAGCATAAGAATGTGGCCGCCGAACTGCTCGAGAAGTTGCTCAAGGATGAACTGAAGGTCCGCGCCAAGCGCAACCTCGTCCAGTCGCAACTCTTTTCCGACAAGCTCAAGAAGACACTCAACGCCTACCACAACCGCGCGATCTCAACGATGGAGGTCATCGAGGAGCTGATCAAGCTGGCGAAGGAACTGGACGCCGCCACGAAGCGGGGGAGCGATCTTGGTCTGACGGAAGATGAGGTTGCCTTCTATGATGCCCTCGCCGCCAACGAATCTGCGGTGAAAGCCATGGGCGATGACAAGCTCAAGGTCATTGCCGCCGAGCTCATCACCCAGGTTCGCAAGAGTGTGTCGATCGACTGGACACTGCGCGAAAGTGCCCGCGCCAAGATCCGGATTATGGTAAAGCGTATCCTGAACAAGTACGGCTACCCGCCA
>JAABPW010000284.1 GCA_011391785.1 Verrucomicrobiota bacterium
CTGCCCTTCAGATCCTGGAGAAACTCCTTAACAGGACAGTCTCCCGCTTCCGTCTCATAAAACTCTACTGTGAATTCCATTTTCAGTCTACATCAATATTGGTGTTGTGTCCGCAGCGTTCCCGCGTAAGGAATCCGGAGCCCCCGTCCGGGTCTCTCGTGATCTAATCAAGCCTGTCAAAATCACAGGCCCTCGTCTATCGGCAGCCATAACGATTCTTCTATCAGCGTTCTAATCACACAATCATCAGCAGATCGTTTCAGCAGAAAGCGCCCCGGGGTGACACTGGGGTGACACTGGGGACAGCCCCTGTGAAACCCGCCCGCTTCGCTAGAGGCACAGGATAAGGAGCCAGGCTATTGGCTCTCGCAAAAGAGGCGCAACCGCAGACGAACGCTGAAAACGCGGATGAAGAGAATGCCTTATCCACCGGACTGGTTCAGCGCGCACCGGCGGCGAGACGGACCTCGTGGATCGTCACGCCGTCCGGAATGTCCAGAGCCAGGCCGGTCATCCCGCCCTTGTAGCCTGGCAGACCGGCAAGCTTGACCGTTACCCACTTCATGGTGCCGGCGGGAATTTCGACATCGGTGGAGTTTTCCTTCTTCCACCATTTCGCCTGCCAGGCCGTCCAGTCACTGCCTTTGGCCACAACCAGGGGCGGCATGCCGCGCCAGTAAACCTGCATCCTGCCGGCGGCAGCCGATGAAACACGTACCGCCACTTCTCCGGCGGCCTCGGCACGCCAGAAGGTGATGGGCCCGATCAGCCGCACCGGCCGCTTGGGATTAGTCGCCTTCACCTTCAAGCCTCTGCCTGCCAGCGGCCAGCCGGCATCCCTGCCGTTCTCACAGGACCACCCCTGCCGCGCATTCCCGAAGTTCCACGATGGCGGCCCTTTCGGAGCCATGCGCCGGGCCTCGGCACGGATCTGCTCAAGGGTGCCCAGAAGCATCGAGCAGGAGTACTCGTAAACGATATTGTGGTCGAGAATTTCGGAAACGATCGGGGCCATGTAGCCCGTGTTGGCGGATTTCTCCCCTCCCTTGCCCCGCTGGCCGGCAAACCCGCCATGGAACTCGCTGACCCTCATGGTGCACACGCCAATCCCGGAGCCGGCATCATTGACCAGCGCCGCCCAGCCCTCGGTCGCCACAAAACGGACCCACGGCCAAGGCTCTCCGTGGTCATTGCGCACCTCGATGACCGCCCCGCCTGAAAAGGGTTGCTCCCCGGCATAGGTCATGAGCCTGTGCCATGGCCCGTTCACATAGATGGCCGGGACCTCCTGGGGGTGAGGGCCATAGTGCTGCTTGTCGCTGCGCGAATTGGTAAGGCGGGCTTTGTATTCGAACCGCGGCGAATCAGGCGCCAGCCGGATCCAGGTCTCCATGACGCACTCACCCGGATCGTTGTTCATCGGCCAGAGCATCGGCACGGTCTTGACATACAGTTCCCCGTTCCGGACATGGTGCTCGAGCACCTTGGATCCATTATGGTAGGCATCCCCGGTCTGGATCGGATTCCAGGGAAACGATTTCCAGTCGGGACTTTTCTGCTTCCCTTCCCGCTGATAGTTGGCCGGCCCCGAGTAGTAGGATTGCTGGATTTGCCGGCCCAGGTCGAAGGAGTTGATGAGGTTTGTGCCGCCGGGCTCCGATACATGGGTGATTGCGCCGCCCAGCGTCAGGTCGACACCGACCCGGATAAACCGGCTTTCAACAAACACCTGTGTCGCGGATTTCTCCGCCGCCCTGGCGGTACCAGCCACAAGGCAGAAACATAATATCCAGGCTGTGCTTGTGTTCATCATGGTCCCTTCCTGCAAGGATTACGGGGTTGTGGTCTTCTGGTCTGGATAATCAACCGCCCACTTCTCGTATACGCGCCACACCTTGAGGGTGCGCTGATCTTTCAAGTTGAACATCACAGCATAGACCACGTTTCCGATGTTATAGGCCATTCCTCTGGCGAGATCCGACAGTACGACGCCTGAGTCATCCGGGGAACCCAATTTCTCCCGCGCCTTTTCCGCATTGTCGGTCCAGGTAACCCCAAACGGGATCTCGCTCTTGCATTGCCCGGGTCCCCGATGCCCTGCCACATAGCCGTCCACGTTGTTAATTCGCCCCACGCCGTCAACGATGAGGAGTAGGCCGTCGTCCTTGAAAAGCAGGACCTTCATCTCCGAGTGGCTCTGTTCCACGGATTCGTCAAACTTCTTGGGGTCGGCGATTATCCCCTGTTTGACGAGCATCGCGATCGCATCATCCCGTTGTTTCCCGAGCGCCTGGACGAGGGGTGATTTGAAAAGCGTCTTCAGTCGTTCCGAATCATCACCCCTCTCCCCCCTTATCTTGACGGCATTCTCTGCCGCCAAGACGGACCCCTTTGCCGCGGCTTGTGCTAAAAGGCGACGAGCTCTTTTGATGTCTGGAGGGGTTCCGTACGCTTTCTGGGCCAACGCCGCCAGGTTGTTCATGGCCGTGATGTGTCCCGATGCCACGGCTAGTTCGTACCATTTGACCGCTTTTTTGAAATCCCGTTCCACAGGAAATCCCTCATGATAGGCGCAGCCCAACAGGAACTGCGCTTCCCGGTCCCCGGCCTCGGCCTGCTGGATTACATTCGTAATCGCCTCTGCGGCCATTTTCAGTGCCATGTTCTTTTTGGTCGGTAGCGAACAACGCCCTTTGAAGTACAACCGGGCCAGCCACATCGAGGCACGGGCATCACCGGCTTCCGCGCATTTCGTGAACATGGCGACGATGTTCTCATCGGAAATATCCTTCAGCTCATAATGCACGCTGGCCAGGCGGCAGGTATCCCCGCTATGAACAGCCTGAGCGAGTTCCTTGGCCGCTCCCGCTGACAGCTCTGAATGGATTTCTCCCGAAGCGGCCAACTCGATTTCTGCGGCCTCGGCCTCGGCCGTCCCTGCCAGAAAGGGAAATCCGCCCAGGATTAAAACACCCACAATGATTTTCCCTGATATGTTCACGATTTTATTCATGCTCTTTCCTTGTTGTGTAATCCACGGTTTCGCAAGCCCAGTCCATTCATCGTCATGGGGTTCGCGGCTGAAGCTTCCTCAACCGGATATCCTTGAAGCGTATCGTCATCGGTCCGCCGGGATGGATCTGCAGGAAGATATGCCCCTTCATCCCGACCGCTCGCTCCAGGTGAATCTTGTCATCAAGCTGACCAGCCCCGTCATAATCAACAACCGTGACACCGTTCATGATCGTTTTGACGGCGGTGCCCCTGCAGATAATGTGAACCTCGTTCCAGTGGTCCGCAGTATCAGCGTGTGCCCAGTTCCACCCTTTCGGGGCGTGCTCTGGTTTCGCCATGTCAGGAGGGCCGACAATGGGGCTGACCCATTTCTGCACGCCACGGGTCTCGTCGTACAGGAAACCATTCCTCCACGGGCCAGGCGGGTTGATATCCACTTGAGGCCCGTCCAGCCAGCGAGCCCGGTCATCATACCGGCTGCGCACCTGGATGCCGCTATTGCCTGCACCGCCTGCATAGGTCTGGACCTTCAATGTCAGTTCGAAATCATCATATTCATTGGTGGCCATGAGCCAGATATAGTTATGCTGGCTTCCCGCCGGCACTTCGGCGGTGATCGTTCCCTTCTCCACCCGCCAGTACTGCTTCTCCCGGTCCTGCTCCCTGCATTTGACCTCCCACCCCTTCAGGGTTTTGCCGTCAAACAGGGAGATCCAGCCCGCCTGCCGTGCATCATCCACCGGGACCGATCCCGGGCCGCCCGCATTCATTCCGCTCCGGCAGCTGACACCGATCAACGCCGCGAGGAGAACAGGAACCAGTATATTTATTCGTTTTTCCATTTCGGACATTCAGGAAACAACCGGGACACAGACATAGATCCAGTAGTGAAGAAAAGCCGAGAACCCGTCGTCCTCCGTCACCTTGAAAACAGTTTCCGGCACTGTCGCATCGCGCGACCACCGGTCGTGGATCTGGCGAATGTCCGCCTCGGCGAGGTTGTACCGCTGCATCAGGTCATCGCTCTTCAGTTGAAGCGGCAGGGCCGGGAACGCCTCCAGCACACCCCACCCTTCCCCGCGCAGGGACTCACGGAGGGAATCGGTGGTCGGATACCACTTCGGGGTCCTCATCATCTGGTAGAGTCCGTTCAAGCAATCCGCATCCTGTTGGCGGACAAACGATGCGGTCTGGTGCACAAAGAACTCGCCGGGCTTAACCTGGGCGCGCAGGTGACGGAGCACCGGTCGCAGGCCGTCCTGCCCGAAGTAATGAAGCACGGAGCGCATCACGAAAAGGGCGCGGCCTTCCCCGATCCCGAGCTCGCTTCTCGCGAAGGATTCGACGGATCCCGCCAGGCAGGCGAAACCCGCGGCACGCGCGGCATCCAGCTGGGTGGAGGACGCATCCAGGTCAACCAACGATACGCCCGGCTCAATGCCGGACGCACGGAGATGGGACAGCAGCGCCCCGTTGCCACCGCCCAGGTCAACAATCATGTCCGGCCTTGCCCGGTCGGCGATCTCCCTGATTTTCCCGACCAGGGGCGCCGCGACGGCGGGATCAACGAAATAGCCGTCATGCACGCGGCTCCAGTTCGCCCCGTGCACATCCTTCTCCCTTTGAATCTGATCGTTCATGAAATCATCTGATTGAGCCAACGGCATCGGCCTTCAGGTCGTAACCGGCGCAGCCGGTATATCGCACGGGGATCACCGCACCCTGCCGGGCTTTCGGTCCAGCACCGCGGACCAGGACCTGGCCGTCCACCTCGGGCGCCTGGCCCCGGGAGCGGGCTTGCCAGAGATCCTTGCGGGCGGGATGCAGCAGCAGCACTTCATCGGACTGCCCGCGGCGGGCGCGGGCTTTGCGGAAGGCAATCTCCTGCTGGACAGCCATGAGGGTATCGCGACGGCGCTGTCCGGCGGCGGCGGAGACCTGGCGCGGCAGCGTCGCGGCAGCCGTCGTCTCCTCCGGCGAGAAAGCGAAAACGCCGAGATGCTCAAATTCCGTTTCGCGGACGAACCGGACGAGGTCGTTGAACTGCGCCACCGTTTCGCCGGGAAAACCAACCAGGCAGGTTGTCCGCAGCACTACGCCGGGCAGCCGGTTTCGCGCCCGGTCGGGAAATTCCCGCACAGCGGCCGCCGCGCCCGGCCGCTTCATGGCCTTGAGCACGTCCGGGTTCGCATGCTGGATGGGAATATCCAGATAGCGGCAGACTTGGGGAATGGCGCCCATGGTGTCGAGCAACTCATCGGAAAGCCAGGCGGGGTGCCCGTAGAGAAGCCGGATCCAGAACTTGCCGCCAATCCTGCCCAGCTGGCGCAGTAGCTCCGGCAAGTCCGTGCCATCCTTCAAGTCATGCCCGTAGCGGGTCGTGTCCTGGGAAATCAAGTTCAGCTCGCGGATCCCCTGCCCCAGTAGCGTTTCCGCTTCCCTCACGATATCGGGAATGCCACGGGACCGGTACCGTCCGCGGATTCCCGGGATCGCGCAGAAGGCGCATTGGTGATTACAGCCTTCAGCGATCTTGAGATACGCGAAGGGCCCTCCCGTGAGGATGAGCCGTGTCGGCAGCGGACTGAAAACTTTCCGCGAAACGGCCGACACCTCGAGAATGCCCTGTTCCCCCGCCGCAAGGCGGCGGACGACCCGTCCGATATCCGGCAACTGGTCAAGTCCGATGAAGGCATCGACCTCGGGAATCGCGCGCTGGAGTTCCGCCTTGTAGCGCTGGATCAGGCAACCGGCGACAATGACCGCCCGGCAACCGCCCGCCTTCTTCAAATCGCAGGCCCGCAGGATGGCATCCACGGATTCAGCCTTGGCGTCCCCGATGAACCCGCAGGTGTTGACGAGGATGACATCCGCCTCCTCCGGCGAGCGTGCGAGGGCAATCCCCTCCGCCCTCAGCACCGAGGCCATATGCTCGGAGTCCACCAGGTTCTTGGCGCACCCAAGACTGACAAATCCAACCGTGAGTGACGTTGTCATCGCCCTATTTCAACTTGATATATGGAGCGGGCGGCGGCACGGCGACACGCAGGGGGCGCGAGGAGGTGACCGTCGTTTTCGGCACAGCCTTGCGGGGTGTCGGCTCCCTGGAACTGGCCGGGCCATCCGACGAGAAGAGCGACACGGCGCCGTATCCCACGATGACCACCACCAGAATGGCAAATCCGATCGCGATAAACCGGCCCACGGGAATGGGCGTTGCTTCCGAGTACTCGTTCCGCACCGAGGACAGCCGTGAGCGCAGCGGCGGCACGGCGTGCCGGGCGGCCTGCAACCGGACCCAGGCGGCCAGCATGGTTTGCAGGAAATCCCGCATGGCCGTGGCAAGCGAATTACCCATCCGGTTCAAAGCGGATCCCCCGGTCTCGCGGAACCGCGCCATGGTGGAAGGCACCGGTAAACCGTTCTGCATGGGCGTCGGGGGCGGCAGTTCCGTCCTGAGGGTCGGCCGGACGCTCCGCGCGTACTGGCTGAGATAATGGCGGATCAACGGCTCGGGATCGAGCCCCACATGCTCGGCATAGATCTTGATGAAGCCTTTCCCATAGAGGGGCGCGGGGATCACGCTGTAGTCATCGTGTTCCAGGGCTTCGATAACATGGGTCTTGATCCGGGTGGCCTCCACGACATCGGCGATGCTGTAGCGGTGCTTCTCGCGTGCGGCACGCAACGCCGCACCGGGGGTTCTGGGTGTCAACAATTCACTCATGATGGCTCATCCTCTTCTTTCGACGTGGGATTATTCGGCATGTCCCCATCCATATCAATCAGGATTTCGCGCGGGTCCGAGCCGCGGGCCGGCCCTACCATGCCCCTCTCCTCCAGTACATCCATGATCCGGGCGGCCCGGGTATAGCCGATCCGCAACCGCCGCTGCAGCGACGAGGTCGAGGCGCGCTGGGTTTCGCGGATAATCTGCACGGCCATCTCGACCAGCTGATCATCCTCGGCATCATCCCCGCCCCCCTTGGCCAGCATCTCGTCAAAACTGGCAACCGGCTTGGCATCGGGCATGATCGCCGCGCGCGAAACTTCGGTTTTTTTCGCCGTGCCTGTGCCGGACGTGGGTTCCGGCGAATCCTCGGGCACCGGGCACTGCTTCTTGATGAAGTCGACGATCCTGTGGATGTCGTCATCCGATGTCAGGGCTCCCTGCGCGCGGATCAGCTTGCTGGCGCCGGGCGGCAGAAACAGCATGTCGCCTCGTCCCAGCAGCTTGTCGGCGCCGTTGGCATCGAGAATGGTGCGGCTGTCGTTCTTCTGCGCCACCTGGAAGGCGATACGCGCCGGGAAGTTGGCCTTGATGGTGCCGGTGATGACATCCACCGAGGGCCGTTGCGTCGCCAGGATCATATGGATACCGACCGCCCGCGAGAGCTGGGCCAGCCGCGCGATGTAGCCCTCGATTTCCGCCTGGGCGGTCATCATGAGATCGGCCAGCTCGTCCACAATGATCACAATGTAGGGCAACCGGTCGGGGATCCTGGCTTCCTCCACGCCCTCGTTGAACAGGGTGGCCTGTTTGGGACGGGAATTATAGCTCTTGATATTGCGCACACCGGCCTTGGCCATGACCTTGTAGCGTCGCTCCATCTCGGTGATGGCCCAGCGCAGGGCGCCGGACACGCGCTTGGGATCCGTGATCACCTCGTTGCGGGCGCCGAGCAGGTGCGGCAGGTGGTTGTAAACGGAGAACTCCACGATTTTCGGATCAATGAGCATCAGCTGGAGCTGTTCCGGCGAGCGGGCCATGAACAATCCCGCCAGGATGGAATTCATGCAGACGGTCTTCCCGGATCCCGTGGCGCCGGCGACCAGCATGTGCGGCATGGTGGCCAGGTCGGCCACCAGGTCGTTCCCGCCCACATCCTTGCCGAGCACGATCGGAATTTCCATCTTGTGCGGCAGCCAATGCGAGCCCTCCAGGATTTCCTTGAGATACACCGTGCTGGTGGCGCTGTTGGGTACCTCGATCCCCACGGTTCCCTTGCCGGGGATGGGGGCCTGCACCCGGATGCTGTTGGCCTTGAGCGACAACGCCAGGTTGTTGCTGAGCCCGGAGATTTTCTCGACCTTGACGCCGGGCGCGGGAATCAGCTCATACCGGGCAACGGAGGGACCGCATTCCACGTTCTTGAGTTCCGTCTTGATCCCGAATTCCTCCAGAGTCTGGATGATGATGCGGCCCGTGGCATCGGTATCGCCTGCCGAGGGTCCCTGCCTGTTTGCAGGCACGTCCGTGAGCAGCGACAACGGCGGCAACTGATAAGAGCCCGGTGCCTGCACCGGGACCGGCGCGGGAACGGGCTTGGGCTCGGGCTTCGGCGCGGGAGCGGGCTTGGGCGGCGGAATAACCGGCTTGGGTTTCTCCTTCTCCTCTTCCTCTGGTTCAGGGACGGGGGCAGGAGTCTTTTCCTTGAGCGTCCGAGCGACGGGTTTGGCTGGCTCCTTGGCCGGTGTTTTCGCCATGGGTATCAATTCGCCCTGTTCAGGCGCTTCATCCTTCTCCGCCCGGGCCGCCACGCGCTCGATCCGCTCGCGCTTCCAATCCTTGGGCTGGCGCTTATGGGCGTCCATCATGTCGTGCCCGTCCCGGCTCGCCCACTTCTCCGCCGTCTCATGCAACATGGCGGTAAGCCTGAGGATGGCGTCCCAGCCGAAGAACAGCACCGATGCGGCGAGGAAGAGCGCAACGACGAGGATGTTGGCGCCCATGTCGCCCAGAAGCTGTACGGAAATCAACTGCGTCACAACCTGCGCGGGCACCCCGCCCGCCGCGCTGATGTTCAGGGCGGTCATGAAGGGGATAAACCAATCGGTATGCAATTCCAGGAAGCAGGCGAACGTCATCATCATCATGACCGCCCAGACCAGCTTGGCCCGGATATGCTCGATCCCTCGGAAAATAAGGATAATCCCGTACCCCAGGAACCAGATCGGAATCAGGTAGGACCCCAGCCCGAAGGCTTCGAACAGGACGAACGACACCCAGGCGCCACCCGGCCCGATAAAATTCGCCGGGGGCGTATTGACGGGTTCGTGGAGAAGCGGGATGTCGCGCCAGTCGTACGACACGAGACTCAGGAATACAATCACGCATACCGCCAGGAGCACAATGCTCAGGGCTTCACGTTTTCCGCTGCTGGTTGCTGGTTTCAGGTCTGCCATGGGACTATCATTCTTGGTTCAAAAGTTTGGCCCGGGGTTTCGACTCCATCAGGGTTCATCGCCTTTATCCAGGGAAGCCGCGCCTTTCCGGCTACGGATCAGGAGTTCACGGCACGGGGAGTTGGTTATTCCGGCCAGATCGCTCAACCGGAGCCCGGACTGCGCCGCCCGAAGCGCCTTGTCAAACTGGCCGGCCGCATAATAGGCCTCGCCCAGGGTATTCCAGATGGAATAGTCCGACGGCACATCCAGCAACGCCGACCGGGCCAGCTTGATGGCACGCGCCGCATTGTTGGTCGAGCCCTGAGTCTTGTCCTGCAGCAATACCCAGGCGAGGTTGTTCTTGACCATGGGATGATCGGGAACCTCCCTGGCCAGTTTTTCCAGCACGGGCCGGGCCTCGCCGAAACGCTTCAATTCCATCAGGGCGGCGCTGAGGCCGAAGGCCGCTTCCTGGCTCTTGGGATCCAGGGCGATAGCCTTTTCAAACAACGCCAGGGCTTCGGTGGACTTGCCCGCTATCAGGCTGTCACGCCCGCTCGCCATCAGTGTCCCCACCTCACCAGACACATCGGCCGCGGCGGGCCCCTCGACCCGGGCGGGGGGCGCAGACGTATCCGCCGCAAATGCCGGAAGACAGGCACCAAGCCATACCGCCATCATTGTTTTCTTGTTCATCATGCGTTATTTCCGTTCTTGCCCGGGAGTCTTCCCGGAAATTGTCACCTTCACCTGGACATCGGCAGGGTCGATCTTGGCGACCCAGTTGTCGCCCGGCGCCTGGACGGCAGACCGCCGCACAAACGACTCAACCCGTCCATCGACATCCACCGGCTGGGTATACACGACCTCGGTGGTCTCAAGCTTGGCGGCGGGACCACGTAGCCGCACCGTCGCCGGCTGGCATTCCACGGAGTCAACCTGCCCTGAAAGAGGAATCCCGATAATGCGACCGCGAACCGGAACCTGTTTCTCCGATTGGCGATCGAGCGTCACCTGGACGCGAGCCGGATGCACCGCCACCGCCCTGGCCCCGCGAAGCCCCTGGACCATCGCCGGAGTCACGATCACCTCGTGCGGCAACGGGCCCGTCTCCTCCGACAACTGGACCACGGCCTCGATCTGCCGGCGGTCCAGCGCCTGGAGGTCGTCCTGCGAGCCGCGAACAGTGACATTCACGGTTGGAACCGACTGGTTGAAAATGGCCATGCCGTCCGGAACCTTGATCTGGAGCCGGACCTCCGTGATTTCCTTCTCGGAACTGATCGTGTCCTGGATGACATACCACGACACCAGCCCCAGCAGCAGCGAGAGCCCCTTGAGTCGTTTGTTTTTCAGGAACAGCGATCGGATGGAAAACCAGTTATCCGCCATGGGACCCCTCCTCACGGGTGCGGGTTTCAGTCTTCGCGATTCCGGCGGGCCGCAGGTCCAGCTCGTTGCGGGCACGGGACCAGCGACTGGCCACCACGGCCTCCTTCGTCAGCACACTGGAGAGGAATCTCCGGAGCCGATCCTCGTCGAAGTCCCGGCTCAACCGTCCCCGCGTACTGATGGAAACCGTCCCCGTTTCCTCCGATACCACGATGGCAATCGCATCCGTCTCCTCGGTGAGCCCCATCGCGGCACGGTGCCGGGTGCCCAGCCCGCGGCTCAATTCCGGTTGCTGGCAAAGCGGGAACAGGCAACCCGCGGCGACAATCCGGTTTCCGCTGATGATCACCCCGCCATCATGGAGCGGGGTATGCGGGAAAAATATCGTGGCCAGCAGGTCGGCATTCACCTTCGCATCCAGCTTCACCCCCGTGTCCTGCATCGCCCGGGTGGAATCAGCACGCTCGATCGCAATCAGGGCGCCCAGCCGCCGCTCCGCCAGCAGCATCACGGCTTCGACCACGCTGTCCACATAATCGTGCGATTCGACCGGCACCGACAGGAAGGGCTGTCTTCCGATTTCCGCCAGCGCCCGGCGGATCTCAGGCTGGAAAATAATCAGCAGGGCCATGGCAAGATAGACCGACAACTGCCGCAACAGCCAGTTGAGCGCATAGATATGGAAGACGCGGGTCACCACGATGAGGACCAGCAGGACAATCAAAAATCCCAGGAACACCTTGATGCTGCGGGTCTCCCGGAAAAACAGGAGCAGGAAATAGAATCCGCATGACAGCACCAGGATTTCGGCGGCACCGCCTAGACCCGGCCAGATAATCTGGTTCATCCAATCCACTCCGCCGTCTCCTCCCTCAACGCCGCCACCATGCGGGCGGCATCCACCGATTCCCTCACATCATGCACACGCCAGACATGGGCGCCACACGCCGCGGCCCATACCGCCGCCGCCAGACTGCCCGCCATCCGGGCATCGCCGTCGCGCCCCGTGATTTTTCCAACGAAGCTTTTTCGGGACACACCCGCGACCACCGGTCGCCCGGCCACCGTCAGGGCCCGGAGCCCGGCGATCAACTGCACATTGTGCTCCATCGTCTTGCCAAATCCAATTCCGGGATCAAGCGCGATCGTCTCACCATCAAGCCCGTCATTTGCCAACGCGGTCATCCGCGCCGCCAGCCAATCCACCACCTCGCCCACCACATCCCCGTAGCGGGGATCCTGCTGCATCGTGGCCGGCTCCCCTCTCATATGCATCAGCACCACACCCGCCCCGTAACGTCGCGCCAGCGCCGGCATCCCGGGATCGCCCGCCAAGGCGGTGATATCATTGATGATGCGCGCACCGGCCTCGAGCGCCCGCTCCGCCACCATCGCCTTCCGGGTATCCACCGAAATCAGCGGGGCCGCCGGCCGCCCGGAAAACGCTTTCGCCAAGGCCCGGATCACCGGCTCCACGCGGGCGCCTTCGTCCGCCGCGGATACGGCAATCGCCCCCGGCCGCGTGGATTCACCGCCGATATCCACCACGTCGGCACCCTCGTCCGCCATCGCCAGCCCGCGTTGCACCGCCGCCTCAATCGTCTGATACCTGCCGCCGTCCGAAAACGAATCCGGTGTCACGTTTAAAATTCCCATGACCAGCGGCCGTGCTCCCAGCCGGAGGGTCCGGTCGCGGCATCGCCATGACAGGCCCTGTTCCATTACGCCTCCGCAACAACCTCGAGGGGCACGACCCCGGTTGGCACTGGAGTCACCACCGGCTCTCCGGGCTCCGGTTCCGGCTCGCGCTCACTCTCGGGAAGAATGCGGCCCACGGTCATCAAATCCTTCACATCACGCCCGTCAAGGGTCTCGCGTTCCAGCAGCGCCTTGGCCACCAGCTCCATCTTGTCGCGGTTTTTCTCCAGCAACTCGCGGGCCCGGTCATGGCTTTCGCGCAGCAGGGAGCTGATCTCGGCATCGATCTTCCGTGAAGTGTCCTCGCTGAATTCCTGCCCGCGCGAAATGTCGCGACCGAGGAATGTCAGCTCCTCATGGCTTCCGAACGTCTGGGGACCAAGGGTTTCGCTCATCCCCCAGTCGCACACCATCAGGCGGGCGAGGCGCGTGGCCTGCTTCAGATCACTGCGGGCGCCGGAGGTGATGTCGCCGAAGAACATTTCCTCCGCGACACGTCCCCCCATGAGGGTGCAAAGAATGCCCTTGAGCTTGAGCTTGCCGTCCATGTAGCGGTCCTTTTCGGGAAGCTGCATCGTGGCGCCCAGATAGGCGGTGCCGCGCGGGATGATGGTGATCTTGTGGAGCGGTTCACTCTCCTCGACCAGAAGCCCGGCAAGCGCATGCCCGGTTTCATGATACGCGGTAATTTTCTTCTCCTTGTCGTCCAGCACGCGGCTGCGGCGCTCACGGCCCCACTTGACCTTGTCGCGCGCCTCCTCGAGGTCATCGATGGCAACCGCCTCCTTGCCGCTACGGGCGGCCAGCAACGCCGCCTCGTTCATCAGGTTCGCCAGATCGGCGCCCGAGAAACCGGGCGTGCCGCGGGCCACACGGCGCAGGTCCACGGTGGTAGCCAGTTTGATACCGCGGGCATGGATCTTGAGAATGGCCTCGCGTCCTTCCAGCGTCGGCAGGTCGATCACGATCTGCCGGTCGAACCGGCCGGGCCGCTGCAACGCCGGGTCCAGGACATCGGGACGATTGGTGGCGGCAATGATGATGACGCCCTCCTGGGTATCGAACCCGTCCATCTCCACCAGCAACGCATTCAGCGTCTGCTCGCGTTCATCATGCCCGCCGCCGATTCCGGAGAAACGGCTGCGGCCGACGGCATCGATCTCGTCGATGAAGATAATGCAGGGCGCGCTCTTCTTTCCCTGCTCAAACATGTCGCGAACACGCGAGGCCCCCACCCCGACGAACATTTCAACGAAGTCGGATCCGCTGATGCTGAAGAAGGGCACGTCGGCTTCGCCGGCAATCGCCTTGGCCATCAGGGTCTTTCCGGTTCCGGGAGGCCCCATCAGCATCACGCCCTTGGGAATGCGGCCGCCGAGCTTCTGGAATTTTTTAGGATCCTTGAGGAAGTCTATGATTTCCTGGACCTCCTCCTTGGCTTCCTCCACCCCGGCAACATCCTTGAAGGTCACCTTGTTCTTGTCGCGGTTCAACATCTTGGCGCGGCTCTTGCCGAAACTCATCGCGCCCTGCCCCATGCCCTTCATCTGGCGCGAGAACATGAACCAGAGCAGGCCAAGCAGCAGGAGCACCGGGAGCGCGCTGGAAACGATCTGCCAGAAGTACGGACTCTCGCGGCGGAACTTGAACGCCACGCCGTTCTTGCGCAGCCACTCCGGCATGTCATCCGTGACCATGACGTCGACCTTGAATTGCTTGGGCTTGCCGGTGCGCGGATCAATATCCTTCTGGTGCCCGCGGATATACTGGTTCCCTGAAATTTCCGCCACCACTTCGCATTCCGGCACCTTGCCGCTTTCCACCAGCTGGACGAAATCGGGATTGTAGCTCATCTCCGTCACGACCTGCTGTTCACCCTTGTAGTACTGGAAGGTCAGCATCATCAGGCAGAACAGGGCGAGCCACAAAATCAATCCCCGCATCGGGATCTTGGGACCGGGCAACAAGTCGACCGGTTTCTTTTTCGGATCCGGCGGCGGAGTTGATCCGGGCGCCTGGTTCTTATTCGGTGATTCCATTTTTTCCTCTTCAATTCTCTGGTACTTTGAAACCCTGCATCATAGTGGATGAATTCAAATTTCGCAAACACTGTAAGGACCCCGTTTCCGCGCTCCCGTAAAATTATGGTGCAAGGGATGATGATTTGAATTATCACTCACCGGAATGAACGACGTTTACACAGACACCATTGCGGCCCTGGCGACGGCACCCGGCGAAGGCGCGATCTCGGTTGTCCGGGTGTCCGGGCCGCAAAGCCTGATGATCGCGGACCGGATCTTCAGCGGAAAGGGCGCCCCACCCTCGCAGCAACCCGCCAATTCCTTCAAGCACGGGTTTGTATCGGGCGCCGACGGCGTTGCGGACGAGGTGATCCTGCTCCTCTACCATGCGCCTCACAGCTATACCCGCGAAGAGGCTATTGAAATACAGGGCCACGGCGGCTCGGCCGCTGCCCAGCGAATCCTCCGCGCGGTCCTTGATGCCGGCGCAAGACTGGCGGAACCGGGTGAGTTTACCAAGCGGGCCTTCCTGAGTGGTCGAATCGACCTTCTCCAGGCCGAAGCCGTCATCGACCTCATCCGCGCCCGCACAGATCGGGCCGCCCAGTCGGCTCTGGAGCAATTGTCGGGTACCCTCAGCCTGTCTTTCGGTCATCTCTATGATACCACCCTGGCCCTGGCCGCCGACCTTGAAACTACGCTTGATTTTTCAGAAGATGAACTGCCTGAATCAGTTACGAATGATATTGAGGCCAAGCTGAAGCAGCTTGAAAGTGAATTCAAGACCCTCTTGTCCTCCTGGCATGAGGGCCACCTTCTGCGCGAAGGCGCATTGGTCGTCATTGCCGGCAAGCCCAATGCGGGAAAATCCACCCTCCTTAACGCGCTTCTTGGCAAGGATCGCGCAATTGTAACCTCGCTCCCAGGTACCACAAGAGACACCATAGAGGAACAAATGGTCATAAATGGGTTTCCGGTCAGATTAACCGATACGGCTGGATTGCGGGAATCAACATGCGAAATTGAGACCGCGGGAATTCGCCGGACCAGGGACACTTTATCCCATGCCGAGTTGGTTATTTACCTAATCGATGGGTCCGCTCCCCGGGATCCCTATGACTCGGACCAGCTCACGGCCCTTCACAAGAAGTCCGTAATCACCGCTGTCAGCAAGTCTGACCTGATTAATAATGACACTTATCAACCATCTGCGCCTGACCAGTCCGTCATATATATCAGTGCAATTAAGAATGACGGCATTACTGAGCTCAAAAGGCAAATCATCGCCAAATTAGGCATTCATGAAGGGGCACACCATCAGGCGACAATATCCGAGCGGCACCGAAGGCTCCTGATCTCCGCACACAAAGACATCCTGGAGTCCACCCTACTCCTCTCACGATCCACGCCCGAGCCTGCCCTAGCCGCATCCAGGCTACGCCTGGCCCTGGAAACCCTTGGCGAGGCCACCGGCCGCATTTACCACGAAGAATTGCTCAACAACATCTTCGCCCGCTTTTGCATAGGTAAATAGCGCGACACCCACCATGGTCACATACGACGTCATCATTGTTGGCGCAGGACACGCAGGTTGCGAGGCGGCACTGGCAGCGGCACGAATGGGCGCCAATACCGCCTTGGTGACCCTAGCCCGGGAATCGATTGCCAGAATGTCATGCAATCCCTCGATTGGCGGGATCGCCAAGTCCCACATCGTCTGCGAACTGGACGCCCTCGGCGGCGAGATGGCCAGGAACAGCGACATGACAGGCATCCAGTTCCGGACCCTCAACACGAAAAAGGGCCCAGCCGTCCAAGCCTTCAGGGTACAATGCGACAAATACGCCTACGCCGCCAGAATGCGCCGGATACTGGAAACAGCACCGAATCTCACGATTATCGAGGCGATGACCAGCGATATCTGGACCGAAAACGGCCGACTCAGGGGGATTTGGCTCAAAGACGGTAGCCAGATCGAAGGGGGTGCCGTCATTCTGACAACTGGCACTTTCCTCAATGGAGTGATCCATATCGGCAAGAAATCCGTAGCCGGGGGCAGAAAAGGCGAAGCGGCCGCATCCGACCTGAGTACCTCGCTAGTGAGGCTTGGATTCAGGATTAGCCGACTTAAGACAGGAACACCGCCACGCCTGCACAAGGATAGCATTGACTGGAGCAAGACCGACGAACAACCCGGAGAAGCGCCGCCGCCTTTCTTTTCATATGCGTTGCAGGAGGAGTCTGAAGCCAGAGGTCAGGAGTCAGAAGCTAAAACGGAAGAAGCGATGTTCCACGTGGAACATGATCATCAGACCTCCCTTGCTTCTGAATCCTACAGGCCGACTTCTGGCATCCTCCCGGTGTTCCACGTGGAACATTCCGGCGACAAGCTACTGCGGCCGTGGTCGCCCGGGGAAGACCAGTTACCCTGTCATATCACCCATACCACGGCCGAAACCCACGATATTATCAGGAATAACCTGGCTAAGAGCGCCATGTATGGGGGGATTATCACGGGGACGGGAGCACGCTATTGTCCTTCCATCGAGGATAAAATCGTCAAATTCACCGATAAGGAAAGCCACCACATCTTTCTGGAGCCGGAGGGGCGCACTACGCCGGAGATCTATCCGAATGGAACCTCCAACAGCATGCCCGAAGATGTCCAGACGGCCATGATCCATTCGATTCCGGGGCTTGAGCGTGCCGTACTGACGGATTACGCCTATGCCATTGAATACGACTATTCTGATCCCACACAACTGATGCATACCCTGGAATCGAAGTGCGTTGAGAATCTTTATCTTGCCGGACAGATCAATGGCACCACCGGATATGAAGAAGCCGCCGGCCAGGGTTTCGTGGCCGGCGTCAATGCTGTCCGCAAGCTGAGGGGGGAAGAGTCATTTGTACTGGGGCGGGGGGATGCCTATATTGGTGTCCTCATCGATGATCTTGTGACCAAGGGAACGAATGAGCCTTATCGCATGTTTACCTCCCGGGCCGAACATCGCCTTCTTCTGCGTCAGGATAACGCCATTTTCAGAATGCTTCCTTTCGCCCAGAAAATCGGAATTGTTCCACCCCGGGACCTTCTTCAGTTTGAGAGGCGCGCACAAGCCATTGCAGCGGAACTTACTCGCCTTGATGCCACCTTTTATCAAGGCAATTCATTAACACAACTCCTTCGTAGAACAGAGGTTACATATCAAGACCTTCCCAATAAAGCCGTAACGGACCGTTTGGTCACTTCTCAAGTAGAAATCCTGGTCAAGTATGCCGGCTATATCGCCCGGGAAGCGCTACAGGTC
>JAABPW010000274.1 GCA_011391785.1 Verrucomicrobiota bacterium
TGGTGCTCAAGAATCGCCGCCGCCGTAGCGGGCTCGAAGTCAAATCCCAGCATCGCGGCGAAACGGACAGCCCGGACCATGCGCACCGGATCCTCCACACACCGGACCGCGGGATCACCGATAAACCGCATAATCTTCTTGTCGAGGTCTTCCAGACCACCCACATAGTCGATCACGGAATAATCCCGGATATTGTAAAACAAGGCGTTAATCGTGAAATCACGTCGAAGCGCATCCTCTTCCGGGGTTCCAAACAGGTTGTCCCGCACAATCAACCCGTCATCGCGCCGGATATGGTGCGGATTGGGCGCGGAATCATTGCGATCCGGCGCTTCCACAGGATCTGCCGGGTCCGCGGAATCTGTGGCGTCGAATGGATCAGGAGGCACATTGGCGCGGAAGGTGGCCACCTCAATAATCTTGTCCCGCCCGTAGAAAACATGAGCCAGCCGGAATCGGCGCCCAATCAGGCGGCAGTTGCGGAAGACGCGCCGGACCTCGTTCGGGGTGGCATCGGTAACCACGTCAAAATCCTTGGGTTGCCGCCCAAGCAAAAGGTCACGCACACCGCCACCGGCAATATAGGCCGTAAATCCGGCTTCCTTGAGCCCATAAAGCACCTTCAGCGCTTCAGGGGTGATATTCTCGCGGCTCAGGATGTGATCAGCTCGTTTAACAGTAACAGGGTCCACACGATTTCCTTCAATTAAATTTTCATTATCTCACCCCACCTGCTCGAATGTCAATCTCCCCGTTCCGCGGCTATTGACATTCCCCCATCTTTCAGGCTTTCTATGGAACATGAGAAAGAGCCCGTTCATACTGGCGGTTATCCTCCTCGCGGGAATGGCGGCATGGGGAGGCACCGATACGAACTGCCTCCCCGGATTCAGCTGGCCGGTCGGGGAACGGATTACCTACACGCTCTACTGGGGGTTTATTCCCGTGGGAAAGGCCGTAGCCTGGACGGAATGGACGGAATTTGAAGGCCGAAAGCTGCTGGCGATCCGAATGCGCACCACCTCCAACTCGGTCGTCGAGAAGCTATACCCCGTTGACGATACCATCGAAAGCCTCGTCGATCCGGGCCCCTTCCTGCCAGTCCGCTTCATGAAGAACATGAGCGAGGGCAAACACCGGTACCACGAAGTAACGGTATTCGACCGAACGAACCTGGTCGCAAACTGGGAGTCAAAACTCTCGGGAAAAAAACGGCAATTCAAGATAGAGCCTGACACCCGCGACATCCCCACCTTCATGTACGCCATGCGCGGACACAAGTATGAACCCGGAAAACAAGAGCGCTTCAGGGTTATGGCCGATGATAAAATCTATGACCTCTGGCTGAACATCCGGAAGAAAGAAAACGTCAAGGTCTCCGATTTCGGGTCCGTCTCCTGCCTGAAAGTCGAGCCGGAAGCCGCTTTCAACGGACTATTCGTCAGGAAAGGGAAGATATGGGCATGGATTTCTACCGACCCGCGCTGTCTGGCAGCCAAAATCGAAGCCTCCACTCCTTTTGCCAATATCCGCGCCATCCTCATCAACGTGGAAGGCCCCGGCACCGACTTCTGGGTAACCCCAAAACCCAAAAAATAAACCTTGATAATTTCTATTGCAGGGCGCAGACGGTTCTTATATCGTTTCAGGCGTATTGGACCGTAGGTTCGGTCTGGTGATTGACGGAGGTGAATGGGTAGGCAGGAGACCGTTAAAAGAACAGTAATGATGGTTAGGTAGTGTTGGTTAAGTAATTGAAAAGAAGTTATATTTTTGGAGTACAGACAAGGTGAATATTTACGTTGGAAATCTGCCGTATCAAACAACTCAGGACGATCTTCGCGCGCAATTCGAACAGTATGGCGTTGTGGAGTCCGTTAACATCATTCAGGACCGCGAAACCGGTCGTTCCAAAGGCTTCGGCTTTGTGGTTATGCCCGACAGCACTGGCGCCCAGAAGGCCATTGACGCCCTGAACGACGTCGACATGGGCGGTCGCAAGATGAAGGTGAATGAAGCCCGTCCCCGCGCCGAGGGTGGTGGCGGCGGCGGTGGTGGTGGTTTCGGTGGTGGCGGCCGCGATGGTGGCCGCGAGCGCCGCTGGTAATCGACCAGACTCGCATGAGCAAGGCCGGGGTGAAAACCCCGGCCTTTTTTATTGCCCCCTCACCCGAATAGCGACATCTGCCCGCTGTCCCGCCCTTTTCGCTTGTGCCGGGCAAGCTTGGGTTGTCCAGCCTCGCTGAATTCCCCGTCCTCAAGATTGGTCAGGATTTCCTTGGCACGGTCAATCACTTCCGCGGGTAACCCCGCCAGGCGGGCCACTTGGATCCCGTAGGATTTATCCGCGGCACCGGGCACGATCTTGCGCAGAAACACCACCTGGTCATTCCGTTCACTGACCAGGACATTGTAATTCTTCACGCCACTCAGGGTCAGCGCCAGGTCCGTGAGTTCATGATAGTGGGTCGCAAAAAGCGTCTTGGCCTTGACCTTGGCGTTGTTGTGAAGAAATTCCGCCACCGCCCAGGCAATGCTGATCCCGTCGAAGGTGCTCGTGCCCCGTCCGATCTCGTCAAGGATCACCAGGCTCCGGGCCGTGGCAT
>JAABPW010000275.1 GCA_011391785.1 Verrucomicrobiota bacterium
AGGTGGCATTGGGGTCGCAGGCATTTCTGGCGAAGGTAAAGGGCTGGGTGGGGCGAGTGACCAAAGAGCAGCCGGACCGGGGGCAACTCCTGAAGCGGGTAAGTCCCGCGGACGTGAAGAAGGTGGTGGAGCAGGTCCGGGGTGAGTCCTGGTCGGATTTTGCGGATCGGTACGGCGATAGCGGGCGTGATCTGGCGTTATACCTGGCGCGACGGCGCAGCGGATTGACGCTCGGGGAGTTGGGGCGCGAGTTCGGAATCACCGAGTACAAGACGGTGGCCGCCGCGATCAATCGATTCGAGAAGTCACTTGAGACAGACAGTAGTAAACGGAAAATCGTGAAAAGATGCCTCCATGAAATGCAGAAAGTGGAGACGTGACCTGTGTCCTATGGGACGCCAGTGAGCTTAATCAATCTTTACCGCAATCTGATTCTGGCCGCGAACGACTCCAAGGGTTAAGGTTTTGGTGGCTGTTTCGCTCTGGTATTTCTGCAGATCCGTGAAATTTTTGACAGGCTTGCCGTTGACGCTCTGGATCAGGTCGCCCTTCTTCAGCTCACCTGCAGATCCATCAAAAACTTGAACGCCGCCCGAGTCCCTGCTGATCCCGAACGCCGAGAATTCTTCGCCTTCCAGGTCTTTTACCCTGACGCCGCGCCAGTTGTGGACGGCCGCTTTCCGACTGTTGTTGGCCTTTATCTTCGGTTCGGGCAGCACGGGGGTCCTGGCGATCTTTTTTAACGCCGGTTTCTGCACGCCGAATCGATCCATCGGGAAATTCCGGAAACCCAGCTGCAGCGCCGGTGAACCTTCCTTTACCCGGTAATCACCTGCCGCCGGATCCACGAACATCGGATCGCCTGTCAGGGAGTGGGCATCACAACCGTTCCCCGCAAATGCTGTCCGGTCATTCTCGGAGGAGGCAAACAGGTTGAAGTCAACTGTGCTGCCCCATTTTCCTCTGGGCATCAGGGCTGGCCGGTAGGCGGCCATCCAGATGTTGTTCGTAACCACATCGCCGCAGTTCGGGAACCAGACATGGGGATGCAACGAGTTGTTAACGGCGATATTGTTCCAGACGCGGCGGTTGAAGCCCTCGCGCAGCTTGAGTCCGCCATTCAGAAAGAGGTTGTTGTATATCTCGTAGTTCGACGAACCGTCATCGAGGTCGACATCCCAGCCGTGGTCACACCGCCAGCGGCTGTTGCGGATGATATTCGGCTTCACCATGTCCAGCTTCGCCAGGGCGGGCAGTTCCGCCTCGGGCGCATGCCGCAGCCCCCAGAAACGGTCCCGTCCCCATGAGTTGAAGGAGCCATGGTCGCCGGTCTCCCTGACCGTGTCAAAAACGTCGCAGAACTCGATCACATGCCCGCCGAAAGCCCCCTCGCTGATGTTGATTCCGGCGCGCGACGCATCATAAATGCTGCAATGCCGGACTGTAATACCCATGGCCATTGAAATCTCAATGCCGGTGGCCTGTTTTTCAACGACCCCGAAATGCCGGATGAGGCTGTCCTCGACCGTGCAGTCGGCAGGATAGTTCTCCGACTTCGGGCCGGGCGCCTTGTCGATGCTCTTGTAGTCCTGGCGCTGATTGTACTCGAAGAGAGGGTTGCGCACGGCCTCGGGAGAGCCGACAAATGCCACCGCGCTGGCGCCTGTGTCATGGATGTCGCAACCGGCAATACGGATACGGCGGTTGTATTGATTAACGAATACCGCATTGCCCCCCAGTTGGTCCATCTCGCAGTCTTCCACCGCGCAGTCTTCAGACTCGTTGAACAGGAGTGCTCCGCCGCGGTAGATTGTCCAGTCGCTTCGAAGTAGCGGCTCCTTTACGTCCATGAACGTCCTGGCGGCATGGCGGAAGAGGAATCCTTTCAGCGTCACGTTTTTTGCCCCGTTGAATTCCACCAGGCATCGGAGCCGGACAACCTCAATCGTCGCGGTTTTCAGGTCAATGTCTTTGGGCGGATAATAATACAGCACGCCGGTCCTGGCGTTGTGATACCACTCGCCCGGCGCATTAAGTTCTTCCATTATATTTTCAACGAACCGGTGCTGCGGATGCATGCCCATCTGCCGGTTGTTCTGCCATCCGCCCTCATAAGTGATGTCACCCGAATTGTTCTTTCCGGTGATCCTGTACGAATAGCCGCCCCAGTGCGCGGAATGCATCGCATGGATATAACCTCCCGCCGGATTGGCCCAGCGCGCCACGCGTTCCTTGCTGAACGCATCAGCCGAAAACCCGTTGAAGGGACGGATATCGGGATTGGAATCGGGATATCGCGCCATGATCTGGAGTTTGCCGTTGGCGAAAAGCTGATCAATGTCCATCCCCGCAGGAGTCTTGGCCTGCATGATGCCGTCCTGATACGGTTCCCACTGGAGATCCAGCTTCGTGCCTCCGCTGATGACCACGGTTTCGCCGGCGGCGGCGCGGTATACGGTGCCATTATCCGCGGAAGTCATCAGCAGCGTTTCAGGAAGGTAATAGGTTCCGGCCCGAACAATGACCGTTTTTGCCTTGGTCAGCCGC
>JAABPW010000276.1 GCA_011391785.1 Verrucomicrobiota bacterium
TCAGCTCCGCCGACGGGGTGGGATCATAAATCACGCTGGTCTCCTCCCGCGCCGCCCGGAGGTCGAGGCGGACCGCCGCACCCGCGTGGCTTGTCGCCTGCAACCGCCCCGCATCGGTCAGCAAGCCCCAGCGCCCCTTCACGGAAGCGTTGTCCACATACTGCACGGGTATCGTGAACGTGTCGGCATCCAGCACGGTCGTCGCCTGATAGCCGTTGTACGACGGATGCCCCGCATAACCCGAG
>JAABPW010000277.1 GCA_011391785.1 Verrucomicrobiota bacterium
CCGGATCCCCGTCGTTCGTCAGCAGGCTTTCCATGGAAACCACCGGTGTCATCGAATAGGCCGAATCCGTCTCGAACACGTGCCCGGTGACGCCCGCGAGAGTGGCATCGCCCATCATGCGCAGCACGGTGTCCTCATTGGCGGGAATCCAATCCTCGCCCGCCACCGGATAGTCGTTCGCGCCGAGCACCTCCACAGTGACGCTGGCCGCGGCAGGTCCCGTGGCCTGGCGCTGGTCGCGGGTCACCCAGGCTCCATTGGTGAGCGGGGCCCCTTCATAGGGCACGGGAATCGAGAAGGTGTCGTCATCCAGAGGCGTCACCAGCCATGTGCCGTTATAGGCGACGACATCACAGCCCGACAGGACGATGATCTCGTCGTTGGTCAGCCGGTGTCCCGGTGACGTCACTGCCGTGGCGGTCCCGGTGGCGGCATAGGCCGACACCGGCCCTGTGCCGATATCCACCATGGTATAGGTGAACGAGTCTGTCATCTTGGAGCCCGCCGGCAGGGCCTGGATCCCCACCGTGTGGCGCGGATCATAAGTCACCGCCGTGCCCCGCAGCAGCGGCGTGGCGTTGGTGTCGGTGATCGTCGCGGGATCCAGCATGATTACGGCGCCCTGCTGCGAATTCGTGACGCCACGGTCGGCGGGCGCCAGGGGAACAGGGCTGAGGTCGTAGATCGCCAAACGGTCAAGCCCGTCGGCATCCATGTCGTTGTACAGGACGGTCAGGATCGAGAAGTCATCCTCGTCGACGACCAGGCGGTCGGCCTGCGCCTGGGGCAGGGCGTTTCGGCTGCCAAACATCATCGGGCTGGTATCGCTGCCCGGCGACTCCAGGTTGATGGTGGTGATGCGTGCGGCATCCATCCCGCCCTGGGGCGGTGCCAGGACGAGGCTGTGCGGGACAAAGGCGAACCCGCTGAACTGGGGCGCCAGCGTGATGGAATTATGGGCCACGACCAGAACTTGTGTCGGCGAGGCAGGATCGGCGAAGGTGCCCAGGTAGTTCAGGCTTTGCACGGGCATCCAGCTCCGCGCGGGATTCAGCAGGGCGATGGTGCCCGCGGATTTCGGGATCAAGCTGGCGGAGGCGATCACCGGAATGGGATTGTTGGTGGGATTGAGGACCACCACGCCATTGGTGCCCGCCACGATCAGGCCGCGGCCGGGCTGGATGACCTGCGGGGCGGCAAAGGTATGATTGGTCACGCCGTCCACCACCAGCATCAGGCCACCCAGGTCCACCGGCGACGAATCGCGGGGTACGTAGAATTCCAGCCAGCCGGGCTGACCGGCCTGGGGATCAAACTGGATCTCGTTGAGCACGATGCGCGCCGTGCTGTCGTATTCAAGCGCGCCGGAATCAGGCAGGGCATCGCGCCAGACGCCTCGCTGGTCAACCGCCGCCAAGGGCGCGACGGCATGGTTGATCGCGGGACTTCCGGCCTTCAGCCGGTATCCGGCCGCCGGACGAACCGCGGCATCGAGGGGGAACTGCAGCACCGCCACCGAGGACAAATTCGTCCGGTCGGTGGCGTTGTTGAACAAAATGACTTCCTCGGGCTGGCCTTCCTGGATCAGGGTCGCGCGCGTGGAATCATCCGCCAGATTGCCGCCCTGGGACCGGATTTCGCCCGCCGCCTCCACACCCAGGTTCCGGCCGCTTCCATCCATGAAGACCGAATTGCCGATAGTGACAGCCGTCCCGAACCCGAGCGACATGATGGCCGAGGCGGATTCCGTCGCATCCTCGTTTTCGGCGAATGTGCAATGTCGAACCTCGATACCCAGCTCCGTGCTCGCCGTGTAATTCTCGGCATAGAGGGCGCCGCCAGCGATCCCGCTGGCACAGCGCTGGCTGTTGCCGGAGAAGGTCGTGTTGACAAAGGAGCAGGACTCATCCGTCCACAGGGAAATGGCGCCACCACCCTCCCCTGAGCTCTGGCCCGTGCTGTTGCCTTGGATCAGGCAGCCCACCAGCGACAACGCGCCCTGTTCCACATCGATGGCACCGCCCCAGTTCATCGCCTCGCTCCCGGTGACAGCGCAATAGCGCATGGAAAGCGCCCCCCCGGGTCCCACGTAGCATGCCCCGCCCGTTTCGGCGGACAACCCCTTCGTCAGCGTCATCCCCTCCATCGTGACGGAGGCCAAAACCCGGAAGAGCTGCATGTCGGGATTGCCATCCCCGTTGGAATCGCCGCTGATCGTGAGGCGGTCCGCCCCCGGCCCCCTGAAATGGACATTGTGCACCA
>JAABPW010000278.1 GCA_011391785.1 Verrucomicrobiota bacterium
GCCGTTTCAAATGAGTTCGGCACCGCCGTTGCCATGGTCGGGGACCTGCTCGCCGTTGGCGCGCCGGGCGAAAGCCAGGGCGGGACCAACTCCGGGGCGGTCTACTTGTTTAGCCGAAATGAGGGTGGGACCAACCTGTGGGGCCAGGTCAAGAAGATCAGGCCGCGGGACGCTGCTTCCCGGCAGGAATTCGGGTGCGCGGTAGGCATGGACAGCAACTGGCTGGCGGTGGGCTCGCGTAACGACCTGGTCAGCGGGGCCAGGAAAGGCAGCGCGTACTTGTACACGAGGACTTATGCCGGGCTGGAGACATGGGGTTTTGTGCGGAAGTTCACCGCAGGTGCGGGTGCGGCGGGCGACGAGTACGGGCAGGCTGTCGCGGTGGGTGGCGGTGTCCTGGCGGTGGGCGCCCGCTATCACGGCGTTCCGGTTTACCGGTGCGGGGCGACCTACATCTACACCTTCAAGTACAACAGTGCGCCGGTTGTCACCGATCCTGTTCCCGACCAGGTGGCCGTGGTGGGAAGCCCGTTCGGCCTGATCCTCTCGCCCACGACGTTTTCCGATTCTGATTTCGAGGATGTCGTGACGCTGTCAGCCGACTATACGCTGTCGCCCGGACTGGGGACCTGGCTGGCGTTTGATCCTGCCAGTGGCTCCTTCAGCGGAACCCCGGCGGTGACCGGGACGAACACGGTGCGTGTGGTGGCCCGTGACCGGGAGGGCGCCAGCGTGACGAATGCGTTCACGTTGCTGGTCGTCGCGACCCCGCCGTCCACTCCGGGATACACGCCGCTGGGACTGTGGCGCGACCTGTATTTCGGCGGTGCGGCGTTGTTGGATGGCACGCAGGAATCAGGGTTGTGGGGCGACCAGGCGGATCCCGACGGCGATGGCGTACCGAACCTGGTGGAATACGGCTTCGGAATGAATCCACGGATCGCGGAATCGGGCGCGGCGGCCCAGCTGGCCCTGGCCCCCCTGAGCGGCGGCGCACAATGGACCACGCTCACCTTCCGGCGGCGCAGCGGGGACTGGTATCTGACGACGACCCTCGAGGTGTCGGATGACCTGGTGGCCTGGCAGCCGATTGGCTCCCTGTTGCTGGGGGAGACGGTGACTCCGTTGCTGTCAGGCATCGACCTGGTCACCCAGGACGTGCTGATACCCGGGCCATCGGCCACCAAGCAGTTCTACCGACTCCGGATAACGGGATATTGAAGAGAAATTGAAGATTTCTGATTGAAAATGGTCCTTCAGGCTTTGTGATGGACTTCTCATTGATCGAACCGAGAAGAATTTGAACAGAAGCACGCAGAGCCCGCGAAGGCTCCATGCGGCGTGCTCGCCGCATGGAGCGGGGCAGGGGGTTAGAAATCAACATCTTCAATATCTGCTCCGCGTAAAACCATTCGTGAAAGCCCCTCCTTGAGGAGTCTCGCGTGAAAATTAATTAAGAGGCCGACCGGTACATCCATCAACTTCATGTACGACAGAAGCTGAGCCTTATGCACAGGGAGGACACATTCAACTGCTTTGATTTCCACTATCAGGCAGCGATCTATAATCGCATCGAGTCTGAGCTCCTGGTCGAATGTAACTCCTTTATATTCAATGGGAACGCGCACCTGGTTAATGGCGGGCATTCCCCGTAACTCAAATTCACGCATGAGACACTTTTCATAGATCTCTTCAAGAAGACCCGGTCCTTTATGCCTATGAACTTCAATGGCTGCACTTATCACCTGTTCCGTCCACTTATTTGCCTGAGTGTAATTCTTATGCATTGCCGGAAGTTAAAAGCGTATGTCTATATTGTCAACTAGTCTATTTAGCTTTGAATTCCGCGAAGCGCACCCCCTTTATTCTTCGCGATCTCCGCGTGCTTCTGTTCAAATTCTTCTCGGTTGGATCAATGAGAAGTCTCTCATAAAGCCAGTAGCGCCTTGATAATTAAAGATTCTAACTTCTGACTACTGACGTCTTCCTCCAATCTTTTCCTCACAATAATACAGCCCTCTGTATCGTTATATTGCATAGTGAGGTCATCAGTGGAGGGCGGGAAGGATGTTGCGAGGGCATAATCTGGCTGGGATTTTGGCATGGGCCATTATTTGCCTTTTCGTGAACCTTGCTACCTGGGCGCAGTCTGTCGGCTTTGTGGTTTCCAATCCCATTGACGAGCGAGTTATTGCCGTGCTCAAGGCCAAGGGGATCACGCCTTCCGAACGCTGTACCGACGAGGTGTTTGTCCGGCGTGTATTCCTGGATACGATTGGAACCCTGCCCACGGTGGGTGAAGTGCGGGACTTCCTGTCCGACAAATCCCCGGATAAGCGGGCGAAGCTCATTGATACCCTCCTGCAGCGTCCCGAATTCGCGGATTACTGGGGACTGAAGTGGGGTGACCTGCTGCGGATCAAGGCGGAGTTCCCCAGCAACCTGTGGCCCAATGCGGTCCAGACTTACGACCGCTGGATCCGGGACAGTATCCGGCAGAACAAGCCCTAT
>JAABPW010000279.1 GCA_011391785.1 Verrucomicrobiota bacterium
AAACCGGGATCTACAGCGGCGGCGAAGTCCACCCCACCATCAGCCCCTCCATGGATATCCAGGTCGCCAGCAACTTCGAGCGTTACCTCTATTACCGGTTGGGGGACGATCCGGCGGGTGTGCGGACCCTCATGAAGCAGTTCGACGCGAACGGACAACTCACCGTGCCGCCGCATGCGGACGGACAGATCGACCGGCTGATCACGGCGGGTTCCGGTACAACGGCCACAACCCTGGCAACGATTCGTGCCTACCAGAAGCAATACGGCTACCTGCTCGATCCCCACACCGCGGTCGGCGTGGCCGTGGCGCAGGATCATCTGCGCGCGGAGGCCCCGATGATCTGCCTGGCCACGGCTCATCCCGCCAAGTTCGGACAGGCGATCCAGGAGGCGACCGGCCAGGACCTGGCACACCACCCCATCCTCGAGGCCCTGCGCGACCTTCCCACCCGTTGCGCCATTCTGCCCGCCTCAGGGGATGCCATCCGCCACCACATCGAGCAGAACCTGCCATGAAGCTGACCCCCGGCGTCGACACCCTCCTCGGAAAACACGCCGGCTGGCTCCAGGGGAAACGGGTGGGCTTGGTCAGCCATGCGGCGGCAGTGGATGCCCGGGGCCGCTCCTCGGCGGAACGGCTTCATCAGGCACCTGGCATCGAATTGACGGCTCTCTTCGGACCTGAACACGGGTTTGACGGGATTGCGGCGGCAGGCGAATTGACAACCGACGGGTTGCATCCCTCATGGGGTATCCCGGTTTTCTCCCTCTATGGCGAAACCAGGAAACCGACGCCCGCCATGCTGGATGCCGTCGACATCCTGGTGGTCGAGTTTCAGGATCTTGGTGCACGGCCCTACACCTATGCCTCAACCCTGCGCCTGGTTCTTGAATCAGCCGCCGGGGCTGGCAAGCCCGTCATCGTGGCTGACCGACCGGTTCCCCTGCCCTTAGGCGCGGACGGTCCCCTGCTCGATCCCGCCTTTGAATCGTTTGTAGGCTTCATCCCGGGCCCCATGCAAACCGGGCTCACGCCCGGTGAAACCGCCCGGTGGCTGGTGAAGATACTGGGACTGAACCTGGATCTGCGTGTGGCGGAAATGGAAGGCTATCACCGCGAAGCGGAGCGGCAACCCGCATGGCCGCCCTGGGTGCCGCCGTCGCCACGCATACGGTCATGGGAATCCGCCTGCCTTTTCACCACCACCGTGTTCGGCGAAGCTCTGCCGGCACTGGACTATGGCTCCGGCACCGGACTGTCGTTCCAGCTCATCGGCGCACCGTGGCTTGACCCCCTGCGATTGAATGGCAGTCTTGACGGAATCGATCTTGTCCCGACCCGCTACACCGCGAAAAGCGGGTTGTATGCCGGACAGGAACTGGACGGGGCGCGCCTGGTGATTTCCGACTATGCCGCGTTCAAGCCGGTGGAGACGTCCGTGAAACTGCTGGCCGCAATCCGGGATCTTTACGGGCCGGCCGCACTCTGGGAGGTGCCAGGCACCAGGCCGGAATGGTTCGACAAGCTGTACGGCACCGACACCGTCCGCCTGGCACTGCAAGGCGGCGTACCGGCGGATACCATCATCGCCAGCTGGCAACCGGGCCTGGCCGCATTCAGGACCGAAACCCTGGAACACCGGCTCTACCGCCACCAGCGCCTGTGATTCCAGTGGGGTGACAATACTTCTTAATCTTAATCGTAATCGTAATCCTCTGCCCCCGGAAAAGATTACGATTAAGATTAAGATTAAGATTATGATTATGATTATGATTGAAGGATGAAGTGATACCGAAACCGCCGGATTGACTCCCGCCCCCCTTTCCCGTAAATAACCTGCCCAATGAGTGTTGCTTCCCATAATCGGCAGGGCTTTGCGCTCCTGATGGTGATCCTGTTGCTGGCGCTCCTGTCCGGCGTGGTCCTCCAGACCCAGATTTCCGCCCGCATGACGCTCCGGGCGGGTGACGAGTCCCAGAGCCGGCTCAGTCTCCGGGCCGCGGCGCTCGATGCCGCCTGGGGGGCGTTGCACAACGGCATGAAGGCCGGAAGCGCACAGTTGGAATATCAGGCGTTCGACAATCAACTCCCTTCCGGTGTCAAGACCCGCACGACCCTGCAGGGAATCCCGCGGGAGTCGCTCCCCCGTCCGCTCCAGCGCCCGGATGTCCCCATGTTCGGTCAGTTCTTCTCCGTCACTTCAAAATCAACCACGGGAACACGGTCCGCCCTCGCCCGCGGCCTGTGCTGCCGGCTGCCGACCGGTGATGTGCGCATCCTGGCCTGGCTGGAGAGCCCCTGACATGAATTCCCCCGGCACATCCCTGCGGGCCAACATGGCTTTCGGCATCGCTGAAAACGGGGAGACCCCCCTGGTGGTCAAGGCAACCCGGCACGGGCGCTCCTTAACCTTTACCCGAGTCGCACCATCGGAAATCGCCGGCTCATTCAGCGCCGCCTGCCTGTTGCAGCGGGAAAGCTTCACGCGGTGGCTGACCGCGCCCAT
>JAABPW010000280.1 GCA_011391785.1 Verrucomicrobiota bacterium
GATGAGGCCCCTCAGGCTATTTATCCTGACACGATATCGTTTTGCGTCATCCGTTTTCCCCAGCGCATCGGCCGACTTCGCCAGAAGGTCGAGGAGATAGACCCGATAACAGTTCGCCAACAGCTCTGTTCCCGGAGGCGGGCTCATGCCGGAGACGGGCGTGACCCAATCACTCCCCGTTTCCCCACCCTTCCGTTCGATTCCGCCACCCGGATAGAAACCATCAACGTACTTCTCGAGATACAAAGCCATCTGATCATAGGATTTCTCAAGAAGCCTGCGATCCCCGTAGTAAAGATAGGTCTTCCACGGCAGGACATCGATCATGCCGCCCCACAGGAACCAGCAGGCCGGATCATCGTTGATGGGCGCGAAGTTACCGGTCTTTCCCGTCTCCCGGTTCTGGATATCCAGCCAATCCGTCACCCACTTGGCATAGAACGCCGCGGCATCCAGATTCATGATCTGGGTGTCGATGGACGTCTGGGCGTCAGCGCCATACCCCATCCGCTCGCGATGGGGACAATCCACCATATAGCCGCCAAAATTCAAGCACCGGATAGTCCAGAGATTGACCTCAAATATGCGATTCAGAAGCTCATTGGAACACTCAAATGATCCGACGGGCTTCAAATCCGACTCGATCATCAGGGCCTGGGCGTCCTCGGACTTTGGCGGCGTTGGCAACCCCTCGATAATGACATACCGGAAGGAGAAGTAATTGAACCGGGCGCAATATTCCTCCCCGGCTTTTCCCGCCGAGATGTACTCCGCGCGCTGCGTCATGGTCTGATAGGCTACTTTTCCTGTCGTGGCAGTAAACCTTTTAATGCTGGGTTCGAACACCCCGACATGCCCGATCGGGGTATTGTCACCCCCGGGCGTCTGGAACCGCTTGTCGGCAAAGTGCATGGTGATTTTGTCGCCGGACTTCAGCTGTGGCAGGCGAAGTTTCAGCCAGCCGTTCAGGTTGGTGCCGAAGTCGAGCTCGACCAGATTGGTGCTCAGGACAGTGCACTTCACCAGCGGAAAGACCTTCGTGATACGGTTCGGCGGACAGGATTGTGCGGTTGCCACCCCTGTACGCTCAGGATGTTCAACAACAGGTTTCCAGTCACCTTGCGTCCCGCCCGCTTCACTCCAGCCCGGAACATCACAGCGCATGTCGATTTCCTCACGGCCATTCTGATTCCAATCCCACCAGTGCTCCGTATGGGTGCTTGCCAGCCAGGACCATGAAGCATCCGTCCCGACAACCACCGGCTTGCCCTTGACCGTCATGTCCAGCTGGATCCTGGCGAGTGGAACCGGATCCGGATTGGATTCTCCGCGGCGGTACCAGAGGCCAATACCCATCCATGCCCCGACGCAGTTCCTGCCCGGCCGCAGGTATTTCGTGATGTCATAAGTGTTATAACGGGTCCGCCGGCGGTATTCGGTCACAGCAGGCGAAAGGACATCCTCGCTCACCTTGACGCCATTCACAAACAAGTCGCAGTATCCTTTGACATTCACATAAGCCGTCGCCCTTTCCGGCACCGCATCGAGGGTGAACTCCTTGCGCAACCAGGGAGAGGTCGTCCGGTCCTGGGGCTTCACCCACTTCGCCTGCCAATCTTCAGGCTTCAACAGCCCCATCGTCCAGGAGGCCGACTTGCTCCATGACGAAGGCTCGGGATTGCGGTCTCCCGACAAGGACACCGTCCAGACCTTGACCTTCCACCAGCATTGCATCCCGGACACCAAAGGTTTTCCGCCATACTCAACCTGGATGGTCTGGTCGCTCTCCACCTTCCCGCTATCCCAAAGATCGCCCTTGTTCTTCTTCAACAACGCTTCGCTGGACGCCACCAGCACCTGATACGCGGTTTGGCGCAAACCGCGGGGAATTTGAGATTGATGATTTTCGAATGTTGATTTCCGCGAGTTTAAATCGGCATTCGACAATCGGGAATCTGCAATCAGCCAGGCCAGCCTCGGCTGGGTCGTATCGATGCCCAACGGACTCTCATGATACTCGCACCTGAGACTGGCAGGCTCAATATCGGGCGAAAACCAGCCAGCCATGGCGGTCCCACTCCACACTAAACTCAACATCACAACCATCAGGACTTGCTTCATAGACCCCATCACTTTCAGTAAACGCCAGGAATCCTCCGCCCATTTCTCAGGGAGAATCAAAAAACACACCGCTCACAACTGCGTTTTCACCACGCATCTGGATGATGCGGATGCGCACGGAACGATCACACTCGAAAATAGTATACGTGCCCTTCTCAAAGCCATCGACAATGTGGACCGGTGCCACAAGATTCCCGGTAACAGGATCAATCACCTCATACGCCTGGCGCCGCCCCTGCCTGTCAAAATCAAGCGCATAGACGGCAACACGAAACTTCCTTGGCTGACGTAATTTGATATCCACATAGGCCGTTGTTCCGGCCATGATCGGCGGATGATTACGGAAGAATGCGGCGACC
>JAABPW010000281.1 GCA_011391785.1 Verrucomicrobiota bacterium
ATAAGAAGCCGGAACTTCTCTTTCTGTTGAGGCATGTGGATCATGCGGATCTGGTGAGCCAATCGGGCGCGGTAGAAGCCCTGACGGCCGGGCGGGGGACGGAAACGGCTGCGGTGCTCGATAGCGACGAGGTGGCGGACGTGTTTGGCATTGAGATGGCAGAGGTCGTCACGGCTCCCGTGTTGGCTAGCCAGAAGGGGCAGAAGATCGTGAAGGCCAAGTCGAAACCCAAGACGGGGAAGAAGTCGGTCGTGAAGGCGAAGCCCTCTCCCCGGAACGCGAAGGGTCCGAAGCCCAAGGCGCGCAGGAGTCGCGGTTCCTGATAGCCCACCCTTTTTCTTCTCCGTCTCAAATCGGATCTGTGGTACACCTGCGTCTCAAATTGTTTCGGGAGGGGTTATCTCATGATGCGACAAGTTTGCTGGATTGAAAAACTAGAAGATGGAATCAAGCGCGACGTGAGGTGGACGGTTGGGCGCGGCCAGGTGAAATGGCAGACCAAACGGGCGGACCAGGAGAGGTTTGATTACGACACGCCCCCGACCCAGGAGGACTGGGATAACTTTTTGGAGCGCATGGAAAACCGCTACAACCGCCGTAACGCCTCCTTCGATGATTTGCAGCTTGTCCGCCTGGCCCGGGCCAAGGCGTTGGGTGAGAAGAAGTGAGATGTGAAGAAGAAGGCGGTCAAAGTGGTGGAGCCATTCTGGCGTTGCAAGACGCTGGGTGAAATGACGAAGAAGGAGTGGGAATCACTTTGTTCGGGCTGTGGGCGGTGCTGCGTAATCAAGTACGAGGACCCTGACACACTGAAGGTGCACTACACCAAGTGGGCCTGCCGTCTTCTGGATCTTGAAACCTGCCGCTGCTCCTGCTACCGGTCGCGAAAGCGGCGCATGCCTGAATGCGTGAACCTGTTCCGCTGCACCCCGGACGTCTTGAAATGGTTGCCGTCCGCCTGTGCCTACCGGCTGGTGTCGCAGGGGCGTGACCTTCCTTCCTGGCACCCCCTGCGTAGTGGAGACCCCGATTCAACCTGTAAGGCAGGAATGTCGGTGCGCGGGCATGTCATCCACGAGTTTGACTACACCTGAAAAGCGGGTGTATCAGGCTGGCGGTTCCTGGGGGTGAGTCTTTTCAGGTTCGGCCTGCTTGTTGTAGACTTCCTTCAGTCCGGTGATGAAGTTCCGGAGGAACTGGTCTCCACAGGGTTTGTAGTTGATGTGGCTTTTGTGCCTGAAGAGGGCGCTGAGCTCGGATCGCGTGATGTCCGGCCTTGTGGTTTTCATGATGGCCAAGACGTCATCCTCCTTTAAGGCAAGGGCGATGCGCAGCTTCTTGAGTATATCGTTATTGCTCAGGTGGTCATCCTGATGGGCCGGAGCAGGAGGCGCGTTATCGCGTTTCCCCCGGTATTTGATGATGAGTCCATCGAGGAAGGCTGAAAGCACCTTGTCGGAGCATTCAATGAACCCGGCATCCCCTTCCTTCTTGAGCATGTCCTGGGTCACGGCCCTATCGAGCGGCAGGCCGCTGAGCTTGAAGATCTCGACGAGCTTGTTGTCGTTCAGATTGAGGTTGTAGCGGAGTCGTCTGAGTGTGTCGTTGTTTGTAAAGGGCATGTCTGTCTCCCTGTCGAGGGTGGAATCATAACAGAATACACCTCAGACTCCTATGATTTGATGTGAGGTGGTACCCCGAGCCAGGATCGAACTGGCGACCTACGGTTTAGGAAACCGTTGCTCTGTCCAACTGAGCTACCGGGGCATGATGAAATCGGTGGTGATGATAGGGCAGGGGGGAACGCGGGTTCAAGCCCAAATAAAAGGCCGCAACCAAAGGGTTGCGGCCACCTCAATTTCCTGATGGAAATTTACTTGCTGCCGAGGATCGCGTCCTTGGCGGCCTTGGCGACGCGGAACTTCAGCACGCGCTTCGCCGCGATCTTGATCGTTTCGCCGGTGGCAGGATTGCGGCCCATGCGCGCCTTGCGGTTCACAAGCACCAGCTTGCCCAAGCCGGGAAGCGTGAAGCTGTTTTTCGCCTGCTTATACGCCAGACCAACCAACGCCGCGATGACCGCTTCCGCCTGCTTCTTGCTCATTTCGGTCGCTTCCGCCACGCTCGTTACGATCTGACTCTTCGTCATTGCCTTTGCCATACTGATATCTCCTGATTGATCGACCCGCCATTATGGCGCGTCTTCGGGGGAATATAGGTGGAATAAACGGGAGATGCAATGCCTGATGCAGTCTTGGAGGGTGGATAGATTATTTCACGAACGACGTAAGGTTAGAGTCCCTCAAGGGGGTCGGCCTCGGGTTTGGGCTCGATCTTGGCCTTGCGGGCCTGGTCGATCTTGGCCTGGCGGTCAAAGGCTTTCATATACGTTTCAGTAAAAATGGTCAGAAATGAATCGCTGCAGGTGGCATAGGCGTTGCTCGACTGCCAGCACGTATCGCCGCCGGTGGTAATCTTG
>JAABPW010000282.1 GCA_011391785.1 Verrucomicrobiota bacterium
GTGGCCGCTGTTTTTGCCGCCGCCTGGTAGGCTTCTGCCGATTCGTCGTAACGTCCCATGAGAGTCAACTTCTGCGCCACCCGCGCCCCGTCCCGTCCCGCAGGCAGGTTCGTCTGGGCAAGGACGGAGTTCCCTCCCCATATCCCGGACACGAGAAGCAACAAGACCATGGCCTGCGGCACCGGTGGCGGAGTAGCGGATATCGATTCTGGACTCCGGCTTCTGGCTTCTGACTCCTGACTTCTGACTTCTGAATACTGAACACTGAACACTCTCTTCTTCACCCTAATCTGCCCGCGGCTGAAGAAGGCGAGGCCGATGAAACAGAGGAGGGCGGGAAGCAGGAACCATTGATAGCGCTCGACGGCGCGGCGCTGGACGGATTCCTCCAGGTCACGGGCGGTGATCCGGCTCAGGTGGTTGCGGTAGAGGTCCCCGAGTTTCACATTGGCGAGTCCGACCGGGACATAGGCCCCGCCGGTTTTTTCGGCAAGGTCGCGCAGCACCTCGTGGTTCAGCTTGGAAACCACGTCCTGTCCCTGGTAGCTCATCGCCTCCTTCCTGTTGGCGGCGGAAGGGACGGTGGCGCCCGTGCTGCTGCCGAAGCCGACGGTGAAGATGGCGACTCCCTGTTCCTTCGCCTTGGTGGTGGCATCCGCCACCTTTCCGGCAAGATCCTCGCCGTCGGAGACCAGGACGATGGCCCGGTGCGAGCCTTCATCGCCCTGGAAGCTGTTCAGGGCCTCGAGAATGGCGTCGCCGATATCGGTTTCGCCCGGAGGGGCGGAATCAACGGCTGCGCCGTCCAGGGTTTGCGACAGGAACCCGTAATCGGTGGTCAGGGGGCAGAGCAGGAGGGGACGTCCGCGGAAGGCGAGCAGGCCGACCCGGTCGCCGTGAAGCTGGCGGATGAGGTCGATGAGATCCACCTTGGCGCGGCCCAGCCGGCTGGGATGGACGTCGTTGGCGAGCATGGAGCGGGACACGTCGAGGACGATCATCAGGTCGCGGCCACGCTGGAAGACGGTGTCCTCTTTCGTTCCCCACTGGGGCCGCGCGGCGGCAATCAGGGCGAGGAGCAGGCCAACCATGAAGAGGCTGCGTTGCCAGAGCTGGCGGACGGGGGATGCGGCGGGAGCGAGCCGGGCGGCCATCAGGGGTGAAACGAACGCCATCTGCGCGGACTTGCGCGACGTCAGCATGTGCCAGGCAATGCCGCCCGCCGGCACCAGCCAGAGGAGGAAAAGAACCCAGGGATAATGGAATTGAAGGGTCATAGGATTTGCCTCCCCAGCCAGCTGTTGATGGCGGCCCCGATGCAGAGGAGCACGAGGGCGGGGACCAGGAACATCAGGAAGTGCTCATCGTACTTGTTGTAGAGCTCGGTGTTGATGGCGGTCCGTTCGAGCTTGCTGATGGTCTCCAGGGTCTGGGCGAGGCCCTTGGGATCCTTGACGTTGAAATAGCGGCCTCCGGTGGTGTCGGCAATGTTGCGAAGCTGCTCCTCGTTCAGGCTGACATTCATAACGCCGACAACGGGCCGGCCATATTCATCACGGCCCAGGGCCGGCACCTGGCCGGTGGAGCCGATCCCGATGGTGTAGACCTTGATGCCCATGGTTTTGGCGGCCTTGGCGGCTTCGGCCGGCTGGATGAGGCCGGTATTGGATTCGCCATCGGACAGCAACACCATGATGCGGGACTTGACCTCTGAATTCTCGAGGCGGGTGCACCCCGTGGCCAGGGCATCCCCGATCGCCGTGAGCATTTCCTCCGCGTTGATGAGGGTGAGGTTCTGTCCCTCGCGCTTGAAGCGTTCGCGGGCGGTTTCGACCCCCTTGAGGCTGTGGAGCAGGGCATCGTGGTCGAGGGTGAGCGGGGCGCGGCTGGAGGCATACCCGCCGAACGTGATGAGGCCGATGAGGTCGCCGGTCCGCTTCTGGACAAACTGGGCAAAGGTCTCCTTGACCACGTCGAGCCGGGTCCTCTGCTTGTCCGGGGTCGAGAAATCCAGCGCCTGCATCGAGCCCGAGCAGTCCACCACCATCTGGATCGCGATGGCATCGGATTTCCGGACGGACCGCGAGAACGTGGTTTGCGGGCGGGCGAGGGCGATGATGGCCAGGGCGGCGCCCAGGAGATAGAGGAGGGGCGCCAGCGGGCGCAGGCGGGTGCGCCAGGTGGCGCGGTTGGCGGGGAGCCGGTGGAACGGTGCGAAGAGCAGCGCCTGCCGGACCCGCCGCCGGTAGATAAACCACGCCGCTGCCGCCAGGGGCAGGAACAGGAGCAGGTAAGATGGATTTCCAAGCTGCATGGTTAAGGGCTCACTGGGTGGGGAAAAGCGGAAAGGAAGGATTTACCACGGAGGTACGGAGGTTGGGGGAGAGGGAGAGAGGGAGAAGAAAATGTTTCGCGAATTTCACGGGGCCGGAGTACCTGCCCCGTGAAATTCGCGAAACACCTCCCGGTG
>JAABPW010000283.1 GCA_011391785.1 Verrucomicrobiota bacterium
AAGGGGCTTCACCGTGATGGCCCCCTCCGTCACCGGCTGGAAATAATACGCCTCCCTGATGTTGAGATCCGCACCTTCACGACACAGCAGATTGAGGACACCGGCCACACAGAATCCCATTCCGACAGAGCCTGCCCCGCCCCACGCCGTATTCCACTCGTCATAGACAATCGGCTTCCTGAGCTCCTTGAAGATTCTCTCAAAGGCCGGCTTGCGGTGCCTGGTCGCGGCAGCGGCATAGGCCTGAAGATCCGCGGGGCGCAAAGAATCCTGAATGTAGTCATGGACCGAGGCATAGGCCATAAGACTTCCCGCCTGTGCCATCAAGGGGTCGTTCCATCCCTTGTTTATGTTTCCATAGACCAGATCCGTACATCCCACCAGATTGACCGCTGGATCAATTTTCATCACGGCTTCCGCAACTTCCTTCGCCTTTTTGGCATAATTACCGGGGTTGTTCATACCGCCCCGCCCGAAGGAATACACTTCATTGCCAACAAACCAGGTCTTTACCGCATAGGACTCTTTCTGACCCCGTTCGGCCCGGATTTTTCCCCATTTCGTGCTTCTGTCGCCATTGCAGTATTCCACCCAGCTCGCGGCATCCTCGACCGGGCTCTCGCTCACGCGTAGCGTAATGGCCGGCTCGGCATCGAGCTCGCGACACAAGGCCATGAACTCGTCAATGCCGATCTCATGCGAATCATAGTCATCGCTGTTCGGCAGGAGGAAGGACAGTCCTGTCGGCCCGATCGGCGGACGCTGATCCACGGGCAGCAAGCCGTCCTGCCACCGGTAGAACTCGGCAAAGCAACCGCCGGGAAAACGAAACGCGCCGGGCTTGATCTGCTTCAACCGCGCAATCACATCACGCCGCATCCCGTGAAAAGCATCCCCGGGCAGCATCGACACCGCACCCAGCCAGAATACGCCGGCCTCTTTACTCGTGATCTCCAGCGCGCTGTTGGTCCAGGTGACGCGCGAGACGGATTCACTGCTCAACAACTGCCAGTCACCGGGCCTACAGGTGAACTTTTTTTCGAAAATCACCTTGCCCGAATCACCCGTGACCCGCATCTGAAGCTGGCGCACGGCCTCCGACTTCACCCAGACCCTGAATTTGTAGGATTTGCCCTTGGCCACCGACAACACATCCTGCTGCTGCCTGATCCCGAAGGGGGTCCCCTGGGCCGGCACCTTGATGCGGGCAGATTGCTTTCCGGCATACGCTACCGAGGAATCAATCCGGACCGCATCCTCAGCCCCCACCGCCTCCCAGCGCTTCGGCCGGTTGTCCTTCGCTGCAGCAAATTTCCGGTTGGCCACCATTTCCGCGCTCAACCCGCTCCAGACTGCGCGGCGCGTAATCTCCAGGTTGTGACCGAACAGCAGCGGCGAAATCACCGCCCCCTGCTCCAGGGCATTCAGTGTCACCTCAACGCCCGCATCCATCCTGCCGGCGTTGAGCCGCATATCCACCGTCGCCTCCGGGGTCTTCCCGGCCACACTCAACGGGCCGAGCATTGCGACAAATACCACCACAATCAGGCTTATCCGACGCATGATTTTATTCATTGCTCCATCCTTTTATCTTTTCATGCACGCTTTTCGAAGACTGCCCCAACAACCATCCTTGAAACGGGTAGCGCGGAATGGAAGGTGGTGCCGCAACTCACAGTACAGCCCCCCAAAAAGTCGGGTTTAGTTACAGGGATTTCCCGAAAATCTACCAGAGCCACTGAAACATGAACATGGATAAATCGTCAATCGTCATGTACATTTTCACAACGCAGGACAGATGGTCGCATGACGGATATGTTTCACACCTATGCAAGAACGGGAATGAGGCAGGTGGCAACTGCCCTGTTAACCCTTTTCACAATCATGGGCGCAGGATCAAGCTGGTCGCAGACAGTCCCCTTGCGCGAGAACGCCTACTCGTATTCATGCTGGCTGAACGGTTTGCGGAAAACAAAGTCCGATACAAGCCCGACGATCCTTGCCATTGAGACCAGCCACTATGGCTTCACCCTGGATCTCGCGGATTTTAGCAAGGCAGGATTCGCGGAGCGACCCGGAAGGGCCGCCGGTTATGCGGAAAGCCTCGCGGCGGGGAATTACTCGAAAAATATCCCATTGTGATCAAGGTCCGCGCCACCGAAGTCAAAGTGAGGATCAAGGGCGGGATCGGTTTCGTCCCGATCCGCTTCGAGGGCCTCGCCTCCGCCACCGGCTACTCTTTTTACGAGCTTACCGGTGGCTGGAAAACGAAATTCGATCAATCCGTCAACGGCAACGACTTCTGGCAGACCGACTCCAGCGAGACGGGTGGACCCTACCAGCTGACCTACAACCTGCCGGTTGACGGCAAGCAGGAATCCATCTGGGTGTTGAGCCGGTAAGGGCTCCAGATTAGCGTACCCCGCCCCGCGTGAGGGGTCAGCTACTGGGGGGCG
>JAABPW010000296.1 GCA_011391785.1 Verrucomicrobiota bacterium
TCCCATCGGCGGGGGGATGGGCGGGGGAAGCGCCGATGCCGCCTCGGTTTTGAACGGCTTGAACGTCCTGTGGGGGCTGAGTTTGCCCGTGGAACGCCTGATGGATCTTGGGGCGGGGCTGGGGAGCGATATTCCGGCCATGGTCTACGGCAAGGCGGTTTGCATGGAGGGGCGCGGGGAGAAAGTCACGCCGGTTTCCTGCCTCTGGCCGGCGGGAACGTCCTGGTGGCTGGTGGTCGTAAATCCCGGGTTTAACGTCCCCACCCGGGATGTTTACAGAAGGTTTAGATCAGGGTTGACTTCAACCGAAGAAACCTTTATCAATGCACGCTTTGCGCTTGAAAGGGGCGAGTTGGGACTGGCTTGTACCAGCCTCATAAACTCCCTTGAAGCGCCGGTTTTTATTAAATATCCGCTCCTGGCGATGTTGGCCGGAAGGCTGAAATCGGCGGGTGCGGCAGGTGTATTGTTGTCGGGCAGCGGGGCTTCGGTGTTTGCCCTTGCTGCGGATCAGGACCAGGCCCTGTTGATCGAGTCCCGGGTGAGACGGGATACGGGGCCGTGGTTATGGACAAGAGTCGCGCAGATATTGCCCGATGGTGTAATGGTAGCACACGGCCCTTTGGAGGCTAGAGTCTAGGTTCGAGTCCTAGTCGGGCAACCATCAGGCGGAACGAGAACGAAGTATAATGAAGATTTTTACAGGTACAGCGCATCCGAAACTGGCACAGGCGATTGCCGATGGCCTGGGCATTCCCCTCGGAAAGGCGCATATCAACCGTTTCCCTGACGGGGAGACGTGGGTAAAGATCCTCGAGAATGTCCGCGGCAGGGATGTGTTCGTGGTTCAGCCGACCTGCCATCCCCCGAATGAAAACATCATGGAGTTGCTGATCATGATCGATGCGTTGCGCCGCGCCTCGGCGGCCCGCATCACGGCGGTGCTTCCCTTCTACGGCTACGCGCGGCAGGATCGCAAGGACCAGCCCCGGGTTCCGATCACCGCGAAGCTGGTGGCCAATCTCCTGGTGGCGGCCGGCACCAATCGCGTGCTGACGATGGATCTCCATGCCCAGCAGCTTCAGGGCTTTTTCGATATTCCCGTGGATCACCTCTATGCCGCGCCGGTGATTGCCAAGTATCTCATCGACAAGAAGCTGACGAATCTCGTGGTGGTCTCGCCCGACACGGGCGGACTTAAGATGGCGCACGCCTATTCCGAAACCCTCAAGGCCGGACTGGCGATCGTGGCCAAGCAGCGCAAGGGGCCCAGCGATGTGGAGGCCCTGACGATGGTCGGCGATGTCAAGGGGTGCAATTGCGTCCTGGTGGATGATCTGGCGACCACGGCCGGGACGCTGACCTCGGCGGCGCGGATCCTCAAGGAGAACGGCGCCGACAATATTTTTGCAGCGGTTTCGCATGCCGTGCTGACGGATGTCGGAATCGAGAGGCTGAAGGCCTCGGTGATCAAGGAACTGGTGGTGACGGATACGGTGCCCCTGATGGTGAAAACCAACGGGTTCCCCGTGACGGTGCTGCCGGTGGCGGGATTGCTCGGGGAAGCGATCATGCGTATCCACGACAACCAGTCGGTGTCGTCGTTATTCAAACTTTAGGTTAAGGCGAAAGGGAAAAGGTAAACATGGCGAAGGAAATCAAACTGACTGCGACCAAGCGCGAAACCACCGGCACAACCGCCGCGAAGGCATTGCGCAAGACCGGGTTCACACCGGCGAATGTGTACGGGGAAAAAGGGGCCCGATCGATTCAGGTCAACAGCCGCGAATTTGACACGATGATCAAGCACAATACGGGTGAGAACCTGATTGTTGACTTGGACGTTGACGGCAAGACCGTGAAGGCGCTGTTGCGTGAAGTCCAGCACGAGGCCGTTTACGGCGCCGTGATGCATGCGGACTTCCTTGAGGTCTCGATGACCAAGAAGATGCGCGTGACGATTGTGATCGAGCTCACGGGTGAGCCGGTTGGGGTATCCCAGCAGGGCGGTATCCTGGAGCATCTGCTGCGTCATATCGAGGTCGAGTGTCTGCCGAGCGACATCGTGGATTCGTTCGACGTCGATGTCACGAGCATGGCCCTGGGCAAGACGATGATGGTCCGCGACCTGGTCCTGGACAAGAAGTACACGATTTTGACCGCCGGCGATGTGGCTTTGGCGACGGTCGTGGCTCCTCGCGAGGAGAAGGTGGAAGAGGCCGCTGCGGCGGTTGCGGCTCCCGAGGTCATTGGCAAGAAGAAGGAAGAAGCTGGCGCCGAGGGCGCAGCTCCCGCGAAGGGCGCGGCGGCTCCTGCGAAGGATGCGGCGAAGAAAGAGGAGAAGAAGCCCGCCAAGAAGTAATCCCGCATGCCGTCAGGGCGTGCGTGGGATTTTGGTTCTTGGTGTCCGGAGCGGTGTCCATGAAAGTTATCGTGGGACTTGGCAATCCGGGTGCGGAATACGCGAAGACGCCGCATAACATGGGTTTTTTGGTGGTGGACAACCTGGCGGAACGGCTGGGATGTCGCCTGAAGGACAGTTCGGGTTTTGAGGCGAGGATCGGATCGGCACGCCACGAGGGCGAGGAGCTGATCCTGGTGCAGCCGCAGACGTTCATGAACGCCAGCGGGCGGGCCGTGGGCGCGGTGCTGAACTACCGCAAGGTGGGTGCCCAGGACCTGTGGGTGGTGGTGGATGACGCGGATATCCCGCTCGGAAGCCTGCGCATCAGGAAACTGGGAGGTACGGGCGGTCACCGCGGGTTGGCCTCCATCAGCGAGGTGCTGGGGACCCCGGCGTACGGTCGGGTCCGGGTCGGGATCGGGCGCGGTGCGCGGCAGGATTTGGTCGGGCATGTGCTGGGAGCGTTCGGGCGTGATGAGTGGGCGGAAGCCTGCAAGGCGGTGGATGTGGCGGCGGAAGCCGTCCTGGCCATTGTCGGGCAGGGGGCGGATGTCGCCATGAACCGGTTTAATATCCGGCCGGACAAGAAGGCCGGCGTGAATGATGTAACGGCAGGAGGAGAGAAACAGTGAATATGTATGAAGCGTTGTTTATTTTTGACGAAACGGTTCAGGAAGAGCGCCTGAAGGATTTGTCCGCCCAGGCGATTGGTGAAATCACCAAGGCGGGAGGCAAGGTTCTTGAAACCCGCGAATTGGGACGCCGCACGTTTGCCCGGATCATGCAGAAGAAGGAATCCGGATTCTACATGTCGGTGACGTTCAAGATCGCGCCGGAGAAGCTTTCGGCCCTGACCGCGAAGTATCATCTTCAGGATGAGATCTTCCGCGTCCAGATCACCCGCTTTGACCCCAAGTTGGTCGCCCCGCCGGCGCCGGCTCCGGTCAAGGCCTAATTCCGGAAGGCGGATGCTGCTATGGCCAGTTTGAACAAGGTATTGTTGATCGGGAACCTGACGCGCGACCCTGAAGTGCGTTTCCTGCCCTCGGGCAAGGCGGTGACCGATTTGCGGATGGCCATCAGCAACAAGTACAAGACCGCCGCCGGTGAAGAAAAAGAAGATGTCTGTTATGTGGGCGTGGTGGTGTGGGGGAAGCAGGGCGAGGCGTGCGGGCAGTACCTGTCCAAGGGATCCCCGCTCCTGGTGGAAGGCCGCCTGAAGTATGATGAGTGGGAAAAGGACGGCGTGAAGCACAACCGCCTGAGCGTGGTGGCCGACCGGACCCAGTTCATCGGCGCACCGAAGCGTTCGGCGGAGTACAGTGACTCGGCGGAGTCGTCCGGCGGCGCGCCGCGGTCGGCACCGGAAGCGCGTTCCGCCGCACCCCGGCAGGCGATGGCGGCTGCGGAAGAGGCTCCCGCGGGCGATGAGGATAACCTTCCGTTTTAACTTTATTAGAGAGGGATAAACATTATGGCTATGCGAGAACGAGAAGACAAGGTGGCAATGGTATCGAAGCGGCGCGTGCCGCAGATCGAAAGCATGAAGCATATTGACCCGCGCGACTATGAGTTGCTGCGGAAATTCACCTCCGAGCAGGGCAAGATCCTGCCGGCGCGGTTTACCGGTGCTTCGCCCCAGCAGCAGCGCGCCGTGGCACGGGCGATTCGACGCGCCCGGGTAATGGGTGTGTTGCGCTAAATCCGATTAGGAGTACAGAACATGTCAGTTGAAATGATTTTGATGCAGGATGTCAAGGATCTCGGCGTTGCCGGGCAGGTGGTCAAGGTGACGGACGGGTATGCCCGCAATTATCTGCTGCCGAAAAGTCTCGCCGCCCCGGTGACGGATGCGACCCGCCGCCAGCTCGCGAAGCTCCAGGTCAAGCGCGAGGCGGAGAAGAAGGTTGTCGTTGAAAAGGCGCGCGACCTGGCCGCCAGCATCCAGAAGGGGTCCTACACGCTCTCCATGAAGGTGGGCGAGGGCGACAAGCTGTTTGGTTCCGTGACCAATGGCGATATCCTCAAGGTGCTTGCCGCACAGGGTTTTGAACTGGACAAGCACGCCGTTGAGCTCGAGCAGCCCATCAAGGAATTGGGCATGTTCGAGGTTAAGGTCAAGGTTCATCCTGAAGTTGAGACCCTGATCAAGGTTTGGGTCGTCCAGGAATAATTCCATGGACAATCACGCCCCTGTCTCGTCCAAGGTGACGCCTGTTGAGCGCGTTCCACCGCATAGCGAGGACGCGGAACGGGGGGTGCTGGGAGCCGTGCTGCTGGAAGGCGAAAAGGTCATGGACCTTTGCCTCGAGAAGCAGCTGGCTCCCGAATCTTTTTATATCCCGGCCCATCGCACCCTTTTCGAGGTGATGATGGCCATGAACCGGGATGGTCGGCCGCTCGACATCCTGACTGTCGGTGAACGCCTGAAGACCGCCGGGATGCTTGACCGGCTGGGCGGTCCCACCGCCCTGCACCGGATCGTGGATGCCACGCCCACCGCCGCCCACGCCGAATACTACATCAATATCGTCCGTGACCGCGCCCTGCTGCGCTTGGTGATCGAGGCGGCACGCGATGCCGAGCGGCGCTGCTATGATCCCTCCGCCGACGCCCAGGGTGTCCTCGGGCAGACCGAGCAGGCCTTTTTCGATATTACCGCCCACCAGCATGGACAGATGCGCGACTGGCCGGAACTGGTCCGTGAGATCGTGGCAACCTTTGACAACGAGCACAAGGGGTTCATGGGCGTCCCCACGGGCTTCCGGGACCTGGACAAGCAGATCAAGGGGTTGAAATCGGGCAACATGGTGGTTCTGGCCGCGCGCCCGTCCATGGGGAAAACCTCTCTGGCCATGAATGTTGTCGAGCATGTCGCGCTGGGGAAGGGTGATCCGGAATGCCGCCCTCGTCCCGTCGGAGTGTTCAGCGTGGAAATGTCGTCGCTGGACCTCGTCAAGCGCATGATTTGCTGCCGCGCCGAGGTGTCGGGCCATACCATTGCCGAGGGTTTCATCTCACATACCAACCACGGGCGCCTGATTTCCGCGGCGGATGCGTTGAGCCATGCGCCCATTTACATCGATGACAGCGCCGGCCTGGATATCACCGAGTTGCGGGCCCGGGCGCGCCGGATGAAGAGCAAATACAATGTTGAACTGATCGTGATTGACTACCTCCAGCTGTTGCGGGCGCCGGAACACTCCCGGCATGGCCGCCAGGTGGAAATCACCTATGTGTCCGCCGGTCTCAAGGCCATGGCCAAGGAGCTGTCGATTCCCGTGCTGGTGCTGAGCCAGCTCAGCCGTGCGCCCGAGGCCCGGGGCGGCGAGGAAAAGCCGAAGCTCTCGGACCTTCGCGATTCAGGCTCGATCGAACAGGATGCCGATATCGTCCTGCTGTTGCGGCGCCCCTGCCGCACGGCCAGTGATCCCGAACGCGAAAACCGGACCCTGGCGATTGTTGAAGTCGCCAAGAACCGGAATGGTCCCGCCATGGAAGAGGTCCGCATGGAGTTTGATGATGCCTTCACCCGCTTCCGCGATGCCGCCGGACGCGGCGTGGATGAAGCGGCCATTCAGCCCGCGCGTATGCGTCAGGAGATCTAATGAGCAAGTTAACGGTCAGGACCGCGATTGTCGTGCTGGTAAGCCTTGGCCTGGCGGGATCCGCCCTCGCGGAGCCCCTGGTCAAGGCCGTGAAGATTCGCCAGGTCGGTCCTGCCCCGGTGGATGAACAGCTTGTAAGGTCCTTCATCGCCGTCCGCGAAGGCCGTGAACTTAACCGGACTGAAGTGGCCAACGATGTGCGGGCTCTCCTCGGTTCCGGCAAGCTGGCCGATGTCAAAGCGGAACTCGCGGATACCCCGGGCGGCGTAATCCTGTCGTATGCCGTCAGGATGAAGTGGAAGCTGGTCATGCCCGTCCGGGTTCGGGGTGCGACGGAATACGGCGAGACAAAGATCCGCGACATGCTCGGGATCAATCCCGGCGACTATTTCGATGAGCCGATGGTGTCAGCCAAGCTGGTGACCGTGCTGGAGGACTATCGGAAGCATCTTTATTCCCAGGCGAAAATCGAGCCTCTGATTGAGGAGGTCGATCCCAAGGCGGGCCATGCCGCCCTGACCCTGCGGGTCCGCGAGGGGGAGAAGGCCCGGATCGTGAAGTTTCATTTTCCCGGCCGCAAGTCCGTCGAGTTCGCCGCCATCCGGGAGGCCATGGACATCATGGCCTGGTATAATCCTATCAGCTGGTTCCGTAGCACTCCCTACAATGTCGAGGAAATGAGGGCGGGCCGGGAGCGGATCCGCTCCGTCTATAAGGATCAGGGTTTCCTTGATGTGGAGGTGGGTGAGCCGGAGGTCCGGGAAAGCAGTCCGGGTCGCTTTGAAGTCACCATTCCCATCCGCGAGAACCTGAAATACCGACTGGCGCGGGCGACGGTCACGGGAGCCTCGCTTTACCCTGAAACGGTTTTACTGAAGGAATCGAAATTGAAATCCGGGGACGAGGCCTCCTTCGCGTCGTTTGACAGGGCCGCGGAGGCCGTTCGCGACTATTATGAGCGGCGGGGGTATATGGATACGGTGGTCCAGCCGCGGCTCGATTTGAGGGAGAAGGCCGGGGAGGTCGATGTCCGGCTTATCGTGTCGGAGGGAGAACTGACCACCATCCGGAACGTGCTGATCCGGGGGAACAGCGTGACCCATGACAAGGTGATCCGGCGTGAGTTGCTGGTTTATCCGGGAGAGCAGTATGACGGAGTGCGGGCCCGGACGAGCGAGAACCGGCTGAGGAACCTCGGCTTTTTCTCGAGCGTCAGCAGCTCCCATGAGCCGGTTGACGGCACCACCAACACGGCGGACCTGGTGTTCGATGTCGAGGAGCAGCGGACCGGCCAGTTCATGACGGGCGTGGGCTTCTCCAGCATTGACAAGCTGATCGGCTTTGCCGAGGTCAGCCAGGGCAACTTCGATATCCGCGGGAAACCCTTCATGGGCGCAGGCCAGAAAATCAAGCTGCGGGCGGAATTCGGATCAACCCGCGAATCCTACTCGATTTCCTTCGTGGAGCCCTGGTTCCTGGACAGGAAGTTGTCGCTCAGCACGGACCTTTACAGCATGAAGCAGAATGACCGGGATTATGATGTGGTCCGGCAGGGCGGGGCCGTGGGGCTTGGCGTGCCGATGTGGGGGGCGAACCGGCTGGACTTCAAGTACCGGCTGGAGCAGGTCGAGACCCGGGATTCCGCCGACACGAATGCCTATGTGGTGGTCGATAAGGATGGAGGCGACCACACGATTTTCTTTTCGGACCCGCGCCGGATTGCCAGCTCGTTCTCCACCACCTGGGCCCGCGACACGCGCGATAATTTCTTTGTTCCCACCCGCGGGTCGAAATTATACCTGACGGGTACGCTGGTAGGCGGTCCGCTGGGATTTGATACCGAAATCTATGATCTCGAGGCGGGCGGATCGCTTTACCTGCCCCTCTGGTACCGGCATGTGCTGAGTTTCCGGGCGCGTGCCGAGGTGGTGGACGCCTATGGTTCGCAGGATGAAGTGCCGCTTTCCGAGCGCCTGTTTGCAGGCGGTGCCCGGACGGTGCGGGGCTTCCGTTACCGCTGGGTGGGGCCGAAGGCGGAACGGGCGGATGGCTCGGGTGATATCCGGCCCAGTGGCGGACAGAGCCTGGCGATGGCGAGCGCGGAATACACCGTCCCGGTTCCCGGGATCCCGAAATTCCGGTTTGCAACCTTTTACGATATCGGAAACGTGTGGTATGATCCCTACTCGTTTGACATGAGCCAGTATGCCGCCGGCGCGGGGATCGGGTTGCGCCTGGACATTCCGGGGTTCCCGATGCGCTTCGATTATGCCTGGCCGGTCAAAAAGGATGATTCGCGTTCCAGGACCGAAAACTGGAGCTTTTCGATCGGGTACGGGTTCTGATAATCGACCCCGGGCAGGGCATGGGCGGGTCATGGGAAAACAGGCTTGAAAGGAGTACGCTAAAATGAGTAAGTTTCTAACTATATCTTTAATTCTTGTCGGATTGACTGCCGCGACGGCCGGGGCGGCGGAGTTGAAGGTGGCGGTGGTGGATACGGCGCGTATCCTCAAGGACTATTACAAGACCGAGCTGGCGGAGCAGCATATTCAGCAGCAGATCGGCGATTTTACGGCGGAGCGCGACAAGATGATGGCGCAGCACCGCAAGATAAAGCAGGAATTCGAGACGATCCGGGCGGAGTCGCAGAACAAGGCCCTGACCGAGGCGGCCCGCGAGAAGAAAAAGGAGCAGGCCGAGGAGAAGCTTGCCGAAGTCATTGATTTTGAAAAAACGATCCAGGAAAAGGCTGCCAGCCGGAAAAAGGAGCTGGAGGGCGAGGGACGCAAGATTCAGGGCGAGCTGGGCAAGGCCATCAGGGAGGCCATCCGTGTGACTTCGGAAAAGGGCGGTTATACGCTGGTGCTGGCCGATGGAGGCCTGCTTGGCAATGGACTTGAGTCCGTGCTCTATGTGGATCCGAAAATGGATGTCACGGCCGATGTCCTGAAGATCCTGAATGCGGACAAACCCGCGGCCGCCAGGGAGTGATGCTTATGTCGTTCACGGTAGATGAAATTGCCCGCCGGCTGGGGGGGCGCGTGGAAGGGGATGCTTCCGTTGTGATCAACGGGGTGGAGTCCCTGAATGCGGCCCGTCAGGGAAACCTGTCCTTCCTGTCCAATCCGCGCTACTCGCCCCAGATGAAGACCACCCGTGCATCGGCGGTCCTGGTCAACGAGGCGTGGCAGGGCGAGACTTCCGCCGTCCTGATCCGGGTTCCAAGCGCGGATGCGGCCTTCGCGCAGGTGGCCTTCTGGCTGGCGCGGCCCGCCGTGGTGTACAAGCCCGGAATTCACCCGACGGCTGTCATCGCCGAGGGCGTGACGCTGGGCAAGGATGTGGTGGTGGGCCCCCATTGCGTGATTGAACCCGGGGCGGTGATCGGCGACGGCACGGTGCTGGTGGCGCAATGCTATGTGGGGCATGCCTGCGAGATCGGGAAGAATTGCCGGTTCTATCCCATGGCAACCCTGCGCGAATACACGAAGGTGGGGGATCGCGTGATCCTTCACAACGGCGCGGTGATCGGCAGTGACGGGTTCGGGTATGTCAGGGAAGCGGGGCACTATACGAAGATTCCCCAGGTCGGCATCGTGGTGCTGGAGGATGATGTTGAGATCGGCGCGAATACGACCATTGACCGGGCCCGCTTCGGGGAAACGCGGATCGGGAAGGGGACGAAGCTGGATAACCTGATCCAGATCGCCCATAACGTCACCATTGGCGAGGATACGGCGATGGCGGCCCAGGCCGGGGTGTCCGGCAGCGCGCGTATCGGCAGCCGCGTCCAGACGGGTGGCCAGATCGGCGTGGCGGGACATATCGAGATTGGCGACGATTGCGTGGTCATGGCCCAGGCGGGGGTCACGAAGGATGTGCCCCCGAAATCAGTCATGTTCGGAAGCCCGGCGATGGGGGCGATCGAGGCCAAGAAGCTCCATGCCCATACCATGCGCTTGCCGGAAATGAAGAAGCGGGTGGCCGAGCTTGAGGCCAGAATCAAGGCCCTGGAGGCGAAATCATGAGGGTTTTCCTGACGGGTGGTGCCGGCTACATTGGCAGCGTGACGACGGAGATGCTCCTGGACGAGGGGCATGAGGTTGTGGTGTTCGATAATCTTGAGCGCGGACATAAAGCCGCGGTGGACAAGCGCGCCAAGCTTGTCAATGGCGACCTGCGCGACGCCGCCCAGGTTCAGCGGGTGATGAAGAACGCGAAGCCCGATGCGGTCATGCACTTTGCCGCCTATGCCCTGGTCGGGGAATCCATGAAGGAGCCCGGCATGTATTTCGCCAACAACACCACCGGCGCCACCAACCTGGCCGAGGCCATGGTCCGCAACGGGGTTCCCCGGATTGTCTTTTCCTCGACCTGTGCCACCTACGGGTTTCCGGACCGTGTCCCGATCACCGAGGATACCCCGCAGCGGCCGGTGAATCCCTACGGTGAATCGAAGCTGATGTTTGAGAAGGTGTTGTCCTGGTACCAGAAGGTTTACGGGATCGAGCCCGTTTTCCTGCGGTATTTCAACGCCTGCGGCGCCACGGCGAAATTCGGCGAGGATCATGAGCCGGAGACGCACCTGATCCCGAATGTGATCCGGGTGGCCCTGAAGCAGCAGCCGCATGTCAATATCTTCGGAACCGACTACAAGACCCCGGACGGAACCTGTATCCGGGACTATATCCATATCGTGGACCTCGGTCGCGCCCATATCCTCGCCCTGACCGGAAAGCACACCGGTCCGTTCAACCTGGGAACCGGGAACGGGTTCTCGGTGCGCGAGGTGATTGACGTGGTGCGCAAGGTCACGAAGCAGGACATTCCCGAGGTGGTATCGCCCCGGCGTCCCGGCGATCCCGACCGGTTGGTGGCCTCCGCGGAGAAGGCCCGGAAGATCCTCAAGTGGGTTCCGAAATATTCGAATCTGAAAGACATTGTGGAAAGCGCCTGGGCGTGGCATCAGGCTCATCCCACCGGCTATAAAAAATAAAAGGAAAGTTAGGCTTATGAGCAAAGTGACAGCAAAAGCAGAAAAAACCGAAACCTCGCAGAATTCAGCCCTGAATGCCGTTCTGGCCCAGATCCAGAAGGACTTTGGCGATGGCGCCATCATGCGGATGGGCGAGGCCGAAGGGCACAAGGAAATCGACGTGGTGTCCACCGGCGCCCTCTCGCTCGACATGGCGCTGGGCGTGGGCGGATTGCCCCGCGGACGCGTGGTGGAGATTTTCGGCCCGGAATCCTCCGGCAAAACCACATTGACCCTTCATGTCATCGCCAATGCCCAGAAAAACGGCGGGCTGGCGGCGTTCATCGACACGGAGCACGCGATGGATCCCGTGTATGCCAAGAAGATCGGCGTGAACCTGAATGACCTGCTGGTGTCCCAGCCCTCCTCGGGCGAAGAGGCGTTGAGCATCTGCGAGACGCTGGTCCGCAGCAACGCGCTGGACGTGGTGGTGCTGGATTCCGTGGCCGCGCTCGCGCCCAAGGCCGAGCTGGACGGTGAAATCGGGGATGCCCATGTCGGGCTCCAGGCCCGCCTGATGTCGCAGGCCATGCGCAAGCTGACGGCGGCCATCTCGACCTCCAAGACCCTGTGCATTTTCACCAACCAGATCCGCGAGAAGATCGGTGTGATGTTCGGCAGCCCCGAGACGACTCCCGGTGGCCGCGCGCTGAAATTCTACTCCTCCGTCCGTCTCGACATCCGCCGTATCGCGGCCATCAAGGATGCCGCCGGAAAGGTGATGGGCAACCGGACCCGCGTGAAGGTGGTCAAGAACAAGGTGGCCGCCCCGTTTGTGGAAGCCGAGTTCGATATTCTTTTCGCCCGCGGCATCTGGTGGGCCGGATCCGTGATGGACAGCGCGATCGAGCATGGGCTGGTGGAAAAGCGCGGCTCATGGCTGTCCTTCGAGGGCACCCAGCTAGGCCAGGGGCGCGAGGCCGCCGCCGAGGCGATTTCCAAGGATCCCGAACTGGAGAAGAAACTCGTCGAGCGTGTAAAGGCCAAGGTTGGATCGGTGGCGTCACGCTGATGTCGATACTGGGTTCACAGGTCGAGCGCAATCTGGGCGAACAGCCGGTGGCGGGGCTCATGGTCAAGCATGAGCTCAAGCCGCAGGATCTGGTGGCTGCCTCCTCGGAACTGATCACGCACAAGATGGTTTCACGCGCCTGCAAGGGACGGCGGCTGACACGGAATGTCCAGTTCAAGATCGTCAATGCCTTGAATAAGGCCGCCGGGGCGACCTACAAGCTCGCGGATCTTTTTAATTACTGATCCACCCGTTGCGCGGAATTAGCTTGTTTCATGGATGGACGCGTGCTTGACTTCCTGCGGAAGGAGGCGGACATCCATGCTGGAGCAAGTTGATCTTCACCAGGCGCTCCCGAAGGAGGAATACAAGCGTCGGCTACCCCTGTTGCAGGCGCGCCTCTATGATCTGGCGCACGCCGTTTTCAAGGGCCGTATTCCCGTTGCCATCGTCTTCGAGGGCTGGGCGGCCGCCGGCAAGGGAAGCACGATTAACCTCCTCGCCTCGCGGCTCGATCCCCGCGGGTTCCGGGTGGTGCCCATCACCCCTGCACGGACCGCGGAAACCCGCTACCCCTGGCTCCAGCGCTTCTGGCTGCGGATTCCCGCCTACGGCCAGATCGTCGGCTATGATACCTCCTGGTACCGGCGTGTGCTGATTGACCGCATCACCAGGACCATCGGCAAGGCGGACTGGAAGGAAGCTTATCAGGATATTGTCGAGTTCGAGCGGCAGCTGGCGGACGACGGGACCATCATCCTGAAATTCTGGCTGCACATCAGCAAGAAGGAGCAGGCCCGGCGGTTCAGGAAACTGCTGGATGACAAGCTGACCGCCTGGCAGGTTGCTGAGGAAGATCGCGCGCAGCACAAGTCCTACCGGAAATACAGGATTGCCGTCGAGGAAATGCTGGCGCGCACGGATGCGCCCCATGCCCCGTGGATCATCGTGGAAGCCACGGACCGGTATTTCACCCGGATCAAGGTGATGGAGGCCATCGTGCGGGCATTGGAGAGCCGGCTCGAGACCGGGAAGCCATTGCCTGATTCCAAAACGAAGCCCAAAAGGAGATCCCGTCATGCTTAAGGATCTCGATCTGTCCCTGCGGCTGAAACGCGACGCCTATGACCGCCAGCTGGAGACGCTGCAGAACAAGCTGCACCTGCTCGGGTATCAGGTCTATGTCAAAAAAATTCCCGTGGTGATCGTTTTCGAGGGGTGTGATGCCGCCGGCAAGGGCGGAGCCATCAAGCGGCTGACGGAGCGGCTTGATCCCCGCGGTTATATGGTCTGCCCGATTGCGGCTCCGGCCGGCGAGGATAAGGATCGCCATTACCTCTACCGGTTCTGGCGCCAGTTGCCGGAACAGGGGCAGATTGCCATCTTCGACAGGTCGTGGTACGGACGTGTGCTGGTCGAGCGGGTCGAGGGCTTCTGTTCCGAAGCCGCCTGGCAGCGCGCCTACAGTGAGATCAATCAATTCGAACGAGAACTTGTGGAATTCGGCACGATCGTCATCAAGTTCTGGGAGCAGATCAGCCGTGACGAGCAATTGCGCCGGTTCAAGGAGCGCGAGCGCACGGACTACAAGTCCTGGAAACTTACCAGCGAGGATTGGCGCAACCGGGCCAAGTGGGACCTGTATCAGGCGGCCGTGGATGACATGCTGCTCAAGACCAGCACCAGCATCGCTCCCTGGACCGTGGTCGAGGCCAACGACAAGCTTTATGCCCGCATCAAGGTGTTGAAAACCGTCGTGATGAGACTGGAGTCAGTGCTCGGGAAGGTGTGAGGCGTCCGATCGCTTATTCCTGTGCCCGTGGCCCGTAAACCCTGACCTCTCCATGGGTGAAAAGCAGCGCCATTCCGGGTGGGGCCGGGGCTTGCCTGCTGAGGGTAACGGTGTACACCTTGTTTCCCGTGCCATACCAGTCGGTCCCCGCGCCGCTAAGACCCAGGGCCGTCCTGAGATAATCGATCCAGTGCCGGGCATCCTTTGCGGGATGTCCGGTCCACAGGGGCGGGCGCCGGACTTGCACCGGCATCACCGGGCTCGTCTGCACCGAAAAACGGGGGCATCCAGAGACGTAGGCTTGAATTTGCGCCCGGGCTTTCCCCGGCGCCTCAACGCGGTAGGGGCCCCTGGGATCGTGTTGCTCGAGAAACCGGGCCGCACGATAGACCGATCTATTGGGTGAATCCGTGGACTGGTTGATGACGATGGTGAGGGCCGCCACAAGTGTGAGCGCGGCAACGGCCGGTTCCCAGGCCCGGTGACCAAGGGGAAGCGGCTGACCGGGACTGAACGCACTGATGCCCAGGGTGGCCATGAACGCGACGAACGGGAGCGCCACCAGTGCGCCATACATGTCCGGCGTACAGGAGAGCAGGAGCGTTGCGAATCCCCCTGCCAGCATGACCCGCGCGGCAGGCTGGATTTTCCCTTTCGCCTGATAGAGCCCCACTATGGCCAGGGGGAGCAGCCAAGCGAAACGTGTGATGAGGCGCCAGCCGAGCCCGAGTGGACCTTCGCCGGAGATGGCCAGGCCGCCGCCCAGGGTGATGATGAACGCGAGCAGGAGGACCCACCTTCCGCGAAGAAGCGCGAACACCGGGGAGACGATAAAGGCGAGGGGAACCAGGACGGTCGCGATGATTCCAGCCTTGTGGGAGAGGCCGAGCAGCAGTGACAGCAGCAGGAAGGCCGGGATGAGGGCAAGTCGGCGCAGGAGGGCAAGCGGCGGGGACGGGGTCAGTACCTTGAGGGCCACCAGCAGGTAAAGGGGGAGGAGGGCGAGGAGGAAGCCGCGGCCGGTGGACCAGTAGTTGTAGCGCATGAAGACCGGGGCGAAAACATAGAGGAAGGCGAACCAGGCGGCTTGCCGGTGGGAGGGGAATAGATGACGTCCCAGCAGCCAGGCGCCGGCCAGGCCCATGAGGCCGCTGGCGACGGAAAGAATATAGAATCCCAAGTCCACTCCCGTGTGACCGAGCATTTCAATGGAGGCAAGTGTCAGGGGTTGGGCGCTGGAATAGGAGCGCGGCGTGAACCCGAACAGGGAGAGGGGATGGATGAACCAGGCGATCCGTTCCTCCACGGCAACGTTTCCGGCAAGATCCTGCCACTTGTAGGTGTCGATGCCGGCGATGTGGCTGACAGGGATTACCAGCAGGGTAAACAGGGCGGCGCAGAAGAGAAGGGGACGTGGCGGCGGTTCGGGCAGCACGCCTGAGAGGCGGCGGAAGAAAAGCAGGAATACGCCGGTGGTGACCAAGGCGGCCACGGCATGGGTCATGGCCAGCGAATCGGGGGTGAGGGGGATTCCGGCGAGATGAAGGCCGACAAGCACGGCGACGTTCAGGGCTATCATGAGGGGGCCCCACCAGGCCACGGTCGTGGCGGCGTCCTGGCGTGGTGTCAGCAGGCGCGCCCACAGCCAGGGTGTCAGGCCAAGGGCCAGCATCAGGGCGCCGATATGCAGCAGGATCATAGGCGTGAAGTCTTGTGTCAAAGCCCGGAAGTACTTACTTCGGGCGGTGGCTTGGGAGGCGGTATCGGCGGCCCCGGCGGGGTGGGCGGCCCCGGAGGTGTCGGTGGCCCTGGCGGTGTAGGGGGTCTGGAAGGGGGACGGCCATAGATGTTGCCGGATGGCGGGCCAAGGCCCCCGGGGATCTTGCCGACCGGCGTCTTGTACCATTCCAGGTTTTTCTGCCAGACGAGGACCAGCGGGAATTGGGCCAGCGGGGCGTCATAGGGGAGTGTGTTGAACGCAAACATTTCCGGAGCCAGCTTGGCGGAGGCCATCAGGGTTTTGGAGGCGAGTTCCCGGCTGCTGAAGTCGGCTGTTGGCGCCACCTCCTTGATTTGTGTTTTCGGGAATTCAGCGGGAGGTGCGGGTGGTGGCGCCGTTTCCGGTTTCCCGGAGGTTGCTGGTTGCGGATCCTGCGGTGGCGGGTTTTGCGGAGCCGCCTGCGGGGGAGTCGCGGGTTTTCCGGTCAGGGCAAGGGGCGATGTCGCGGGGGCAGGGGTAACGAAATTAAAGTACGCCAGAATGCTGCCGCAGATCAGTATCCCCAGCAGGACGACCAGAATACCAAACCTGCTCGTGTTATTGCTCACTAAAGAACCCCCTCCTGCATCGCTTCAATCCCGACTTTCAACATTATCCAAGAAACCATTGCATCCGGCAAGATGGATTTCGTAAGGTAGCGGAATTGGAGACAAGGCTATGGGCAATACATTTGGATCGGTATTTCGGGTTACAACATTCGGGGAGTCACATGGTCCCATGGTGGGCGCTGTCATCGACGGGCTGCCGGGGAACTTCCCCCTGGTGGAGGCTGATATCCAGCCCCAGCTTGACCGGCGTCGTCCCGGGCAGAGTGACCTGACCACGCCCCGGCAGGAATCCGATACCGTTCAAATCATCTCGGGCACCGAAAAGGGGCTTACCCTGGGGTCGCCGGTCACGCTTGTGGTCCGGAACCGGGATACGCGTCCGGAGGACTACGGGGAAATGCGGGGGGCGCCCCGGCCTTCCCATGCCGATTTCACTTATATGGCAAAATATGGCGTTCTGGCCTCCAGCGGGGGTGGCCGGGCCAGCGCCCGCGAGACGGTTGCCCGCGTGGCGGCCGGTGCGGTTGCGGAGAAATGGCTGCGGGAACGCTTTGGCATCGAGATTGTTGCCTGGGTCCAGTCCGTGGGTGACCTGGTGGCACCGGATCAGGATGTCCTGACGCTGACCCGCGCCAAGGTGGATAAGACCCTGGTGCGCTGTCCCGACAAGAAGGCCGCCGAGGCCATGGCGTCGATCATCCGCGAAGCGAAGGATGCGGGCGATTCGATCGGCGGGGTGGTGGCCTGTGTGTGCCGCAATGTCCCGGCCGGCTGGGGCGATCCTGTTTTTGAAAAATTGTCCGGCTCCCTGGCGGGTGCCATGTTGTCCATTCCGGCGACCCGCGGGTTTGAATTCGGCCTGGGTTTTTCCGCGACCCGGATGCGCGGCTCGGCGCATAATGATCCCTTCGTGAAAAAGGGGAAATCGCTTGGGACCCTGACCAATCATAGCGGCGGGCTCCAGGGCGGTCTTTCGAATGGTGAGCCGGTTGTTTTCCGGGTGGCCTTCAAGCCGCCGGCGACCATCGGGCTGACGCAGAATACGGCGGATTGGGGCGGCAAGGCCGGTGAGCTGAAGGCGCGCGGGCGGCACGATCCCTGCGTGGTGCCCCGGGCGGTCCCGGTTGTGGAAGGCATGGCGGCGCTGGTGCTGGCGGATGCGGCCATGAGGGCGGCGGCGTCGAAATGATGGCGCCCGGCACGTTCGAACTACTGGGGATTGATTCCAAGACCAAAGCCCGGCGCGGCCGGTTGTGGACCCTCCATGG
>JAABPW010000285.1 GCA_011391785.1 Verrucomicrobiota bacterium
TGGAAGAAGGGCGCCTGCTACAGCACGGAATGGGCTGGTGAATATGACGGGAGACCCTGGAAAGGCGGGAATCTCGGGGACAATGTTCCGGCGCCCGACATGCGGCATGGCCAATTCTACATGGAGAATGCCAGGGGCATCGTCATCAGGAACAGCAAGCTTTATGGCGCAGGGTTCATGGCGGGCATGTACAACCACTGGGCCCAGGATAACGTGGTGGAGAACTGCTGGATCGAGAATGCCGGCTGCAACGGGCTGTTCTTCATGGGCTGGGAATGCGGACGCGGCCCGTTCAAGTCCGTAGCGGAATCGTATGTGAACAAGAAGAACATCGTCCGGAACAACGTGTTCTACGATGTCGGTCGCTTCGCCTTTGATGGTGGCGGCATATACATGAGCTGGAGCGGCGACAACCTGGTGGAGCATAATATCTTCCACGGCCTGCACCACTACGCAGTGGTCATGAAGGGATGGAACCCGGCCGCGATCAACGAACTGCACGGCGTCAACCGCGACCTGAACCTCAAGCCGGGCGAAAAAATCAAATCCTACGGCATGACCGACATCAAGCTCTACGGGGATTACGTGGTGACGGAGGAGAACCAGGGGGCCGCGGTGAACCACGCGCGGAACAACATTGTCCGCTACAATGACATATCGCAGATTCCGCGCGGCGGTGATGACATGGGCATGATCGCCATGTGGTGCGCCGGCCGCGGCAACGTCTGGAACTACAACGCCTGCCACGACGGGGTGAACACGGCCAGCTGGCAGCACTGGATGCATGTGCTCTTCAACGATGACGGCTCGCATGGCGCCACCCTGGAGGGGAACCTCATCTACTGGGTGACAGGGGGAATCCGCTCCCGCGCGATCATGTGCAAGGGCAATGACCAGAGGACGGTGAACAACATCATTGCGGATTGCAGCCTGCAGGGCGCGGCCACCATAGGGCCGTACACGCTCCAGGCCCACAACATGATCTGGTCCACCAACATCATCGCCAGCGACCTTCAGGAGCTCTACAGTGGCGGGGGCGGGACCGAGAAGGTAGGCGACAAGGTGTATCCGATCCTGAAGGAAGCCGACAGGAACCTCTACTACTTTGAGCCCTACGGCCCCGCGGATCATTCGCCGAAGGATGAGCAGAGACTCAAGGCCCAGCTGGAAGGGCAGAAACGCGGTGGACGTTTCGAGCAGGCCTCGGTTTATGCCGCCCCCGGGTTTTTGCGCAGGAATCCGTGGTGGGCGACCGAATACGGGGATTACCGGCTGAAGCCCGATTCTCCCGCGCTGAAGCTGGGCTTCAAGGAGACCGACATGGATAAGATCGGCGTGCGGAAGGATAAGTATCCATTTGACCTGAAGCAGATATTCAACCATCCCGCTGGTGAGCTTTGGGAAGCCGCCAATTATGACCGGGTCTACGATTGCCGGATTTCCGGCGGTCAGATCTCGCCGGTCCGGAGCCGTGCCTTGCCGAAGGGCAGCTGGGCCCGCTATGACAATGTCGACTTCGGATCGGGCGGGCAGGGCACGTTCCGGGCGCGGATCGGCTGGGAACAGCCGTTGCAAAGCTTCGAGAAGGATGTGGATGGCCAGAAGTTCGTGGCGCTTGAAAAGCAGAATGTTTGGACTCCGCATCCGTACTGGGAGGTGAGCCCGGCTTACAAGGTGAACGGGAAGACCGGCCCCGACCTTTTCGATGTTGAGTTTGCTCCTGAGACAAAACCCGAGTCGGTGGAATGGAAGAATGTCGTCTCCACGTTGAAGAGCAGGCAGACGGTGGAGTATCCCCTGGGCGTGATGAACCTCGATGTGGCCAATGGCGAGGAGAATGCGAACAGCGCCGGCTACATGCGCTCGAGTTTCTATGCCAGGGGCGGCGGCACAACCGATATCGAGATCCGCGGCAACCATGGCGTGAAGCTCTGGGTGAACGGGAACCCGGTCTTCTCGCAGCTTGGCAAGGTTAACCAGAGCAAGCGGGTGCGCGTGACGTTCAAGCAGGGGTGGAACACCATGATGGTGAAGGTGGTCCAGGACGACAAGCCCTGGAAGGCGTACGAGGGGAATGGCAACTTCTGGGCGACGGTGAACATCTATTACGCCGCGCTGGGCGGGGCGTTCATCGTGCCGGGGCTTCCGGGCAAGGAAGTGTTTATCCAGCCTGACAGCGGGGCCGCGGTTGAAATCCGGCTGGATGCGCCCGACGGGAAGAAAATCGGCACGCTGAACTTCAAGCAGGAGACCTGTTCAATCGAAAAGACCACGGGCCGCCATATTCTTTTCCTGGTCTTTCCAAATGAGAATGTGCAGACGGTGGACTGGTACCGGTTCGAGTAGTAATCCGGCCATTGAATAGTAGCGACCCTCGCGCGACGAATAAGATTTACCACGG
>JAABPW010000286.1 GCA_011391785.1 Verrucomicrobiota bacterium
TGTTCAAGAAAGCCGTGCTCAAGAAAAGCGCTGGCGGACCGGCCGTCGCCGGTTTCAAAAAAGATCAGCGGCGGGCGATCTTCACCTTGTCTCTGCCTAGCGCTTTTCATTCTGCTCCGCTTCTCCCGCCATAGCAGGCCAAACCCGTGGATCTTTCGCTTTTATGATGGCGTCACAAATCTCCCGAACGGCCCCCTGCCCCCCCCGCTGTCGCACGACCCAGACAGCCAAAGGATTCAGTGCCGGATTGGCATCGGCAACAAGGACTGGCATCCCCACCCAACACAAGGCCTCTCGATCATTCGTGTCATTTCCAACAAAGGCTATCGCTCCGCGATCAATTCCCATGGAAGCGGCCAATGCCGACAGGGCTTTGACTTTATCCTTAGCATTACTGACACAGGGAATACCCAGCTTGCGACTGCGGGCTTCCACCACAGGATTGCTCTCGGTCGAAATGACCGCCACCTGCACCCCGATTTCTTTCAATCGGGCTATCCCCCAACTATCGGAACGACTACAACAAACAGTCTCGCGGCCTTCGCCATCCACCCAGACACGATTATCGGTGAGAACCCCATCAAAATCTAATGCCAGCAGTTGAATGCGTTTTAGCGCACTTACGTGAGGAAGACGGGGCGCGGGTAGTGCCTCGCCTGATGACACGGGCGTAGTCTCTGCCAGAAGTTTGTCGAAAAACGCCAGGTCTTCGATCGCATCGATCTGATGTGACCGCTCCGCAGGCATAAGGCTGATTCCGATCCGCCCCCCCATGCGAACACCCAGCGTCCTGAGGATCTCCGGGCGAAAGACATAAATGCTGCCATTTTCGAGATATTCAAGTGGCCGCTCCTGGCGTCGCGGGCGCTGCGCCGGGGCAAAATTCAGCGGCGACACACTTCCGTCCTCACTCCGGGCCCATCTTCCCGTGAAGTGTTCAGGACAGGCGGAAAATACGCTATCATACCCGCCTTGCCGCAAGTGGTTCACCGCGCCATCG
>JAABPW010000287.1 GCA_011391785.1 Verrucomicrobiota bacterium
TATCTTCAACCCTCCGGTGGGGCGAGGTCGCCTGCAAGAACACAACCAAGTCCGGCTTATAATGCTCATGCTGCGACAGGTAGTCCAGGACATGCAACAGGGCGGATTCGGAGGTAGCGGTGTCGCCCGCTATTTCCTCCGGGCGCGACACGACCTCAGCCCCCCACTGCCGCGCTACCTCAGCGATTTCATTATCGTCTGTGGATACAATCACGCGGCCCACCATTTTCGCCGCCAGCGCAACCTCAATACTCCACGCCACCAGGGGCTTCCCCGCGATAATTTTCAAATTCTTACGCGGAATCCCCTTGGACCCTCCGCGAGCTGGAATGATACACAGTGTCTTCATGTCGGCAATGCTGGCAGGGACTTCAGGGGCATTCTCCGGAGTTTCTCCATAATAGAAACCTCATCTGGAATCACCCGTTTTACTCCATCCCCAAGTGCCCTTTCTATTGTCCGAATATCCCGGACAAGCAAAGCGAAACCGTGGGGCTCGACAGAGGCGGCCTGGTCACTCCCCCACATCGAGCGATCCAGGGTCAAATGCCGCTCAATCACACACGCCCCCAGCGCGACCGCCGCCATCGAAGTTTGAAGCCCAACCTCGTGCCCCGAGTACCCAACAGGACAAGCGAACTCCCGCTGAAGTGTTTGCATGACACGCAAGTTCAAATCATCCACACGCGAGGGATATGTACTGGTCGTATGCAGCAGAATCAAACGCTCCAAACCAACCACCGCTACTGCATGGCGTATCTGTTCAATAGTACTCATCCCGGTCGCCATGATTAGAGGGCGACTGGTTGCCCGACATCGCCGCAGCAGATCGTCATGCGTCAAGCAGGCTGACGCAATCTTGTAGCAAGGCGGATTAAATTCTTCAATAAAGTCAACGGCGCTTTCATCCCAGCAGGAGGCAAACCAGAGAATCCCCTTTTCCCGGCAGTAGACATCAATCGCACGGTATTCCTCCCTGCCGAACTCAAGACCTCGCTTGAGATCGCCATTCGTAGCGCCAAACGGGCTTTCACGTGGCCGGCTCAGCTCTTCCCGGGTATACACCAAATCGATGGTTCGCTTCTGGAACTTGACCGCCTGACAGCCCGACTCCACGGCAGCATCGATTAAGCGTAGCGCCGTCTCGACGCTCCCGTTGTGGTTAATCCCGATCTCCGCAATGATAAAACACGGATGGCCGGGGCCGACCTGACGGCCTCCAATCTCGATTGAATTATCGGTCATTCGCCCTCATTTATTTAGTATTATGGTTCTTCCGGGATTTCCGTGTGATTTTTTATTGGTCTTTGGTGCGCAATAGTGTGTCATTCGCCTTGTCCGCTTCTCCCTCTCCCCTTGGGGGAGAGGGTCGGGGTGAGGG
>JAABPW010000288.1 GCA_011391785.1 Verrucomicrobiota bacterium
TGGTGGAGGGAGCAATGGCAGCCGGGTGCGTCTCTGGAAAATCGAAATCCAGAAGCTTGCTCGCGAACTCAATATGATCATCCATGTCTGCCATTTCCCTCCTGGAACAAGCAAATGGAACAAAATTGAGCACCGCATGTTCTGCCATATCACAGAGAATTGGCGCAGTCGCCCCTTGGAGAGCCGAGCAGTGGTTGTAAACCTCATCGCAAACACCCGCACTGAGAAAGGATTGAAAATTAAATCCGAGCTTGACTTGGGCGCTAACAGGAATTGAGCCATTTCTGCTAACGAAAACTGAGCCAGAGAGTGCGCGGTCAGGAGTGTCTTGAGGGGATGCAAAAGAGCGATGCGGGTGGGTAGGTTTGCTGAGATTTGCTGAGCGGATTATGTGCGGAGAGATTCCCCATCTATCGGGATTATGCAGCAGCGATGCCGGAGGCGGTCGAGCAATGCGTCGACCATACTTTTGGGTTGGAGGATGTCGTACCAGTGCTCGAACGCAAGATTTGTTGTGATGATTGTTGGTCTGCCTGCTTCGTAGCGTTCTTTCATGAGCTTGAAGAAGCTGTTCATCTGCTCGGGAGTTAGGGTTAGATATCCTAATTCATCGAGTAATAACAAATCGTAACGGCAAAGTCGCATAAGCAATTGTGGTGTTGAGCGGTCAGCCAGGGAGGCGTAAAGCTCGTCCAGCAAATTTTGAACGTTGTAGAACCGACCACGGTAGCCGGAGATCAGCGCCTGCCTGAGTATTCCGGATGCCAAGCCACTTTTGCCGGTGCCGGTGGGACCGGTAAAGATGATATTTTCGCCTCGGCCCATGAAGTCGAGTCCGGCCAGGGTCATAATCCTGGTTCGATCAACCGCCGGTTGACGCTCAAAGGGGAAGGTGCTGAGGGTCCAGTCCCAGGGGATTTTTGCCTGGTTGAGACGATAGAGCACACTCCGTTGCCGCTGGTGTTGCATTTCTTCCGCGAGCAATTGCCGAATCAGCTTTTGATGGCCCCAGCCTTCTCGCTCTGCTTTGGCAAGGAGCTCAGGAAAGCCGGCAGCCATGCCGTGAAGTTTAAGTTGTTTGAACAGTTCGAGGATTTCGTTACTCATTATAGCTCGAAAAAATCGCCTCCGGTATTTTTCAGAATCATCTTTTCCAGTCTGGCAAGATCGTAAAGCCCGTAATGGAGCGCTTCCTCAACTGCTTTCTGGAACGGAGCTGGGGGATACGTCCTTTTGAGATCAAGCAGACGCCGCAGTTTGACTAATCCTCGTCCACGGGCTTGTTTTTTTATTGCTGCGACATATTGATCGAGGGATTCATGCTGACCGGTCAGGGTTTGTTCTTCCGTGCTGATTCCCTGATGGGCCCGTTTGCTGTTGAGTGGCCGATGGTGGCCTGGTGTGGTGATGCGCTTTTCCCGCGCCAGAATCTCGCGATCATGTTCGGCAACGACGGTTCGTCCCTGATAGATAACCACCCGTTGCCAGTATTTCAGTACTTCGACATTCTTGCCGATCAAGGTGTCGGGCACCGAGTAGCGATTGGTGTCAAGATGGACGTATCCCTCGATATCCACTGTCCGTTGCACGGACAGATAGACCGGCGGCAGAACTTTCGGTAAGGCTTGCAGGGATGACTTCTCCATGAGCCAAGCCTCCATGGGACTCATTCCCAAGCTGGTCTTTGGCTTGCGGTTGGCTACCTGATCGCACCATTGCCTGGCCTGGAGGTTAAGGTCATGCCAGTCGGTGAAGGTTCGACCGGCGAGGAAATTTCGTTCGACATAGTCAAAGGGTCGCTCGATCCTGGCTTTTCTGTTGGGGTCGTTAATCCGGTGTGCCCAAAAACGAAAGCCGTAGATTCCGGCGAAGGCGTCCATTTCCGGGGCGAATGAGGCATCAGGACCTGCGCCGTGGCTGACAATGACGCTGGTATTATCGATCACGCAGCGGCTGCAAGCGCCCTGCATATAGGCCATGGCCTCGGTCAAGAAGGTTTTGCATTCAAGCCTGGTAAACCTTGGATAGTACTGGATGAAAAGCTGCCGACTGTAGGCCAGGGAAAGACCGGCACACTGGGCGGTAAGCAGACGGTCGCCTATTTTGAATCGATGAGGTGAGGTGTCATGCTGCATCTCCGCGCCTGGCTCAAAATGATAGCGTCCGGCCCTCTTCTGTGCTGGAATGCGCAGCTGATACTTACGGATCAGCCAGGTCAGGCTTTGGTAGGGGATTTTGATATCATACCGAGCCGCCAGCTCCTCCTGAACCCGGACGACGTTGCCCTGACAGTCGCGGAAGAGTTCGCGTACTTGTCCGATGTGCTGGTCATATCCCGACTCCTTGCTGATCGATGGTCGGGCTGCCGCCGTC
>JAABPW010000289.1 GCA_011391785.1 Verrucomicrobiota bacterium
CCCCGCCAGCCCCGGCACACAGCCATCAGCCAGCGATTCCTGCAGAAGCGACCACGGGGCGGCAAATGCACCCCGGACTTTAAACGCCTCCGGATCCACGCCCAGCAATCTGGGCGACTGCGCCCGGTTCAAGTTGAGACAACTCGCATCATCCCCATCCCGCACCTTGACCGGCACCAGCGTGACCCCTGCCAGGGCATCCTCCTGGTCCAACCGTAACTTTTCCCAGCCCGCGTCACTCGTCAGATCGCCAAGGACGGGTATGGATGACTCCCCGTACAGGGCAAATCCCCCGGTTCCGGAAGACCGTTCCGCCGCCGACTTCGCGATATTTTCCTGCATCGAGGAAACGGCAAACACCATGAAACACCCGATCGCCAGAAGCCCGACAACCGTCAGGCTCCGGGTTCTCCGACGCCCCAGGTTGCGGATCCCCAGGGATGCGAACGACAGGCGTCCACGCTCCCGTGCCAGCCGGATAAAATAGAGGCGGACCCAACCAAGGGCCGAAATAAGCAGCAGACTGCCCGCCGCAAAAAAGATCTCGGCAGGAGCCTGCGGCGGTTTGAGAACCCCCAGCACGATAAGAACCGCAGCAAGCGCCAGGCACACGCCAGGAAAAACCGCACTGAGGAGACCTTGTTTACCGCCTGGATTATGACCGGCATCGGACTCCGAGGTGGACCGCGACCTCCGGGCGCGGTTAGCGTCTGGAAGGGACACTGTACTGTCTAACGCCGCCCGGAGGTCGGCGTCCACCTTATGCTTTGCACAGGAGGTAGACAGATCGCTATCTGTAGCCGCCCGGCGTGCCTCGCCGTAGCTTACCAGCGGAGGCGGGAGGTCGGCGTCCACCCCGACCAGCAGTTCGTGGGCTGAACGTTTGGTTTGGCGCCAGGTTGAGACCACCAGCGCGAGCAGGGCCATGGCGATTCCCGCCGACAATCCCTTGAACACCGTTGCCGGTTCGGCGTGGAACTGAATCGCCGTGGAGGCCACCGCCCCCTGCCAGGCATGGCCCAATGCCCAGATCAGGGCGCGGGTATAGAGCAGCCCCAGCCCCGCTCCCAGCAAGCCACCAACGACCGCCACCCATAGCCCCTCCTGAATGAGCAGCCTCCGGATCCTGCCAGGAGTGAATCCCACGGCCAGCAGAATGCCGGTTTCCCGCGAACGCTGCTGGATCGAGAACGAGAACAGCAGGGCGGTCAACATCAGGGCCGCGATCATGACGAACCCGCTCATCCCCAGGAACAGTTGACCGAAATCCATGGATTCATCAGCCGCCTTGAGCGCGATCCGGCGTACCGGCATGAAGGCAAACCCGAGTTCCTGCGGCGCCAGATTTTTGCGCAGGGCCTCTTCCATCGCCGCCCGGACGTCCGCGCCGCCCTTGATCCGGATTCCCGTCAGATCGCCAAACCGGTTGGCCCACATCGCCTGCCCGGCCCTCAAGGTCACAAACGCCTTGGGTGTATCCCGGTACGCATCCCAGTAATCCTCGTTCGGCTTGTCTTCCATTTTCCTCTCGTCAAGCGGCATGCCGATATCCCAGTCGGCACAACGCCCCGCATCCACCAGACCCGGAAAGCGGGGAGCCAATTCCCGCTCCTTCAACAAGGATTCCATGGCAACGATGCCATGCACCCGGAAGACCCGGCTCGTCTCCACCAGGCGCCCGCCTGAACTGAACTCATAGTAGGCCATCCGAACAGTTGACCCTGGAGCGAGTGACAGCTGGTCCGCCAGCCAACGATTGACCAGAACCTCGTCATCCCGCATCCCAAGCGGAACCACCCCCAACCCGGGCTCAGGCGGCATGGCCATGACAAACGAGTACGGGGTGGAGTTAGTGGCCCCCTCACGGCAAATTGAATTGACCAGATAGGTCAGGGTAGCAGCGGAGGAACTCACGCCCGTGGCCGCCCGCCCCACCGCGGGATCAAGCATGACCCGTTCACTTTCTATCTGATATAACGATATATCACCCGTATTTCGCCACCTCAGCCCCATATCCTCCAGCCGCCAGACAGCCTTGAGATCGCGGTGAAGGGTGTCTTCAGATCCGGCCGCTCCTGCCAGCAGGACATTCGCCTTGTCCCCCAGCCCTGCCAACTTCTGGAGGCTTGCGAGGCTGACGAAGACATTACCGGGCACGGCCTGGTTGGCTGAGAGGCTGAACCGGCCGGACTCGCCATCCCCCCAAACCGCTCCCACCGTGAAGGTGCCCCGGACCGTATCATCCCCTTTCCGGGCGGATAATGGAGCGTCGTGCGGGAGGAAGGACGGCTTGCTAAAGCGTATGGATATCAGGTCTCCTGGCTTTACACCCAGCTCGGCCGCCAGCTTGGAATTGAGGGCGACCTCA
>JAABPW010000290.1 GCA_011391785.1 Verrucomicrobiota bacterium
CCAGCCTTGCCGCCGAAGGCGCATCCGGGGCCGCAGTGCCCTGGTGAGCGACATCCATGGCACGTGACGGCTCGCCCGCGCGTTTCATTTCCATGCTGCCGGGTGCAGCCGCATCCTGAATCTGTTCGGCCTTCAGGTTCAAGGCATCGATTTTAGCGGCACTGCTTCGGGCTCGAAGGATCTCATCCGCTTTCCGCCCGCCGTGCTGCACCGGCGCGATCTTGACCGTATCCCGTTCAAATTTGCGCTGCTTCTCTTTCCGGGGCATAGCCCGGGTGATTTTCGCTGGAGCGGCCAGGGTCTCGCCCTGAATTTTTTGCGGCGTTTGCAGGGGGAGCTCGCGCGGGGCCCGCTTCTCGGGAGCGGCTTCGGCCGCAGTCTTCACCGGGGCCATGGCGACCAGCTTGGCCTTGTTGACATCGGGAATCGTATCCTCCGTTTTGGACAACGCTTCCATGACCTTGGCCCTGGCCCGTGAGGCCTGGATGGTCTTCATCTTTTCCTTCACGGGCTCCGGCATCGCCCCATGCTTCAGTTCCAGCTCGAGCCGCGCCGCCCTGGCCTCTATGGGGTCAACCTGCGCTTTCTTCCTGGTGGCGAGCTCCCGCAGATCGGGCGCGGTGGTTGCGGAGAATTTCGCCCGCATATCCTGGCTCAACTGGCTTTCCACCATCGGGGGAACACTCGAGGAAATCTCCACCTTGCTTTCGGATGGGACGATTTCCGCCACCGGCGAGCTCAGGACAAACAAACCGAACAACGAGGCCGCCAGCATATGCGCCACGATACTGATGAACATGCCCAGCGCCACAAAGCCCGAGGTCTGGCGGCGACCGGCGGCCATGAGCGAGATGACCAGGAGCCCCACCGCCGTCATGATGGCCGCCACCAGGGGGAACCCGAACCGCGACAGGACATACTGCCCGTATTGCGTCCAGCTGAGGGGCGCCAGGAAACTGGCCGCCACCGCGGCTACAAAGCCCGCAACCAGCAGCCCCCCCATCCAGGGCTGCAACGCTGACCCTCGTGGTTTACCCTTCAATGCGCACTCCCCGTTCGCAAAGCCGCTTCACCTTACTGGTCGCCCTGGTTGGTCGTGAGATAGGTGTGCTTCACGTTGTGTTTTTCGCACAGGTCCAGAATATTCACGGCAAACTGGAGGACCGCGCGCTTGTCACCGCGGATGACCACGGCCTGATCCGGATTTTCCGATTTGGCCATGCCGATCAGCCGGTCAACCTCCGCGGTTTGCCGCACTTGTCCACCAATGATGAGTTTTCCATCCTGGCCGACATTGACCACCATTTCCCGGGGCATGGCCATCACAGGGCGGGCATTATGGCTGTCCGGCGGCTTGACGCGGACATCCCGTTCAATGTCGGCGAATTTCGTGGCCATCAGGAAAAAAACCAGGAGGAACATCATCGTGTCGATCATCGGGATCACGTTGATGCCGTAAAAGTCATGTTCTGGAATCTTGATTCGCATCGTTGGCCCCCGTCTCAGCTTTTGGAAGCCAGTTTTTCAGCCAGTTCCGTGGCGGTTTCGTCAATTTCACTCACCAGCCGCTCCACCCGTTCCTGGAAGAAGAAATACAGCACCAGGGCGGCGATGGCGATTGTCAACCCCACCGCCGTTGCCACCAACGCCTCATAAATACCGCCGGCAAGCAGTTCCGTACGACCCAGGGCGTCTTCCGAGGCGGCCACGGTCATGAACGTGCGGATAATGCCGGTGGCCGTCCCCAGCAGCCCGAGCAGCGGGGCCACGCTCGCCACGGCCGACAGCACGCGGTTGTTCCGCTGAAGCTTGGACACCTCCTTGGCGGCCGTGTCCTCCATGGCCTTCTCCACCTCCATGATGGGGCGGTTGGCACGGCGTATGCCCGCCGCCGCGATACGAGCGAGGGGACTTGCCGAGCCTTCCAGCTGGGCCTGCAGTGCCTGGGCACTGAAGGTCTCGCGGGGTTGCGCCATCGCGGTGCGCAGTTGCTGCAGGGTTTCCGGCGGCGACACCATCCGGCTGCGCAGGGTGAACAGACGCTCAAAGGCGAATCCCAGCGCAAGGATGCTGCAGAGGTAGAGCGGGTACATGACCGGCCCGCCTTTTTGCAGGAGCTGAATCATGGTCAGGTCGGACCTGACAGGCACGGTGCCTGTCGTGACCTTGCCCGACACAGGCGTGTCGGCATGTTGCACCAGTCCCGTCCCCGCCCCCGGCACAGGCACAGGCTTCCTATCGGCCTGCGCCATGACCATGCCCGCACACAACACCACGATACCCGTCACACACAAAAACCCGCTTCTGGTCATGAAACCCCCCTCTTGTTTTTATCGCAAATCGCCGATGTCCCCGCACC
>JAABPW010000291.1 GCA_011391785.1 Verrucomicrobiota bacterium
AAGGCAGGGAATTGTATCCGTTCTACGGGATGATCCCTCCGGTTGTCAAAGAACAGCGTTTTATGTGCTGAATGCCTGCATCCCCAGATTCACCGGCCCTTATGGCCCCCGAGGTGTCACGATCATTCACCCTGACACGCTCCAACTCGCCTTCAGCCATCATCAACCATTTCAAGGATACTGCCACCCATCCTGCAAGGATCAGCATCAGCACCATCATGTTCGCTAGTTCCATTTCAACCATAACCAGTCGCCTTACTCCTGCAGGCCGGCCTTCAGCTTCCCGAAATCCGTGCCCCAATCCTTTTTCTTATGTCTTTATAGTACGCCTCCGGCAGAAAAGGGTCAAGCCGCGCTTCCCGCCGTGCTTCCCGTTGAACCCTTATTTCCTGCCTTATTTCTTCCTGATACAATCCAGAATTGTCAGGGCGCGGGGATCGGCAATGCCATACCACACCTCTTTGCCACGGCGAGTCGCCTTGACAAGCCCAGCCCGGCGCATTTGATTCAAGTGCTGGGAGATTGTCGCCTGCGGGAGCCTGATACGATCCATGATTTGATGCACGGGTGCATCACCCTCACGCTGGAGAAGCTCCACCATCTTGAGACGACAGGGATGCGCTAGAACTTTCAGTGCGCCTGCCATCCGCTCAAGCAAATCCATTGGTATTTCTGACAGACAGGGTTCAGTTGATTTCATAATTTCAATGTATCAGGTTATCTTGATATGTCAATACAAGGACCTTATTTTCAAGACTTGCGTGAAGCGCGGTAGCCGCTTACTTTCTACAGACACGGATATGCACCGACTCGACTCCATAGTGACGGAAATGTTGTTCTGGCTGATGACGCTGATTGCCATCGGATCCACTTGGCTTTTCGGTTCGTGGGAAACCTGGTGGTTCTGGCCGTTCATGACCTTGATTTTCCTGGCCACCGCAGGATTCAGCCTTCGCCTTGCGCTATGCTCCGCCCTTGGCACAAACCGCCTGAATCTCTCTACGATTGTCGTCACATGCCTCATTGCATGGATCCCGCTGCTGATCTATTCCCTGATCCGCTCGTTACAAGCCGACGTTGCCATGGATGCGGAACGCAGTTTCCTGCTTCAACTTAGCCCGGTGCTGCTGGGACTGATCGTGGCCACGGGGCTTACTGAGGTCCGCCAGCGGCTCCTCATCATCCTCATGATGCTTAATTTTTTCTGGCTTGGCGTTTACGGCATAGTCAGCCATTACCTGACTGGGAATGCCTGGGTACTGTGGATGCCTTCCTTTTCCCAATATCAGCAGGGGTATCATCGCGCCATAGGCACTTACTTCTGCCCGGATCATTTTTCGGGGCTAATGGAAATCGCCCTTTGTTTGGCCGTCTCATTTCTATTGATTCGGTCCTCAGCCCGCTGGCAGCGCATCCTGTCATTGGGATTATGCCTGATTGCCATATTGGGAATCATTCTGAGCCGTTCCCGCGGGGGGGGGATCACGGCCGGGATTGTAATGGTCGTTGCCCTACTGCTATGCACACTGTCATGGCCTCGTAAGGCAAAATGGCTGGTACGGGGCGCCGGATTGGCCGGATTGACGCTCGCGGTCGCCGGGTTCATCATGTTTGGGGGACATTACGTCAAACGGTTCAAGGAATATCCTTGGGAAAGACTGCAACATTCCGACCGTTTCCAGATGTCCTCAGCCGCGATACGCGCATGGCAGACGGCGCCCTGGCTGGGCGTCGGCCCTGGAATGCACCCGAATCTCTGGCCCCACTTTGCACCCACCGCCGATGGTGACCGCAGCACAGGACGATGGCCGACATTCCCAAACAACAACTACCACTCTTTTGAGGCACACAATGACTGGGCGCAGTTTCTTGAGGAATACGGACTTGTAGGCGTGGGACTTCTACTTCTCGCTCTCGGCATGACTCTTTGGATCATCTTGCGACGCTGGAAACGTTGGGCCATGATTCAGGCCTTGCATGCCCCTCCTCCATCCTCTTGCGAATGGTTATTGCCGGGAATTCTTCTCGTAGCGCTCGCCATGGGGATCCATTCCTGTGGTGATTTCAATCTGCAGATCCCCGGCACCACTTGGACCATCGGAATTCTGACCGGTCTCGCCATTGCCATCGCCCGCAACACTCCACCTTTCAAGAAGACCACCCCTATTGGAATCCGCACTTAGGAAGGGCACCTGAGCATGTCCGTTGACATAAAATCATCCTGGCGTGAGCGGCTTTTCAAGTCCGCCTTCCCCTTCGTATTGAGTGACCTGTTCGCCATCGTTACCGCCTATTTCGCTACCCTCTTGATCAGGTTCCATAGTCCATTGGGCAAGGAGTTTTTTGCCTGGATCAATAT
>JAABPW010000292.1 GCA_011391785.1 Verrucomicrobiota bacterium
AGCAATTCACCATAGATGTCACCGCCGGTGAGGGAGACCGGCAGGGTCTTGGAGAAGGTCTCCTTGCCGGAAGGATCCACGGCGGTGATCTGCAAGGAATGTGGACCCCGCAGGTCTTTCTCGTTGATGGCGAAGAAATCAACCACAACGCTGTCGCCCCTGTTCACGACCTGGCTCCGGGTTTTCACAGCTACATACAGGGGCTGGTTGTAATAGGACATGAGCCGAGGGTCACCCTTGGGATTGCGGAAACAGTCAACCACGCCGGAATGGTTGTCGGTTATCTCCGCTTCCCATCCATTGATGACATAGCCGTCGTTCACATTGCAGATGCGGTGATCCTCTATCTTCCGCCCCTGGTGCTCGATACTGACCGCGCCCATGGCCTCACACAGGTTGTCCACCGATCCGAAAGGCTTCATCAGATCCTTCCGCTTCATGAAATCAGCCAGGGCGTTATGCCAATCCATGTAGACAGCCCCGTCCCACCCCAGATGCTGCGACTTGTCCAGGGCGTCCTTGATCAGCCCCAAACGGGGTGCGGTGGAGATGGCTCCCTCCTCGCCGCGAAAAACGACTTCCCGTTCGTTGGTTATAAATCCGTAGTGATCCTTGGGATTCCGGTAAAAGCTTTCGTTCCAGACATACGGACCCGGGGCGCGGTGGTTGTCCCACCAGCCCTGCAGGTAGGTCTTGTCATCGAATGGCCGCATATGCAGCTTGGGCAGTTCATCCTTATCGAAACTCATGGCCCAGGCCGAAGCCAGGGTTATCAGTCGGCTCGGGTCGAGGGCATGCGCGGCCTTGATATCCGGATAATAGGCCTCCTCCTTCTTGTGCCCGACTCCCTCGTTGATCATGTTGTAGATCACCAGGCTCGGATGATTCCTGTCCCGCTTGACCATGCGCAGGAGTTTCTCCGTATTGAGCGTCCGCGCGAACGGATCCATCCCGCCGCTGACATATCCGCCCGGCTCCTCCAGGTAGAGCAGGCCCAGCTCGTCAGCCTTGTCGAACACGATGGGAAATCCAATGGCGCGGTGGAAATTAAGCATGTTCATCCCGAACGACTGCGCCGCCCGGATATGCTTCTCCGCCATTTCAGGAGTGGGATAAAGACCGTTGATCGGCCAGAACCCCCAGCTGATGGCCGAACACAGGAAGATGCGTTTTCCGTTGAGTCGCAATAGCGCGTTGGTGCCCTGTCCCTCGGCGTTGAACCAGCGGAATCCGAACACCCGGCTCGAGGAATCGGACACCTTGCGGCCATCCTTCAGCTCAACCTCGCACACATAGAGCTCGGGATGACCCGGGTCCCACAGCTCGGCATCAGGCACATTGACAACAACCCGGGTTTCCCGTGATCCGGGCTCAATGGTCAGATCCGGCAGTTCCCTGCTGAAAACCTTTTTGGATGGCTTGTCTTTCTTGACCACAGTGAGGAACAGGTTCCGTTTTGCCGTTTTGCCTGTTTCATTCTTCAGTGTCAGGATTGCATGGACGACATGCGGGTCCGGCTGGTTCTGCATATAGATGTCATCGACATGAACCTCGTCCGTGACCTTCAGGATCACCTTGTCGGAAATCCCGCCAAACCCGTGACTCGCCGGGATCTTGTACTTGCCCCAGTGGTGGGTGGGCTCATCCTCCCAGTTGTAATTGCCGGCCGCATTGGTGATGCGGATCGCCAGCTTGGCCTTCTGGCCGGGCTGCAGATGGGCGGTAAGGTCAACCTCGTACGGCGAGTTGGCGACAATATCGTAGCCGACCAGCTTGCCGTCGAGGTAAACCTCTGAGCGCAGGCGCGCCGATCCGATATTCAGGACGATCCGGCACGGCTTCTTGAATTCCGGAACCTGGATTTCGCGCCACCACCAGGTGACCCCCTTGATCACGCTGCCCGGGCCAGTGCCGTTACTCAGGTATTCCTCCGCGGTGCCAGGCACCGAGACGGCAACCCCATTGGTTTCATTCAGAATCTCCCAGCCGCCGGTTGGCGGATTCACCGGCACCTTGCCCAGATCCACCGGGGGCGGAAAAAGTTCATCATTCTGCCAGGCGGCGGTCTTGTCCTGCCAGAGCCGCCATCCCTTGCCCGACAGGTCGACCTCGACACGATCGGCCTTCGCGTTCACACACATCAGAATCATCGCTGTCAAAAAACAATATATCAGTTTCATGTTCACCCTATTTGTTATGTGATAAAGAATTCGTAAAATAACAGGATTCGAACCCGTCAACAACCTGGATGATTGGGTTAAGTTTTCCTTTGGCTGCGGGCTTCTGAACGAACCCGGTAGAGGCGCTCCGTGAACCCGCCTTCTTTCTCGAAGGCCCTTGCCTGGGCTGTGAGCTGGCG
>JAABPW010000293.1 GCA_011391785.1 Verrucomicrobiota bacterium
GGCGGTGGGCATCATGGCGCTTGTCGCCGCCTGCGCCATGGAGCCCGGCCAGTATTTCGCCATCAACATGAAGGGCGAGCCCGCCGACATCGTGGCGAAAGTGACGGCCGCAGGGTTCCATGTGACCGAATCCGGCATGGCCGAGCTGGCACGGGATGTGGGGGAGAAAACCCTGTTTGGCCGCACCGGCGGGGCACCGACCTTTGCGGTGGGAATGGCGAAGATGTTCAGCGATGCCCTTGGCGGCAAGGCCCTGATGGCTTTGTGGTACCACTTCGCCATCATGTTCGAGGCGCTCTTCATCCTGACCACGATTGATGCCGGGACGAGGGTGGGCCGGTTCCTGCTCCAGGATGTGCTCCGTCATGTATGGAAGCCCTTGGGTAATACCGCCTCGACACCGGCCAACTGGGTCTCCAGCGTGCTTTTCGTGGGCGCCTGGGGCTGGTTCCTCTACCAGGGCGTGATTGACCCCTATGGCGGCATCAACAGCCTGTGGCCCATCTTCGGGATAGCCAACCAGCTTCTGGCGGTAATTTCCCTGGCCCTGGGCACCACCATCCTCATCAAGATGAACCGGGAACGGTATGCCTGGGTCACGCTTGCCCCCTTGATCTTCCTGCTCGTGGCCACCATGACCGCTGGCTGGCAAAAGATCTTCCAGCCTGAGGCAGGCGGCTTTCTTCCCGCCATTGTCAAATTGAGGAGTCAGCTGGCTTCGGCGCCGGGCGGGGACACAACCGCGCTGACGTCCCAGATCCTCAACAACCAGGTCGACATCACCGTCACCGCCGTCTTCATGGTTCTGGTTGTCCTGATCGTCGCCGCCAGCGCCCGCCTCTGGATCCTGCTCCTCACCGGCAAGGCGCCGCGCCATCTATCCGAGGATCCCGCCATCCCCCACCCTGACTTGACGGTCAGGGAAGGATGAAACATTCCGCCTGGTCACTTCTTCCGTTTTTTTCTAACCCCCGCGCGGATATCGCGTGTCCGCCCGACCATACGGGCAGAAATGTGCGGCCCCATGGCCTGCCTCCATATGTGATAATAGTGGACCTCCTCAGGGGACCGGAGAACAAGGCCGTCTTCAACTTTCCGTTTCTCCCTGAATTCCGCTGGAGTCACGAGACTTTCCACAATATCCGCCATCACTTCCGAGGAACCCGCTCCTTCGGAAAATTTCATTTTCTTGCGATTCAGGAGAGAGGGCGGCAAAAGTCCCCGGCAAGCTTCCCGGAGAAGCCATTTCTCGGGTCGATCGATCCTCGGCTCAAGAAACCCAGCCGGCAACCGGCTGACATAGCGAACCAGGTTGCGATCCAGGAACGGAACACGCGCCTCCAGCCCGTGCGCCATACTCACCCGGTCCGCCCGCTGGAGGTTTGTATCCTGCAATCTCAGGGTAATCTCGGTTAGTTCGCGCCTCAAACGAGCGCCACCACCCAAACCGGATAAATAGGCATAACCCGCAAACAGCTCATCCGCGCCTTCGCCGGACAGCACCACCTTGACGTGCTCAGCCACAAGTTTAGACACGAAATGCATGGGTACCGCGGAACGCACCAAGGGCGCGTCAAACGACTCGATATGACGCACAACCTCAGGGACAGCCGCCTTGACATCTTCGGCGGTGTAAATCAATTCATGATGTTCGGTACCCAGGAAACGCGCAACCTCCCTCGCGGCCAAAAGGTCCGGCGCCCCCTTCATTCCCGCCGTAAAAGAATGAAGCGCCACGGTATGCGGGCGCATCAGGGCCGCTATCAGGCTACTGTCCAAGCCACCGGAAAGATAGACGCCAACCGGCACATCCCCCATCAGGCGCTTGTGTACCGCCTGCTCCAGACGACGACGGATTTCCTGCAGGATCTCCGGCAGTGAAGGAGTGATGATGGATTGTTCCGGGGGATAAGGCGGGGCAAAACGCCAGGGTGCCGAGCCAACCAGCATGGCGTGACCCGCTGGCAGCATCTTAATCTCATCCATGGGAGGGAAAGCCTTGAGTTCACTGGCCGCCAGGAATTGATCGCCACGCCAGCCATAGTACAGGGGCTTGATCCCGAGCGGATCCCGGGCCAGGAGAAGCCCGTGCGGTCCCGCCAGGGCAATGGCGAACATACCGTCCAATTTCGCGAGCATGTCCTCACCCTCCTCCTCGTAGAGATGCAGTAGCACCTCCGTGTCAGAGCGGGTTTTGAAAACATGCCGCCCCTCAATCTCGCGGCGCAACTCCAGATGGTTGTAGATTTCACCATTGAAGGCAACGAGCAGGTCACCCCGTTCGTTAGCCATCGGTTGCTGCCCGCCGGCGATGTCCAGAATCGCAAGCCGCACATGCCCAAGGGTCACCCG
>JAABPW010000294.1 GCA_011391785.1 Verrucomicrobiota bacterium
TCTATTTCGAGCGGGTCCCTCTGGCGAATGTCTCAAAGGAAACCCGCCATGTCCCGGACAACTTCATTGCCAAGACAAACAATGATGTGACCCAGGCCTTTCTGGACTATGCCCGCCCACTCGTCGGCAAACTCCCCGTCATCGGTCGCCTAAAAGGCGTGAAGGTGCCCAGGAAATAAGCGCTCAATCGCCCCCTTCCTCCTCAATGTGGCAGGGGGAGGCGCAAGGGGACGGGGATCCATCTTCTAGATTTTTGGCACAATCTTCTTTTCGAAATCCCGGCAGGAGTCGGTGGCTTCCACTAGTTTCCCGTGTTTGCCGCAGCGCTGAAGGAACGGATTCACCACAAAGTGTTTGCAGTGGCGGCAGAGGTCCTCCGCCTCGTTCTCTCGAAAAACTTTGATCGTCCGGGGGGCATCACTGGCATCAAAAACCCTAGGGGTAGCCTTCTGCTTGAAAGGGACTTCATCCTCGGAGGCATACTCGTGGCCGCAGGACGCGCAAGCCAGGCGCTCCCCCACCTTCTTGAACCCCTCATACCGGGGTTCCCGCTTCAGCAAACTCTCTCGTCCGCACCCCGCACAAATAATTTCAACAGCAGAGACACCCATGACGCATCTCCCTTTCAAAATCCCTAAATCAAAACTCTAAAATCTGAAATCTTCAATCACAAATCTCAAATCAACTCCCTTGCCTTCGCCACCGCTTCGGCAATTTTTGTCACGTCGCGGCCCCCGGCATTGGCCATGGCCGGCTGACCACCACCACCACCGCCCGCCACTTTGGCCACTTCCTTGATGATCTTGCCGGCATGTACGCCTTTTTTCACCAGATCAGTACTGACCGCCACAATGAACTGGGCCTTGCCCGCGGCACTGGCGCCCAACACCACGACAGCGGATCCGGCTTTCGCCAGGGCGGCCTCAGCCAGGCTCTTCAGGGCATCCGATGACACCTCACCCACCTCGGTCGCAATCAGCGTCATCCCCTTCACCTCGGTCGCGCCAGCCAGGATTCCGTCCAGCTTCCCCATCACTGCCGCCGTCTCGTTGTCCTTGATCTGTTTTTCCAAGGTCTTGACCTGGTCCGCCAACGCCTCGAAACGGGCCGGTAGTTCCGCTTGCGAAATGGTAAACCGCTTCGCCAGCGACTCGAGCAACGCGCGGTCACCGCACATCGTGTCATACGCAGGAATTCCCACTACAGCCTCAATCCGGCGCACACCGGAGGCGATGGAACTTTCGGAAACGATCCGGAACAGGCCGATCGTGCCCGTCGCCGCCACGTGGGTTCCCCCGCACAGCTCGCGGCTGTAGCCGCCGACGTTCACCACCCGGACCGTATCCCCGTATTTCTCGTCAAACAGGGCGATGATCCCGGATCCGGCCACGTCCTTGAGGGCCATCTCGCTCGTATCAACCTGGGCATTGCCCAGAATCAACTCATTCACACGCCGCTCCACAGCGGATAATTCCGCCGGGGTAAGGGCCTGGAAATAGTTGAAGTCAAAACGCAACCGCTCGGGTGAGACCATCGACCCCGCCTGCTTGATGCTGGTCCCGACTATTTCCTTCAACGCATACTGGAGCAGATGGGTGGCGGTGTGATGCCGGGTGGTGGCTTCGCGGCGGGACTTGTCAACGGTCGCCGTCACTGAGGAACCGGCCTTGATGACACCGCGCGTGACGCGCCCAATGTGCATCACGATTCCCTCGTTCGGCTGACGGGTATCCGTCACCGCAAAATCGCCGTCCGGTCCGGTAATGACGCCTCGATCACCCACCTGACCGCCCTTCTCGGGATAGAACGGGGTTTCCTCGAGCAAAATAGCGCCTTCCATCCCCTCGCCTAAAACGGAGGTCACCGTGCTGGCTCCGTTGGCACCTTTCTGAAGCAACTCGATAACCGGCGTCTGTCCGGAAAGCCGGGAATAGCCGGTGAACCGACTTTTGATTCCGCGAGCCACCAGATCCGACACCAGATCCGCATCGGCATCCGACGAGGCGGCCTTGCGCGCATCACGCGCCCGTTTCCGTTGTTCCTCCATGAGGCGTGTAAAGCACGGCTCATCCACCGTCATGCCTTTTTCCCTGGCCATCACCACGGTCAGGTCCAGGGGGAACCCGTAGGTATCATAAAGCTTGAACGCATCCTCGCCGGGAAACTTGGCGGCTTTGCTCCCGGCCACGGCCGACGCAACATCCTCGAACAGCGCCAACCCGCGGTCGAGCGTCACCGAGAAACTCTCCTCCTCCGCCTGGATGGCCCGAGCAATCTCCTTGCGATGCTGAACCAGCTCCGGATACTGGCCACCCATGGCGGTTTCCAGCGTGGGCAATAACGCCG
>JAABPW010000295.1 GCA_011391785.1 Verrucomicrobiota bacterium
GTCTGGAGTGGAAAGAGCGATAAATTGATGCCGATGGGGATCAGGTGGAGCTTTTCGGGGGAAATCCCCGTGGTGAGAAGGCAGTCCCGCATTTCGCTGTGACTGACCTGCACCCGGCTCAGGCGGTCATGATGGCGTTTGACCTTGCTGAAAAGATCGTCGAATTCCTGGTGCCCGGTACCGGGCAGGCCATGGAAGTAGGCGACGCCGATCCGGTGCGAGGAGCGGAGCCATGCATCGGAAAAGAGGTAGAACTGGCTCCCGTAGAAAACGGATTGCCGCCGCGAGCCCCGTTCCCAGCAGGGCGGGGCAACCGTGATGCCGAGCGAGTTGGCGACAGACGCGATGGCGCGCATCTCCTCGTCAATCACCCAGGAGGCGGCATCGCTCACTAAGACCAATCGCGAGTGGGGTTTCCAAAAAAGAGAACGGGTACGCAGGGCGGCGGTGGTTGCGAGTTCTGAGAGAATGGGAATGAGGGGAGGCATTGGAATTATGAGCGACGGGCTTGCAGGCGGGCCTGGGTCATGCGTTCGCGGAGGCCGCCGGTCTTGAGAAAGTCCTGTTCCAGGCGCTTGAGTTGCTGGTCGAGCAGGTAATTGGCCTGGTGAATAAGGCAAACGGCAATGTTGGCGACAACGTTGGCCGGCCGGGTCTCCACGAATTCACGGAATACATCATAAGTTAAAGGGGTGGTCTGCGAGAGCTTGCGGGTAAACAGGGCTTCCTTGCCCTGCTTGTCCCAGATAGCCAAATCCCGTACACGGAGATAATCATAATAGTCTTCAAGAAGTTCCTCAAGACTGGCCCGTGCCACGTTGGTTAACTTGATCTCGGTCTCCTTGGAGGTTACAGCGGCCTTGCTGCCCTCGATAATGTTCTGCTTGCCCGAGCGTGCGGCTTGCACCATCTGGTCGACGGTGCGGTCGCGCCGCTCGAGGAACTTTTGGCAGAATCGGTAAGTGATTTCGTAGATTACCTCGGTCTTCTGATAGGAGAGCAGTGTGCGGTAGTCGCCGCGAGGCTTGAGAAAGCATGACGGGGAAGAATGGGAGTCATGGGAGGAATGGGAAGTATGTTGGGGATTCCCATGATTCCCATTGCTCGCATCATTCTCATTCTTTTGATTTCCCATTTTGTGCTCCAAGCCCCATCACCTCGAGGTACCGCTCGGCAATCGCCGAGATTGACGGTATCTGGATGCTGGCTTGAAGTGAACTATAGCTAGCTATAGTTCTTTTTAGCAACTCAGGAATAGTCTCGGGTATGTCAAATGCGAGGCCCGCCCCTCCCGTGATTTCCGGGTGGCCGCCACTGTTGAGATAGAGGGCGGGGAGGCCGCAGGCCAGGGCTTCCAGCAATGAATTCGAGCAGGGGTCATTCTTGCTGGCGGTGATGTAGATGTCGTGCTGGCGGAGTTCATGGGCCAGGTCGGCGGAAGCAACCGGGGCGATCATCTTGATGTTTTTGAACGTGACCGGAGACCGTCCAATGAACGTGTATTCGAAACGCGACCAGTCGAGGTGTTCGTCCAGCCACTGGTAGACCGGGGCGCCCTTGTTGATGTTGTCGGACCAGCTGACCGAAATCAGCCTGGTTTTCCGGCCCGGATCAAGTGGAATCCGGCCGACTGCGGAGAATATGGCGGGATCCGGGGCGTTGGGGATGACAACCGGCGACTTGAATTCCAGTCCGAGTTCCCGATGTTTCCGGAGGCTGTAGGGCGACTGGAATATCGTGGCATCGGCAAACTTGCGGTTGATGGCGGCAATACGGTTGTCGGTACCATCGTCGAAACCACGGTAGACACCGATGGGGCCATCGACACGGTGTACCATGCGGCAATCGGGGCGGTGGAAGGCCTTCAGCCGCGCTTCGTCGAAATTGAAGGAGTTGAAAAGGCACGCGCGAGTCGTCGGGGAAATTGAATTCCCCTGAACCCTGAACCCGCGTTTTTCCAGTTCGACCCACAAGGCCCGCATGAACTGGTGCCCGCCTCCTGCCGGAGGGGGGGCGAATTCATGAAAGATCGAAATATCGAACTCGCTCTGCCGGGCTTTGGCAAGGTCGGCCTTGAGTGCCAGCCAGCTCTTGACCGAGCGTAAGATGGAAAATGGATGAAGCATGGTTTAGCTGAGGTGTGCCTTGATCTGCTCGCAGATGTAGTCCGCGACGACCGGCTTGGTCAGTATTTCCCGGGCATAGCGGTTGGCGGCTTCGGACATGGCTTCGATGCGGGCATGATCCGCCAGCATGGATTTGAGCCAGGTGGCGCGTTCAAGGAGGGTGGCCGGTGACAGGCGGGTCAGGATACGATAGCTGGCCGGGTCGTCGAGCGGG
>JAABPW010000308.1 GCA_011391785.1 Verrucomicrobiota bacterium
TCCGAATACCCCGCCAGCGGCGCGAACAGGATCGGCGTGGAGACTTCGATCGGGCCGATTTTCAGTGTGGGCGGAAAGGTCATGCGCCGAGGAAAGTCCGGTTCCGGTCGCGCTCAAGCAGGGCGGCGCGATAGCCCGACAGGTCGCACTTCGGGGCGGCGCCGGAATCCACGGCCGCCTTCGCCACGGCGAAGGGAACCTCGATGAACAGGCGGCGGTCGAACGGCTTGGGGATGATGTATCCCGGCCCGAATGAAAGATCCGTTCCGTAGAGCTTCTTGACTTCGGCGGGAACCGGTTCCCGCGCCAGGGCGGCCAGTGCCTCGGCGGCGGCAACTTTCATGGGGAGGCTGATGGTACGGGCGCGGACATCCAGCGCGCCCCGGAAGATGAAGGGGAACCCGAGCACGTTGTTGACCTGGTTCGGGTAGTCGGACCGGCCGGTGGCCATGACGTAGGGATTGCTCCCGAGGGCGGCGGCCACCGTCTCCGGGCGGATTTCCGGATCCGGGTTCGCCATGGCGAAGATTGCCGGGTGGGGGGCCATGGAGAGGACATCGGCGGGTTTCAGGCAGTCGGCCGCCGAGACCCCGATGAACATGTGGGCGCCCTTCATGGCGTCGGACAGGGTCTTGTCCAGGGTGGCGAAGGCGTGCTCCTTCTTCTTGCCGCTGAGGTCCGTGCGGTCGGGACGGATGACGCCCTTGGTGTCGCACATCAGGACGGTCCGTGCCCCGGCGGTCTTGAGCATTTCGCAGATACGCATCCCGGCGGCGCCGGCGCCGTTGATGACAATCTTGAGATCGCCCAGGGAGCGCTCGGAGAGCAGGCAGTAGTTCATGGCCGCAGCCAGGGTGATTACCGCCGTGCCCCACTGGTCGTCATGAAAGACGGGAATATCGAGCATGGCGTCGAGCTTGTCCTCGATTTCAAAACAGGCCGGCGCGGCGATATCCTCGAGGTTGATGCCGCCGTACATGGGGGCGAGCGCCATGACGGCGTCAATCACCCGCTGGGGGTCGGTCTTGCCGGTGTTTTCGCCGTCCATCCGGCAATGGTTCACGGGAACGGGCCAGCCGTCCACATCGCCGAACGCCTTGAAAAGCACGGCCTTTCCCTCCATGACGGGGATGCTGGCCTCGGCGCCCAGATCGCCCAGTCCGAGGATGGCGGTGCCGTCGGAGACCACCGCCACCAGGTTGCTCTTGGCGGTGTGGCTGAAGAGGAGTTCGCGGTCGCGTGCGATTTCCTTGACGGGGACGGCAACCCCCGGCGTGTAGGCGAGGGAGAGGTCGGCGGGTCCGGTGAGGGGCTTGGTGGTGCGCATGCCGATTTTGCCGCCGAGGTGATAGGTCAAAATGTCTTCAGTTTTCAGGCTCATGGTGCTCCTTCTTTTTCTAAAACAGCCCGTAACTTTAGCGGTCAGCCGCCCCCGTTGTCCATCCCTGTTTTGAGAGAAACTCCTGCAACGCGAGACCCCGGTGCGATGTCCGTTCGATGATTGACAAGGAGCCGTCAGTTTCATAGCATTTATCCCGTTTTCAAATTCTAAAGGAGAATAAGCATGTCGTATATCATTTCAGACAAGTGCACGAAATGTGGCAGTTGCGCGCCCGTTTGCCCGCAGGAAGCCATTGCCGAGGGTGACAAGCAGTTTGTGATCGACGCTGACAAGTGCGTGGATTGCGGGCTGTGCGCCGGAGAATGCCCGGTGGAAGCCATTTCTCCTGCCTGATGTCAGACGGTTATAGTTTTCTGTTCGGCCCAGTACGCTCACGGCGGCTGGGCCGTTCTCTTGGTATCGACCTGGTTCCCCTGAAGGTCTGCACCTATGACTGCCCCTATTGCCAGGTGGGGGTTACCACGGACAAAACGCTGGCCCGCCGGGAGTATGTTCCGGTGTCGGCGGTCCTGTCCGAATTCGACCACTGGCTTGCCCATGACGGGAAGGCGGACTGCGTTACGCTGGCGGGGGGCGGGGAACCGACCCTGCATTCCCGGTTTGGCGAGGTGATCGAGGCGGTTGGCGCCCGGTCCGGGCTGCGCCGCATCCTGCTCAGTAACGGGTCACTGTTTTTCCTGCCGGAGGTGAGGGCATCGGCCGCGAAGGCCGAGGTGGTGAAGGCCACGCTCAGCGCCTGGGATACGGCCTCCTATCAGGCGGCCCATCACCCGCACCCGGAGCTGGGATTTGACGGGTTTGTCGCGGGGCTCAAGGCCATGCGGACCGGATTCCGCGGGGAATACTGGCTGGAAGTGTTTGTGATTCCGGGGGTAAATGATTTGCCGGAACAGGTGGAGCGCATTGCCCGCCTCGCCAGGGAAATCGCCCCGGACCGGATCCATCTCAACACCGCGGTCCGTCCCGCCCGGGATGGCGTGACGCAGGCCGTTTCCGCCCTGAAGCTGGAGGCCCTTGCAGGGCTCTTCAGTCCGGTGGCCGAGGTGGTGGTGTCCAATGCCAGTGTTCCTGAAATGGTCTCGACATCCTCAGGGTGGACCGCGACCTCCGGGCGCGGTCAGACGCCGCCCGGAGGTCGGCGTCCACCAGATGGATGTTTGGACAATGAGAATGTCAGTGCGGCGGCGCTTGCCGAGCGGATCATGGCGTTGATCCACCGGCATCCCTGCACGGTGGCGGATATGGCGGTGACGGTGGGGATGCCCCCGGCGGCGCTGGAAAAACCGCTGGCCGACCTGGTCGCCGCCGGAGCCCTGCGGCGGGAGTCGCGGGGGGGCGCCGTGTTCTACGTGACTATTCCAGCCGCGGGTTGAGATAACCGGTGTGCGGGTCGGTGATCTTTTCAAGATACATCAGGAGTTCCCGGTCATACTCGGCATCGGCGTCGAGACCCATTTCACGGTAGATGCCGCGCAGGCGGTAGTAGCTTTCCTCCGCTTCCCGGGCGCTTCCATAACGCTGGGCGGGCTTGGGATGGATGAACCGTTTCAGGAGCTTGACCAGGCGCTTGCTCTTCAGGATATGCGCCGGGAGCATCGATTCCATACGATCGCGAAGGGTCATCTTGAACAACAGCAGTTCCTCGTCGGACATGTCCATGCAGGCCTGGAGTGATTCGCCGCTGAGCATTTCCAAGGCCACCAGTCCGGCGCTGAAGAGGTCGGTCTGGGCCAGCCCGGGCTCGAGGCGGTGGGTTTCGGGTGCCATGTAGATCGGGCTGCCCAGCAGGATGCTGATGCGTTCCCCGATCTCCACGGCACGGCCGAAGTCCACCAGTTTCACCGAACCCGTCCGGTCGATCATGATGTTCGACGGCTTGATGTCCGCGTGCAGGTAATCCGCCTCGTGGAGCACCATCAGGCCGAGCAGGATTTTCCGCAGGATATAGAGCGCCACGCCGGGCTGGAGCATGAACCGCGCCTCCTCGACCCGGAAGAGGACGTCCATGAAGTGGGCCCACTCCTCATCGGTGGATTGGCTGCGGGCGATGGCGAGGTGCGTGCCGGAGAGCAGGTACTGCAGGTCGATTCCGTCAATCAAGGCCATCTGGAGGTAGCCGATGCCCTTGGCCTCGTCGTAGGTTTCGCTGGTGACAAGGTTGTTGCTGTGGATCGGCTGGAGTTTGGATACCTGGGCGGCGAGCCGGCCCATGTCGGTCCAATATTTCTCAGTAGAGGAGTAGATCGAGGGGTCATGCAGCTTCACGGCATGCCGTGTGAGGCAGCTCCGGCCGCCTTCCCGGCTGGCCAGGAAGACAACCCCCTGCCGGCCTTTGCCCAGTTCGCGTGCGAAATGGTAGGGGACGGGATGGCGGAGGGAACGGCCACGGATCAGTTCCTGGTAGTTGGCGACCAGCCGGGCCATATCGGAGTCGATGGCAAAGGGGGTCGGTTCCGTTTCCAGGACCGTCTCGCTCTTGTCATCAGCCGGGTTGTCAGGTTTCTCAATCATGCCGCGATAACCTATCACAGGGTTTTCCCGGTGGCAATCAGGGTTCATCCAGAACCCGTTGGGCACATGCGGGATGGGTTTCATGATCAAAATTTTTTGACCTTTTAGAACTTTATTCGAGATTGCGATTTTCGGCATTTCCCTCGTAATCGTAATCTTAATCGTAATCGTAATCTTTTCCGGGGCAGAGGATTACGATTAAGATTAAGATTACGATTAGGATTTTCGTGGGACGCAAGCGATCAAGCTCACGATTGCGGCAAATCCCTTCGGAGAACACAGGCGCCTGTTCCCGGCTTCCCCCAAATATAGTGTTTTTGTTTTATTCGTCAGACTGCTAGAGTCTGCCCCTTCAAATACGACGGGCAGGATGTTCCGCCCTCAGGCAGGAGTTGATGTATGCAGTGGTTGATTAAGAAAATAGTCGGGACCAAGAACCAGCGCGACGTGAAGAAGATGGCGCCGCTGGTAGCCCGGATCAATGAGTTTGAAAAGCAATACCAGTCGCTGTCGGACGACCAGTTGAAGGCCAAGACGGGCGAGTTCAAGGCGCGGCTTGAGGGGAAGAAGGAAACCCTGGACGACCTCTTGCCCGAGGCTTATGCCGTGGTCAAGAACGCCTGCCGCCGGTTGTGCGGAAACCAGTTCGAGGTGTGCGGTCATCAGTTGACCTGGAATATGATTCCCTTCGATACGCAGCTGATGGGGGGAATGGCCCTGCACCAGGGGAAGATCGCGGAAATGGCGACGGGCGAGGGCAAGACCCTGGTGGCCACCCTGCCGCTTTACCTCAATGCCCTGGCGGGGAAGAACGTGCATCTGGTCACCGTCAACGACTATCTGGCACGCCGCGACTCCCAGTGGATGGGGCAGGTATTCAAGTATTTGGGGCTGACGGTCGGCTGCATCCAGAACAACATGAATTCCGAACAGCGCCGGGCCGAGTACGCCAAGGATATCACCTATGGTACCAACAGCGAATTCGGCTTCGACTACCTGCGCGACAACGGCATGGCGTGGCGCCCCGAGGACATGGTGCAGCGCGGGCATTTCTTCGCGCTGATCGACGAGATCGACAGCATCCTGATCGATGAGGCGCGGACCCCGCTGATCATTTCCGGTCCCGCGCCGGTTTCCTCGAACCAGTTCCTGGAGCTCAAGCCGCGCGTGGAACGCCTGGTCCGCCGCCAGACCGAGCTCTGCAACCGCCTGGTGGTCGAGGCGCGTCAGGCGATCGAGGACAAGAAGGAGGACCTGGCCATGCAGAAGCTGTACCAGGTCCGCCGCGGCATGCCCAAGCACAAGCAGCTCATGCATCTCATGGAGGAACCGTCCGTTCGCCGCCTGGTGGAAAAGGTCGAGGGCATGATGCTCACCGATATGTACAAGGAGCAGGCCCGCGAACTGCGCGAGGAACTGTTCTTCAATATCGACGAGAAGGGGCATGACGCCACCCTGACGGAGAAGGGATGCGAGGAGATGAGCCCCGCCGACCCGGATGCCTATGTGCTTCCCGACCTGATTACGATCATGTCCGACCTGGATGGCGATGCCACGTTGTCGGAGGCGGAGCGGGCGAAGCGCAAGCTGGAGTTCCAGGAACGGATTTCCCTGCGCAGCGAGCGCATCCACAATGTCGATCAGTTGATCAAGGCCTACTGCCTGTATGAAAAGGATATCCAGTATGTCGTCCAGGACAATCAGGTCCTGATCGTGGACGAGTATACCGGCCGCATCCTGCCGGGACGCCGCTGGAGCGACGGGCTACACCAGGCCGTTGAGGCCAAGGAGGGGGCCAAGATCGAGCGCGAGACCCAGACGCTGGCCACGATCACGATCCAGAACTATTTCCGCCTCTACGAGAAGCTGGGCGGCATGACCGGCACGGCGGAAACCGAGGCCGATGAATTCCACCAGATCTACAAGCTGGATGTCATGGTCATTCCCACCAACCGGCCGGTGCGCCGGGTTGACAAGAATGACGTCGTCTACAAGACCCAGCGCGAGAAGTTCAAGGCCATCGAGGAGGAGATCCTGGAGTGCAATACCCGCGGTCAGCCGGTGCTCGTCGGTACGATCTCGGTCGAGACCTCGGAGTTGCTCAGCCGCATGCTCAACCGCGCCAAGATTCCCCATAACGTGCTTAATGCCAAGAACCACGAGCGGGAAGCCGACATCGTGGCCCGGGCGGGGCAGAAGGGGGCTGTGACCATTGCCACCAATATGGCCGGCCGTGGAACCGATATCAAGCTGGGCGAGGGGGTCGTCTGGATTCCCCGCGAGACCATCGAGTCCCAGAAGACGCTTTCCGATAAGACGGACGGGAAGACCCTGCGGGACCAGTTGCTGGACAATCCCTGCGGTCTCTACGTGATCGCCTCCGAGCGCCACGAGTCGCGCCGCATTGACCGCCAGCTCCGCGGGCGCTGCGCCCGCCAGGGTGATCCGGGGATGTCGCGGTTCTATGTCTCCCTCGAGGATGACCTGATGCGCCTGTTCGGATCCGACCGGATCGCCCGGTTCATGGAGCGGTTCGGCATGGAGGAGGGGGAGATGCTGGAGCATAAGCTGCTCAACCGGTCCATCGAGACCGCCCAGCGGCGCGTTGAGCAGCAGAACTTCTCCATCCGGAAGCGGACGCTGGAATACGACGATGTGATGAACAAGCAGCGCTCGATCCTCTACACCATGCGCGGCGATATCGTGCGTAGCGACAAGCCCCGGGAACAGTTGTACGACATCATGTACGAGGTGATCGGCAATCATGTCGAGGAGATGCTTCAGGGCGCCAAGGCGGACGCCTGCGAGGCCTTCCTGATCTGGATCCACCAGATGTTTCCGATTTCCGTCAAGCGCGAGGAGTTGAGTTTCGGGAAAGAGGATCTCGACAAGGTGGTTGACCTTCTTTTCGAAAAGGTCAGGGTGGCCTATGAAACCAAGATCGCCGCCGAGGCGGGCGATTTGATCGGGAATGTTGAACGCCAGGTCATGCTCCAGTCGATTGATATCCACTGGCAGGACTACCTGCGCAGCATCGACGGGCTGCGGCAGGGGGTGGGGCTGCGCGCCTACGGGCAGCGGGATCCGCTCGTGGAGTACAAGCGCGAGGCGTTCGCCATGTTCGGGACGCTCATGGATGATATTCGCGAGGAAATCTGCGAGAAGATCTTCCGTGCCTCCGCTCAGATCCTGGCCTTTGAACGGTTCATGCGGCAGATTCCGACCCAGACGATCCATGACGGCGTGGCGGTTCTGGGACACGGCAGCGGCGAACAGGATTCCGGCCCGGCCCGTTCCGCGGTGCGCGGGGGCGATGAAGTCATGCAGGCCGCCATGAAGGCCGCCTCCACGCCGGTGCGGCGCCAGGTCGAGAAGGTCGGCCGCAATGACGCCTGTCCCTGCGGGAGCGGGAAGAAATACAAGAAATGTTGCGGGGAAAACGCGTAACGTGAGCCAGGCTGCCAGTTTATGGCGCTGGGGAGCCGCCGGATTGTCGGGGCTCCTCCTGGTTCTTGCCTTTCCTCCCTTTGAATCCGCCCAACTCGCCTGGGTGGCTCTGGTTCCCCTCCTGCTGGCACTATTGCACCGGTGGAACGGGGGACTCGCGGCGGCCTTCCGTCTCGGGTTTTTCGCCGGGCTGGTATTCTGGCTGGCGACGATGAGCTGGCTGCTGCGCCTGTTTGAGACCTCCCCCGCACCGTTCATCCTGATCTTAGTCGGCTGGGTTTTGCTGGCGGCCTATTGCGCACTCTATCTTGGCGCGTTTGCGATGACGGTGGTGTGGGCGGCGAGTAAAATCGGGGTGGGAAAGCTCTGGCAGAATCTGATGCTGACCCTGCTGATTCCGGTTTTCTGGGCGGGCGGGGAAATTGTCAGATCCTATTTCCTGACCGGATTTCCCTGGGACCTGCTGGCTATCTCGCAGTTCCGGAGCGTTGCCCTGATCCAGTCGGCCCAGTGGGTCGGGGTGGCGGGCGTTTCGGCGATCCTCATGCTGGTTAATGCGGGGCTGGCATTCACGGTAACCCGCTACCTGCCGCCGAGGGAGAAGGTCTACCGTCCGCATCTTGAGCTTTTTGTGGCCTTGCTCACCATCGCCCTGTGCTTCAGGTCCGGCATCAGCTTGACGAGGGATTACCAGGAACCTGCGGAGGACAGTATTGAAGTCGCCGCCGTCCAGCCGGCCATACCACAGGTCAAGAAATGGTCTCAGGAGCAAGTTGACCTGATTCATTCCAGCTTCCGCCAGCTTACAACCCGGGCGGTGGCGGCGGTGCCGCGTCCCGCCCTGGTGATCTGGCCCGAGACGGCGACGCCATACTGCGTTACCGAGGAGGGGGAATCGAAGGAACTGGTCGAGGAGCTCAGCCGGCTCGGGGTACCCCTGCTGGTCGGCTCGATGGATGTTGTGCCGGGTGGCCGGGAACCGTTGTGCTTCAATGGCAGTTTTCTGGTCGAGACCAACGGGAGCCTGGGCGTGTCGTATTACAAGCAGCACCTGGTCCCTTTTGGTGAATACATTCCCTTGAGCGGGGTGATTCCCCCGCTGGCCGCCTTGGCGCCGATGGGCTGGAATTGTACCGCCGGACAGGCTACCACGGTGTTCAGGGTGGGGGAGCCGGCCGCCGCATTTTCCTGCCTCATCTGCTTTGAGGATATCATCGCGGACCTGTCGCGCGCCTTTGTCAAGGCGGGGGCGCGGCTACTGGTCAACCAGACCAATGATGCCTGGTTTGACCGCTCGGCGGGGCCGGTCCAGCACCTGAGCCATTGCGTGTTCCGGTGCGTGGAGAACCGGATTCCGGCGGTTCGGGTCGGGAATTCAGGGATTTCCTGTCTGATCCTGCCGACCGGCCAGGTGGTGGACGCCACCGAGAATGGCTGGAGACGCCCGCCAACGGCGGAGATCCTCCGCTGGCAGGTCCCATTACCGGGCGAGTCGTTTGAAATGACACCCTATACCCGCTACGGCGACTGGCTATTCGGCTTTCCCTGCGCGCTCGTTGCCCTGACGGCGTTCGGGTTCGCGCTGTGGTCGCTGAGGGTCAGGAAACCGCAGCCCCCTCTTTAAGATATCGTTGTATATCGCGGGAACAATATCTTAAATTCCCGCAACCCTTTTAAGAGGTGAACCTTATATGACAATCAATCGACGACAGTTTCTGTCCGGAGTTGGCCTGATGGCAGCCGGGAGTGTCTGGGCCGGGGACAGGAAGCCGGCTGAGGCCGACACAGCTTTTGATGGGGTATTGCGACACGCAGGAATATGGGAGGCTGCGCCGGAGATCGGGCTGGATGCCGACAAGGTCTTTCTCCCGCTTGCGAAGAGGACGGATCATCCTTACCGGATGTATCGCTGGTCAGTGTCCTATGCCGAGACCGGTGGGCCGCTGATCCAGGCTCTGCCGCCCGAGGAGGAAATGGGCTGGATGCCCTGGGAGGAATGGCTGAAGCTGGACGGCAAGCCAGTTCGACGCGCCATGGCTCTTTTTCCTATCGACAAGATGAAAGGCCAGATTCCGTTATGGTGGTGCCTTGAGCGCAGTGACGACCTGACGCCGCGGCGGGCAACCACGCCTGGTACGCTCGCGGAATTGTTCAAGCGTGATCGTATTATTGAGGCCGCCAAGGTGACCGGATTTGATGCGGTGAAGGAACTGCTTGCGCCGATGTCCCTGAAGGGGGAGGCTGTCTACAGGCGAATGCGGTGGTCAGTTGCGCCGCACCGGATTGCGGCCGACCTGCCGGTGATACAGTGCCTGCCGCCTGCCGATAAAATGCGCGAATGGCCGTGGGAGACTTGGTACACGGACGGCAAAACCCCGTTGATCCATCATGTGCATTATACGGTTCCCAATGCCCGGACCGAGCCCAAGTCATGGCGCGAGCGCGAGGGGGCCCCGCAGCGGCCGCAGGAGCTGTTCGGGCATAATTGGTATTGGTACAACGACCTGGAAATGGCCCCGGCTTTGGCGAAAGCCTGAGCCTTGTTCGGGGCTGATTCCGCCGTAGGATGCGCTGGTTTCAAGTGAATCACGATTCGGAGGACAGATGAGCAAGAATTACTATGGAATGAGCCGGCGGGATTTCTGCCGGGTTACAGGTGCGGGCACGCTGGCTTTGCTGGCTTCACGGTTGCCGGGGATGGCCGGTCAGGTGGTCAACGCTGATTTCGGGAAGCTGGTTCCTGCCGACAAGAAACTTGATCCTGACTGGGTCAGATCGTTGTTTGCACGCGGTGAGCCGCAGGTCTTCCGTGGTAAAGAGCTGGAATATATCGGGATGCCCGTCGGCGGCATCTGCGCGGGATTACTGTATCTCGGTGGTGATGGCAAGCTTTGGGGGTGGGACATTTTCAATCACCCGGCCTCGCTGAGCTGCGATCACTACGCGCATCCGATCAAGCCCGCGTCGCCCATCGAGCAGGGATTCCGCGTGCGGGTGGGGGACAAGGTTGTCGACTTGGATCGCAGCGGGTTTGCTGATATCCGTTTTCAGGGCCAGTATCCGATCGCGAAGGTCGACTACCGCGACCCGGCCGTGCCGGTCGAGGTCGGGCTTGAGGCATTTTCGCCTTTTATTCCACTGAACACCGCGGACTCGAGCCTGCCGGCAACCGTGATGAGGTTCACGCTGAAGAACCCTTCGGATACGACCCTTGAAGTGGAGTTGTCCGGACGCATGGAGAATGCGGTGTGTCTCTACAATCGCGATGTAGCGGGAATGCGCCGCAACCGGATCATCCAGGGGAAGGGTTATTCATTTTTAGAGTGCAGCGCTGAACGACTCTCCGATGAGGCTTCGAAACGCAGCCAGGATGTGGTGTTTGAAGATTGGAACAAGGCGACGTATGACGGGTGGAAGGTCGAGGGAAATGCCTTTGGATCGGGGCCCATACCCAAATCGGCGATTCCGCAGTACCAGGGGGATGTGGGGGGTGATACCGAACGGGTCGTCAACTCCCACGCCAGTGCCCCGGAGGGCGGTCTTGAAGGCAAGGATCGCGCCACCGGCAGGCTGACCAGCCGGGACTTCACCATCGAGCATGCCTTCATCGGTTTCTGGATCGGTGGCGGCAGCAAAAAGGGTCAAACCGGATTGCATCTGGTTGTGGACGGGAAAAGGGTTTGTTCCGCCTGCGGCCTCAATGACAACAGGATGCGTCTCAACTCCTTCGATACGGCCCCCTTCAGGGGCAAGAAGGCTTTCATTGAAATCGTGGATGACTCCAGTGAAGGTTGGGGACATGTCGGCGTGGGACGAATCACGTTCAGCAATGCCAGGCCGGGGGGCGCTGTTTTGGAGCAGTGTCCGGATTATGGCAGCATGGGCCTGGCGCTGGTCGGTGCGCCTGCGGATCGAGTCAGCGGGGAAGCCAGTGTGCCGATCAAGGAAAAGCTGGTTGGTGAAATCTGCCGTTCATGCACCTTGAAGCCCGGGGGCTCTGTAGTCGTGACGTTTGTCGTGGCCTGGCATTTCCCGAATCTCGAGCACCGGAATGTCCGGGTCAAGGGAAACCACTACGCAACGAAGTTTGATTCCGCCCTCGCGGTGGCACGCTATGTCGCCGAAAACATCACCAGGCTTACGGAGCAGACGCATCTGTGGCGCGACACGTGGTACGATTCGACGTTGCCCTATTGGTTTCTCGACCGGACCTTCATCAATACCTCTTCCCTGGCGACAACCACATCCTTCCGCTTCACGAACGGGCGTTTCTATGGGTTGGAAGGCGTGGGATCCGATGTCGGGACGTGCACCAGTGTGTGGTATTACGCTCAGGCGATCGCGCGCCTTTTCCCGGATCTCGAGCGGTCCGCCCGCGAGATGCAGGATTTCGCCGACGGCATCGGGTTCGATCCTGCCAGCGGCGGCATCTTCACCCGCGGTGAATCGCGAGGCGATTTCGTGCTCGATGGGCAGGCCGGCAATGTGTTGCGTGCCTACCGCGAGCACCAGATGAGTGCGGACAGCGAGTTTCTCAAGCGTAACTGGGCCAAGACCCGCAAGGCACTCGACTGGCTGATCCGGGAGGATGGCAACAACGACGGGATCATTGAGGGCCACCAATCCACCACCCTCGACACGGGTTCATGGTGGGGGGCAATGTCCTGGACGAGTTCGCTCTACCTGGCGGCGCTGCGGGCCGGCACCGCCATGGCCGAGGAAATGGGTGATAGGGACTATGCGGAGCGGACCCGGAAGATCGCCGATGTAGGTGGGAAGAATATCGTTGAGCGGTTATGGAACGGCGAATACTTCATCCACCTTCCCGACCGCAGCAGGCCGAAGAGCTTTGTCATCGGGAACGGATGTCACATCGATCAGGTGTATGGTCAGGCCTGGACGGCTCAAGTCGGCCTGGAGCGGGTCCTGCCTGCCCGGCATACCCGTTCCGCGCTGCAGGCGATCTGGAAGTACAATTTCACCCCGGATGTCGGCCCGTACCGGGCGAAGTATCCTGCCGGCCGCTGGTATGCGATGCCGGGGGAAGGCGGGGTCATCATGACCACCTGGCCAACCGGTGAGCGCGAGAATCCCAAGGAGATTGACGGCGGGATGATGATCGGCGTGGGGTACCTCAACGAGTGCATGTCGGGTTTCGAGCATCAAGTGGCCGGGCACATGATCGGGGAAGGCCTGGTCATGGAGGGGCTGGCGGTGGAGCGGACGATCCACGACCGCTACCACGCTTCACGGCGCAATCCTTGGAACGAGGTTGAGTTTGGTGATCACTATGCCCGGGCTATGGCCAGTTACGGGGTATTTCTGGAAGCATGCGGATTCGAGTATCACGGGCCGAAAGCGCATATCGGATTCGCGCCGCGATTGACCCCGGGGAATTTCAAGGCGGCGTTCACAAGTGCCGAGGGATGGGGCGCTTTTTCGCAAAGCAAAAACGGCAAGACGCAGAGCGCGCGAATTGAAGTAAAATATGGCAAGCTACGGGTCAAAACCATTTCACTGGCGGCCTCAACGGCCAGTAAGGTAATGGTCGGAGGACAGCCCGCCGAGTTTCGTCAACAAACCAAAGACGGCAAGATCCTTGTAACCCTTGCAAAAGAAGCTACCCTGTCAGCAGGAGAAGCCGTAGAGGTCGTTTCGTAGGCTGAGAGACTATGGCCGGCTTGTCATGAAATCCGGCAGGATCATTATTTATGATGAAAAAAGTATTCAGTGCGCCGAGTGTGATTCCCTGTGATCTCCTGAAATCATTGTTGGATGCCGAGGGAATTCCCTGTGTCATCTGCAACGAATACGGAACCACGCTCCTGGGGTACGGCCTGCCCGTTCCAGGTGGCTCCGCCTTGGGTTGGGCCTGGCCCGAGGTGTGGATCCCCGAGGAGGACATCCCCCGGGCGCAACCCATCATCGATCAAGTCCGGGGTTCCCTGGATGAAGGGAAGCCGCAGGAATAAGCCCTTTTCGGATGGGTTAGGGCGCCGGTTTGAGCGTAATGGTGCGGAGGTTCATGATCCCTTCACCCACCTTGCTTGAAGGCTTGATCGTGATTTCGACTGTGCCTGCGTCCGCTATGGTCAGGGTTCCGATCTGGCGTGTGGTGTAGGTGCCCCAGCCACCGGTTCCCGCAACGGTGTCCTTGATCGCCGCCTTGCCGGCGCTGAGGGTGTATTCGCTTCCACCGGTACCGGCGCAGGAACTGGTGACCTCAACGGTGAATTTGCCGGGCTTGGTGATTTTGCCGGTCCAGGCCACGGTGCTGTCGGGGCTCGTCCAAAAGCCGATATTCTCATTGTTCTCCGGTCCTTCGAGCTGGGCCGAGCCCGTGATGGCCGCTGACTTGGCCGGCAACGTTACCGACCCGTCGGTTGCCTGGCTGATCGGGGCTGTCCGGATATCCAGGGGGCCCTTGAGTTTCAGGACGACGACGGAGACGACGGGATCGGGCGCCTTGTCGCCAACCGTGATGACCGTGCCGGTTTCATCCTGGGCGATGGCCAGCTTGTGCTGTTTGCTGTCCGCCAGCAGGTAAGCCTTCCTGATGGTGCTAGCCAGGCCCGGCACCACCAGTTTGCCGTCCTTGGGCCAGTCGAAGACATGCAGGTAGAGGAGTCCTTCCTTGCGGGTACAACGGCCCCACGGCAGTCGCTTGAAGGGGGTGGCCTGGGTTGCGTAGATCGACTCGCCGTTCACCTTCATCCATTTGCCGACCTCGGCCAGACGCTCCACGCTCTGGGTGGGAATGAGACCTTCATCGGTGGGACCGACATTCAGGAGGTAGTTGCCGCCCTTGCTGGCGATATCGGACAGGTTGCGGATCAGGCCTTCCACCGGTTTCCAGTTGTTGTCATAGGACTTGAAGCCCCAGGTGTCGTTCATGGTCATGCAGGTTTCCCAGTCGCGGCCGGGATAGCCGGTGGCAGGGATGAATTGTTCCGGCGTCTCGGTGTCGCCTTGGTAGCCGCCACCCAGGCGGTTGTTCCAGATTATGTTGGGCTGGAGCTTGAGCAGGGGGAGGAGGAGGTCGGCCCGCTCCTTGGACATGTTGCAGGGTGTATCCCACCAGAGGACGGCGACATCCCCGTAGTTGCTGAGGATTTCCTTCACCTGGGGGACGGCGATGTTGCGGAGGTAGGCGGTCATGTCTCCATCCTGGGCCTTGTCCCAGTGCCCGCCCATGGCGGCGCCGCCGGCATGGTGCCAGTCCTGTGCCTGGGAGTAGTAGAAGCCGAGCTTGATGCCCTCCTTCTTGCAGGCGGCAGCGAGTTCCTTGAGCGGATCGCGCTTGAAGGGGGTGGCATCGTAGATGTTGTAGGGGGAGGCGGCGGACTTGAACATGGCGAAGCCGTCATGATGCTTGGAGGTGATGACGATGTATTTCATGCCGGCGTTCTTGGCGATGCGGACCCATTCCTCGGCGTTGAACTTGACCGGATTGAAGGATTCCGCGTACTTGGCGTATCGGTCCAGCGGGATGTGGGCGTTGTGCATGATCCATTCGCCGATGCCGCCGACCTGCCGGCCCTCGTAGGTGCCTGCGGGAACGGCATAGAGCCCCCAGTGGATGAACAGGCCAAAACGCGCCTCTCGCCACCATTTCATGCGGGCATCGCGCTGCTCCCGGGTTTCGCCCGTCTGGGAATTGACCGGCGAGTCTGCCGCCTGAACCCCGTTGGCGAAGAGCATGAGGGATGACATCAACAGGACCAGTATTCTTTTGTTCATGCGGCACTTCCTTGTGTTGAAACTGAGAGCAGGAGCCTATAGCCGATTTCGGGTATGCCTGTAAAGGCTGGATCGCTGCCCCCGCAAGGAGATTCAGTTGAAGACAAGGTTTATTGGCGTCCTATGGGGACGCTAGTGGTGGCTTGAGCTGTTCCAGGTGTTTCACGGCGTTAGCCCTTTCAGCCTCAGGGCAGATCTTGACATACGCCTCCATGACCTTGACCGCCTCGCCGGCCTTTCCGTGCTCTTGATACAGTTTCGAGAGCCGGTAATTCGCTTCCGGTGACGCGGGGTACAACCTGAGCGCCTGCCGGAATGCCGCTTCAGCCTGGGGGACCAGCCTGCGGTAGGCATAAAGACCGGCAATGGACGTGCGCAGCTTGGAGAAGGCCTTCTGCGCCTCGGGATTCGTGGCAAATCCAGGATGGCTTTCCAGCTTTCCCACCATATCCTGCCAGTAGGCGCTGTCGCGGGCGACGATTTCCCCGGTAAACCGTGCGATGGGCTCGCGGTTAAGTTTCATGATCAGCCCGTGCGGCTCAAGATACGGGTTCATCCACGGGATCACATAGCTCTCTTCAACGAAGAACGCATGTCGGTCCTTGTTCTTGTCAAATATCATCCGGCAAATCAGCCCGTTGATTTCCATGACGCCGGCAACCCCCTCCACCGATACCCGCCCGTTCCTGATCTTGATATCATTACTGGCGGCTCGTTTGCCGGACTGCACCTCCTGGACATAAAGCTGGAAAGCGCGGGTACAGTCTTCCGGTCCAGGCAGCCAGATCCTGTCTCCATAGAAGGCCCGGAGATGATTGGCATAGTTTATGTCTGCCAATGCATTCTGCGTCACGCAAAAGACGGGAGACGGTTGCTTTACCGCGTTCACGGTGGTGATCACAAAGCGGCCATAATCCGTTCCTCCGAAATAGAGGCTGTCCCCGGGCATGGACGAGAGAACCGGCTCGTGGAACAGGCCCAGAAGTTGTGAATCACGTTTCCAGTTCTCCCACACCTCCCAGATGCCGAATGTCTCGTGCACGGGTGACCACAATTCATTCTGCAATCCCTCAATCGGGCGGCCATGTTCCCCGGGCTCCCTGACGAGTGCGAACTGGTTCGAGACGGAATCCCAGGTGCCGGTAACGGCGACACGGAAGAAGGCTTCCGCCTGGACGGGGAGCGGCAGGCTCAGTTTGGCCCCCAGTTCCTTAGAGACCTAAGGAAGTGATTTATGTTGTCCGCGCCCAGTCGCAGCAAAACAAGTAATGGGTTACGGGGGGAGCCCCGCCACCTTGCGTGGCGGGGACCGAACATTTTTCGCGACCCGTGGCACAAGGCCACGGGGACGCCCCTCTGTAATGACCCATTACTCACGACGCAACAAGTTAATTGTGGTAGGCGGAACTGTCGGGTATTGTTCAAGAATGTTTCGAAAGACTGTATCTGCCGTTGTCTTATTTTGCTTTTTCGCATGTGGCTCCCTTTACGCGGCTCAGCAACCAGGCCGGGGGCAGGGTGCGGTGTCTTCCCTTTCTGCCGGCCCATCTTATGTGACGGCTACAAATATCGCCCATTCTTTGCGCCTTGTGAGTGGATTGCTTGATGATCAGGATTTGTATGTTCGTGTGCGCGGTGTGGTTGCGCAGAATCCTTCCAATATGTTTCTGATTGTCGACGAGTCGGCCGGGCTGATGGTCTTTCTCGACAAGGCTGGCTATTTACCCCGGGAAATAGGTGAGGTTGTGGAAGTCGAGGGCGTTACCCGCAGGCGTATCCTTGGCGCGATTAATGCCAGGAGGATCACCAAAGTTGGGAAGGCCCCTCTGCCTGTACCGCGGCAAGTGTCGATTGATGAGGCGTTGTCTGGTAATCTTACTTCACAGTGGGTCAGGGTTGAAGGTGTGATTCGGAAGTTGGACCGGTCTTCTGAAGCGGTTGTTATGACGATTGCTTCAGGTCGCAGGCGGCTCCCCGTCACGATATTGCGTGGTTCATGCGCCAAGCTGACGATAGGGTCCGAGGCGGGGGTGACCGGGCTTTGCCTGACTCTGTCCAAGATAGACTGGATGCCCGTGCCCTCCTGCAT
>JAABPW010000297.1 GCA_011391785.1 Verrucomicrobiota bacterium
GATTTGATGACAAGGCTGGATATTTTCCCGTTCTCCCAATTCATGTCTACCTCGAATCCGCCCCGGGCGCAAAGCCCCCTGGCTGACCCGGCAGGCCACGCATCGGGCAAGGCAGGAAGAAGCTGGATAAAACCCATGTGTGATTGCAACAGCATCTCACAGAGCCCTGCCGCATATCCGAAATTACCATCGATCTGGAATGGAGGATGGGTATCCAGCAGGTTCGGCGTGATCTGGGCCTTCACCATGGAGTTCAGGATCTTATAGGTCCGGTTTCCGTCCTGCAGGCGTGCCCAAATGCATATTTTCCAAGCACGGCTCCAGCCGGTTGAGCCATCGCCCCGGGCATTCATGGAAACTTTCGCCGCTTCGGCCAACGCAGGGGTGGTCAACGGTGATATTTGGCGACCGGGATGCACCGCTATCAGATGCGACAAATGGCGGTGCTGATCCTTGGGGTCATCAATATCCGTCATCCACTCCTGCAATTGCCCCCATTTCCCGATTTTAGGCCCCATCAGTCGACTGCGGAGCAACTCGATCTTGCTCCGGTACGCGGCATCAACATCAAGGGCTCTGGACGCTTCGATATAGTTTGAGAAAAGATCCCAGACCAGCTGCTGGTCGTGAGACACGCCATCCACGTCCTCGGGACCGTGCTCCGGCGAATAGCCTTTGGGCGCCACAAGCGTTCCATCAGGCAAAGGCTTCAGGAAATCCTCCCAGAACTCGCAGAGCTCCTTCATGATCGGATAGGCCCGGGTGCGGAGATAGTCCTTGTCCTGGGTGAAGGCATAGTGGTCCCAAAGGTTCTGGGCACACCATGCCGCCGTCGGATTAACCCATTTCCAGGTGGAACCGCCGAAAATCCCGTTCTCAGCATGCATGGTCCACCCCCTGACACCATACTCCTTCTTCGTCTCATCCCGCCTGACATCGCGAATGGAGTAAAGCCATTCCGCGAAGGGAGCGAAACACTGCGGCAGATTGGCATGGTCGACAAACCAGTAGTTCATCTGGACGTTCACGTCCGTATGGTAGTCCGACCGCCAGGGGGGATTATTGTTGTTGTTCCAAAGTCCCTGCAGGTTGGCTGGCAAGGAATTGCGGGATGAACTGATCATCAGGTAACGGGCATATTGGAAAAGCAGGACTTCCAATTCAGGATCCTGAACACCCTTTCCCTCATCCACCAATTTATGCCCATCATACATAGACCCTTGGCTGACGACAGCCTTTGAACCCCGGTAAGCCAGCAGTCGTTTATCCGTTGATAAAGTCCTGCTGGAAGGGTCCGTTGCCCCAAGATTCACGACACAGCTTTTGAACAAGTCCTGATAATCCTGTATGTGAGCCGTAAGCATATCGGAATAGGACCTCTTGGCTGCCGTTTCGACCTGTCCGGTAACTCGGCCATGAGGAGTTTCACCGGTACGCCACCCCTTATTACGCTGGTTGAGGTAGTCCGTCCCCGCACCAAGAACGAGCGTCAGGCTGCTGGCGCCCTTGAAGGCGATGCCGACCTGTGTTGCCTCAAGCGTGCCGCCTTCATTCAGGACCAGGAGCTGGGATTCAAATTGCATCCCGTTATTCAGCTTGCCCGCCGCGGTCAGCCTGCCCTGTCCGATCGCGATTTTCGCGTTGTGGGCATCTTTCATCGAGATCACGCCGGTGTACCCAGCCGGCTTATCCGCTGTGAACCGGAAAATCATCACCTGATCGGGATAACTTGAGAAGGCCTCGCGCCGGTACGTCACACCATCGATCACGTAGGTAACCGTATGCACCGCGCGACCGATATCCAGCTCCCGGCGATAGTTAGCGGCGGGCTTGCCCTGATGCAGATCGACCGCAATCTCACCGAAGTTCTGGTAACAGCCTGTATCGCTTTCGTTGCCTTCCCAGAGACTGGTTTCGTTGAATTGAATGCGCTCTTTTTCTACGGCACCGTAGATCATCGCACCGATCCGCCCATTGCCGATCGGCAATGCTTCCGTTTCCCAGTTTAGGGCGGAATTCTCGTACCACAAAACCTGACTGGAGGATGGAGCGTCGTTGCCGATCCTGCCCGCCGCCCACACCCCGGTCAGCGCGCCGCATCCCAACACAGTCAACGCCGCACGCATCAAGACAGATGACGACCTAGGTCCCATCCCTGTTTTCGGATCACGCAGTATGCTCATTTGTAAAACTCCTCAGGGCTTATCAAAACTGACGCTCCATGCCACGTCACGGCTTTCCCGCGACTGGATCATCACCCTCACCAGCCCGGACTCTTCCTTGACGAGAACGGTCACACCGGCTTTCTCATCCTTCTTGGACACATCACAG
>JAABPW010000298.1 GCA_011391785.1 Verrucomicrobiota bacterium
GGAGCAGTTGCGCGGGTACCGGGCGTTCATCGGGGCGGACGGGGTGAGCATGGATTTCGGGCTGGCGGCCAGTGATATCGAGAGTTCGCATCTCTATCGGCTGGTGGTGCGCCATGCGCGGGAGACGATCCTCGTGGTGGATCACACCAAGTTCGAGGCGCCTTCGCTGTACAAGATTGTGGATTGGGATGCCGTATCCATGGTGGTGACGGACACGATGCCGTCGCCGGCGTGGGTGGAATTTCTGAAGGGGAAGAATATCGGGGTGGTGGCGCCCGCGGGGGATGGGTTCGGGGTTCAGGGTTCAGGGAATTCCCTGGGCGCTATACCTGGTTCCTCAACCCTGGCGCCTGACTTATGAGTGATTGAATTTTGAAACAATGAAACAGAAAGGAAAAGAGAATGCCTAAACATCAAATGATTATGCCGGCGGACGTGCGTCGGGCGGGGTTTGTCGAATTCCAGCCGATTCCGGTGAACCAGTACAACAAGACCGTCAAGGAAGAGCTGAAGCAGTTCAGCAAGGATGACCTGAAGCGGATCCAGCGCGACATGGTGGTGATCCGCGGTTTCGAGAACATGTTGAACGAGGTCAAGTTGCAGGGCGCTTTCAAGGGGATTGCCTACAATCACCGCGGCCCGGCCCATCTGTCGATCGGGCAGGAATCCTCCGCCGTCGGCCAGGCCTACCTGCTGGATGTCGAGGATCACATCTACGGCAGTCATCGCAGCCATGGCGAAATTCTTGCCAAGAGTTTGTCGGCGATCCAGAAGCTGGATGACGACACGCTGCTGAAGATCATGAAGACCTTCTTCGATGGCGCCTGCCTGAAGGTGGTCGAGAAGGGGTTCACGGGCAGCGTCAAGGAGCTGGCGACTGATTTCCTGCTTTACGGGGCGCTGGCCGAGATCTTCGGGCGCGATGCCGGGTTCAACCGCGGCATGGGTGGCTCGATGCACGCCTTCTTCACGCCGTTCGGCGTGTATCCGAACAACGCCATCGTGGGCGGTTCGGGCGACATTTCCGTGGGAGCGGCCCTCTTCAAGAAGGTCAACCGCCGCCCCGGTGTGGTGGTGTGCAACATCGGCGACGCGTCATCGGCCTGCGGTCCCGTCTGGGAAGGCCTGTGCTTTGCCACGATGGACCAGTTCAAGGAACTGTGGGACGAGGCGCATCGCGGTGGCCTGCCGCTGATCATGAACTTCTTCAACAACTTCTACGGCATGGGTGGCCAGCCCGTGGGCGAGACGATGGGCTTCAAGGTCCTCGCCCGCCTCGGCGCCGGGATCCGGCCCGACCAGCTCCACGCCGAGCGCGTGGACGGGTACAATCCGCTGGCGGTCATTGATGCGATCCGCCGCAAGAAGGAAATCCTGGCGCGTGGCGATGGGCCTGTCCTGCTGGACACGATCACCTACCGCTACAGCGGCCATTCGCCGTCGGACGCCAGTTCCTACCGCGAGAAATCGGAAGTCGAGGCGTGGCAGCAGGTGGATCCGCTGGTCACCTTCGCCGACCAGCTCGTCAAGGCCCGCGTGGCCTCCGAGTCCGAGCTCAAGACGATGCAGGAGTCGGTGGACGCCCTGATCTTCAAGGCTTACCAGAAGGCCGTGGACCTGACGATCTCGCCCCGCGCCGACCTGATGAAAAAGGGAAGCCTGCTGGAGCAGACGATGTATTCCAATCAGCGCGCCGAGAAGATGTCGGACGCGAAGCCCGATGTCCTGATGCCGCTGGAGGCGAATCCCCGCGTGAAGCAGCTGGCCGGACGCAGCCGCTCGGCCTTCGACGAGGCGGGCAACAGGTTGTCCAAGAGCAAGTGCGTGGTGTTGCGCGATGCGCTGTTCGAGGCGATCATCCACCGCTTCTACATTGACCCGACGCTCGTCGCCTATGGCGAGGAGAACCGGGACTGGGGTGGTGCGTTCGCCGTGTACCGTGGCCTGACGGAAGCGCTGCCGTATCATCGCCTGTTCAACTCGCCGATCGCCGAGGCGGCGATTGTCGGAACCGCCGTTGGCTATGCCCTGGAAGGCGGCCGGGCGCTGGTCGAGCTGATGTACTGTGATTTCATGGGCCGTGCGGGCGACGAGCTGTTCAACCAGCTCTCCAAGTGGCAGTCCATGTCGGGCGCCGTCCTGAAGATGCCGGTGACCGTCCGGGTTTCCGTGGGATCCAAGTATGGGGCGCAGCACAGCCAGGACTGGGTGGCCCTGGTGGCGCATATCCCGGGCCTCAAGATCGCCTTTCCCGTGACGCCGTATGACGCCAAGGGGTTGATGAATTCGGCCCTGGTCGGTACGGACCCGGTG
>JAABPW010000299.1 GCA_011391785.1 Verrucomicrobiota bacterium
TTGGACTATCCATTTCCAAGGTGGACCGCGACCTCCGGGCGCGGTTTGGTCAATCCATGGTCGTCCTATGCGCCTAATGCCGCCCGGAGGTCGGCGTCCACCTTGAGCCTATGCGACCAAGTACCAAAACTCGGAGATGCGCCCAATGGGATGCCACTGCCTGACTTTTCATTGAATCAACTCCCGGGAGCGGCTATATTCGCCGGACTTTATGCGGTCGTGATGCCGCTGAAGGGAGATTCTTCTATGAATGATGATGATATCAAGGGCCGCATCCAGGAGTTGCGGGAAAAGACCGATGAAATGCGAGGTTATCTTTGACGTCGCGAACCGCCGCGCGATGCTGAAGGAACTGGAGGCGCAGACCTCGGCGCCTGATTTCTGGGAGGATCCCAACAAGGCCAAGGCTCATCTGGGCCGGGTCAACGAGATCAAGGCGGTCCTGAAGCCCTTCGATGAGATCGGGAAATTCCTGGAGGATGCCGGCCTGATGCTGGAGCTGGCCGATGCCGAGCCGCCCGGGCCCGGGCGGGATCATGCCCTGGCTGATGCCGCCAAGGACCTCGATCGCGCCGATGCCGATTTCCGGACCCTCGAGATGCAGTCGTTGTTGAATGCCAAGCTGGACCGCAATAACGCCTTTGTCACCATTCATGCCGGGGCCGGGGGGACGGAGTCCTGCGACTGGGCGAGCATGCTGTTCCGGATGTTCCAGCGCTACTGCTCCCTGAAGGGGTTTGAAGTCGAGGTGCTCGACATCGCCCCGGGTGACGAGGCGGGCATCAAGTATGCGACTTTCGCCGTGCGCGGAACCTATGCGTACGGGTTCATGAAGTGCGAGCGGGGCGTGCACCGGCTGGTCCGTATCAGCCCCTTCGATTCCAATAAGCGGCGCCACACCTCGTTCTGCTCGCTGGATGTGATTGCCGAACTGGATGACGACATCGATATCGTGATCGAGGACAAGGATCTACGGGTGGATACCTTCCGGTCGAGCGGGTCGGGCGGACAGCACGTCAACAAGACCGACTCCGCGATCCGCATCACCCATATGCCGAGTGGCGTCGTGGTGTCCTGCCAGGCCGAGCGGTCGCAGCACGCCAACCGGGCCAAGTGCATGAAGATGCTGCAGGCCCGGTTGTATGAGGTTGAGCAGGACAAGAAGCGCAAGGATATGGAACGGTTTTACGGCCAGAAGGGTGAAATGGCCTGGGGCAGCCAGATCCGGTCCTATGTGCTCCAGCCCTATACCATGGTCAAGGATCACCGGACGGATGCGGAAACCAGCAACACCGAGGCGGTGCTTGATGGCGGGCTCGACCTGTTTGTAGAGGCCTATTTGAAGCATCTGAAGGCGTCTGAAAAGAAGTGAGGCGACTATGGCATTGCGAAGCATGACGGGATACGGGCGGGGTGGTGCGGCGGCCAGCGGGATCCGGGTTGAGATGGAAATCAACTCGGTCAACCGCAAGCAGCTTGAGGTCCGGCTGAATCTGCCCCGGTCGTTGTCGTCGTTGGAATCCCGCATGGTGGAGTTGATCCAGACAGCGGTTTCGCGCGGACAGGTTTCGGGCAGCGTCGGGGTCCAGGTGTCCGAGGCATTGCGCCGGAAGAGCCTCAAGGTCGACCACGCCCTGGCCGCGTCCTATGTGGGGGAGTTGCGCCGCACAGCCAAGGAACTGGGGCTTACCGATGATCTTTCGGCCAGTGTCCTGCTGGCTCTGCCCGAGGTTGTTTCCTACTGCGGGGCTGACCAGAATGCCGATGCCGTGTGGCCGGTGCTGGAAAAGGCGCTGAAGGCCGCCCTGAAGGATCTGGTCGCCATGCGGGTCCGGGAGGGGGTTACGCTGGGAGCTGATCTCCTGCACCGCCTCAAGACGCTGCGGAAACTGCTGGACTGCATCAAATCCGAGGCGCCCCTGGTGACGGAGCGGTACCGTGAGACGCTCAGGAAAAGGCTGGTCCAGGCGGGCGTGAACCTGGGGGATTGTGATCCGCTGATGATCCGCGAACTGGCCGTGTTCGCGGATCGTTCCGACATTACCGAGGAAATCACCCGGCTCGACAGCCACCTGAAACAGGCGCTCGGGCTGCTTAAGGCCGTCGACCCTGCCGGACGGACACTGGATTTCCTGGCGCAGGAGATGTTCCGGGAGATCAATACGATCGGCTCCAAGGCGAACGAGGTTCGGATTACCCGGCATGTCATTCAATTCAAGACCGAGCTCGAGCGCTTCCGGGAGCAGGTTCAAAACATCGAATGAACAATCATCAATCATCAATCAACAATCT
>JAABPW010000300.1 GCA_011391785.1 Verrucomicrobiota bacterium
TAGGGCTGCCCTTTAGGAGGTGCCCCGCCACCTTGCGTGGCGGGAACCTAACATTTTTGCGACCCGTGGCACAAGGCCACGGGGACGCCCCACCTGCAACTAACCCCTTACCAGAGCCCCTCACCCCGCCTCAATGCCTGCGCTTCCCGCTCCGGCCACCATTCCGCCAAGGAGCTGGGTATGGAACGTAATGAAGAACAGGCCGGCCTGGAGGATACACTTCAGGCCGATCGCCTCACCTTCGCTCAAGCCGATGTTCAGGCGGGTCAACTTGCCGGACTCCTTCTCCTTGCGGGAAATTCCGAATGAATAGCCGCTCTTCTCGGGAATCTTCCCGAAGGAAATGACCGTGGAAGCCTTCTCGCTGTCATGGTAAAGCCCGTTCTTCTGGCCACCTACCTTGTCCTGCCGACCCTCCAGGACAAGCAACATCTCGCAGAGATCGGCGAATTCCATCTTCACCGTCATCTTGTTCTCCCAGTCAAACGTGGGAAAAACGCGCTTGTCGCCATCCCGTTCCGCTGCCGTCTTCTGGGCCGCCATCTCGAAAAAGAAGCAATTATACCGGTCCGACTCCTGGCGGTTCACCCGCGGCGCCAACTGGAGCGCCACCCCGCTGCCCGCGGCATTCGGGTGGTAGAACGTCAATTTCTGCTCCCTCATCCGCAACCCGTTCCCCTGCTTCCCTGGTCCTGTCGTCATGGCCTTCCTGTCCTTTCCCTAACCCGGCACCCCCCGGCCCCGTCCCACGGGACCGGCACTTCAGGACGCCGCACTTTAGCCTACAACGAATTAACTAACTAAATTATTATATTATATTTTAATTATTTAGAAACCCCTCCCGTTACTCGATAATTTATGTTCGACATTCCCGGGGGGATTTCCCATAGTTTCAGGTCTTTTGTCCGGAATCACAGAAATGAGAACTGACCAGAAAACAATTGAAGGTGGAGTGACGACGCCCCGGGGGTTCAGGGCGGCCTCCCTGCGTGCCGGCATCAAGGAAAGCCGGAAGCGGGACGACCTCACCCTTCTGGTCTCCGATGGTCCCGCCACGGTTGCCGGCACCTTCACCAGTAACCGCGTCAAGGCGCCACCGGTGAAACTGTGCGAACGGCATCTGATCTGGGGACAGGCCCAGGCCGTGATCATCAACGCCGGCTGCGCCAATGCCTGTACCGGCGACCAGGGCTTCCAGGACGCCGAGGCCATGGCTGAAATCACCGCCAAAACACTCGGAATCGGCAAGAATCTGGTCTTCGTATGTTCCACCGGAACCATTGGCATCCCCTTGCCCATGAAGAAGATAGAGGCAGCAATCCCCACCCTGGCCACCCTGCTCTCCCCCTCTGGTGGAGCCGCCGCGGCGGAGGCCATCCTGACGACCGACCTTGTGAAGAAGGAAGTGGCCGTCACCCTCACCATTGATGGCAAGCCGGTGACCATCGCGGGAATGACCAAGGGCTCCGGCATGATCGCCCCGAACATGGCCACCATGCTGGCCTTTATCACCACGGATGCCGACGTGGATCAGCGCTCCCTTCAGGACTGCCTACGGCACGCCGTTGACCTGAGCTTTAACCGGATCATCGTGGATGGCGACGAAAGCACCAACGACACCGTGCTGATGCTCGCCAACGGGGCCGCCGGCAACACCATCCTCCAGAAAAAGCACCCTGACTGGAAAAAGTTCACCCATGCGGTCGAGGCGGTTACCCGCAAGCTCGCTTTCAAGATCGTCCGGGACGGTGAAGGCGCCACCAAATTTGTAACCGTCAACGTCGTGGGCGCGGCCAGCCGTAGCGATGCCCGCCTCACAGCCCGGGCCATCGCCCAGTCACCCCTGGTCAAGACCGCCTGGAACGGCGGCGACCCGAACTGGGGCCGGATTCTGGCCGCCATCGGCTATTGCGGCGCCCGGGTCGACGAAAACCGCGTGGACATCACTTTCGACGACGTTCTGGCCGTCAAGGACGGCATGGCCGCCCCGGGTTCCTCACTGAAGGACCTGGAGCAGGTCTACGCCCGCAAGGAATTCACCGTCAACGTCAACCTCAACTCCGGCAAGGCCTCGCACACCGTCTACACCTGCGACCTGAGCCGGGAGTATGTCGCCATCAACGCGGAGTACATGACGTGATGCAAAAAGCGATCGCAAAAGCCGATGTCCTGATAGAGGCCCTGCCCTACATCCAGGATTTCCGCGATGCCATCATTGTTGTCAAATTCGGCGGCAGCGCCATGGAAGAGCGCCGCAACGTGGAAAACATCCTCACCGACGTCGCC
>JAABPW010000301.1 GCA_011391785.1 Verrucomicrobiota bacterium
CGACCCGTTCCAGCCGTTCGAGTGAGTCCCGACCCAACGGCCGCTATTTGATCATTTCTGCCAGAACAGCCTGCACATCAGCGGCAGTCCATCCTCCACGAGCCCCGGGGGGCGTATTGGGCTGGTTCGGGAAATTCACGAATTCAACCACGCTGCTATCCTTGCGCTTTATCCGATATTGGCCGTCGATCAAAATTAGCACCGGAATATGCCCTGACAGCCCTACCGACTGCATGCGCTTGATACCGTCGGGGCTCTCACTATCGGTTTCCTTGACCGTGATTTTCTTACCCTGTGCTGCCAGCCACTCCCTCAATTGGGACAAAGCCGCTTTTACGGGAGGGTGAGGCATGGCAACGATTTCGACCACGGGCGGTCCTGCCAGAGCCTGCCCCGCCGAAAAGATGAATGAGACTAGCGTCAGTGTGGGGAGTGTTTTTTGGAAGTTCAGCATGGCATACCCTTACTTGCAGTTGTTATGAAGTTTCCACATTTCAGCATGCCCCATTGCAACCGCCCAGTCAGGTGGCGTGCATTCCCCGTTCGTAGCCCCAGCATTTTCAGGTGAAGTCGCCGCTACGGTTTTATCTGCCACTGGCGGAAAAAAGTGCTGAGTGGTAAATCCAATCATGCCAAGAAACGCCGCAACAATCACCGCGTGGGTAATTCCCATCTTCTGACTGTCATGACGGGTGACAACCTCGCATACCCCGCCGGGACAGTGCTGCGCCTGTTGCCGGAAAAACAGGTTGTAGATCTTGCAGGCGAGGCAAATCCCGAAGGCGCTTTCAAAGAACATCAGGGTCAGGCAGGTAGCACAGACGATCAGGTTGATCGGGCCAATCACGTTGTTAAGGACGATCAGGTAGAACATCAGCACGGCCAGAACCCACCCCACTGCCCATGCAAAACGCTTTTGGGGTGCGCCAGCCCATTCGGCTTGCTGATTGCGTACCGCGAATCTCCCCAGAATCATGCTCGGGGCAAAGCGGGGATTGATGAAAATGCGGATCGTGAAGTCGATCAGAAAGGCCACGACAAAGATTTGGGTCAGGCGAAAGTTGCCCATCAGCCATGAGTTCATGAAAGACATGAGCGCGAAAAAGAACAAGATGCCGGCCGCAGCCCGCACCTCCCGCTCGTTGAGCACGGGTACGTCATAGCCTTCAATCTTTTCGCCAAAGCCGAAAATCGTCTGTGTTGCCATAGTCATGTTGTTACCAGCCAGCACTCTGCAAGAAATAGAAGGTTATCCGACACAAATACGGGTCTGAGGTTCCGGACGCTATCGAGCATCCGGTTCCTCTCGATTCTGCGGTCAGTTCTTTGGCAGGCGCAAGATCATCCCGCCATTGAAGCTAAGATCGTCGATATGTCCCGCCGACTTGCCATCCTTGGTCACCATATGGATATGGATCGTATTCTTCACGTCCTTTTCCTTAATCGCTGGCGCATAGGCACTGATGAAGATGCCGGGGTGCTTTTCGGAATAAAAGCCAACGATGTCCACCTGCTCGTTCTTCATCACGTAGTTGGCCTTGGACTTGGCGAAGATTTCGCGCGTAATCGGCTTGCCCTCGGATAGATCGACGTTAATGTGCCACTTGAGCTCGGCCGGTTTTCCCGTCATGAGGAAGGGGAATGGCACGTTTGTGTCAATTCCGGCAGCGGTTGCACGCGCCTTTAGGAAACGTTGCAGATCCAGATAAGTCTTGACGTCCGCCGGGATTGGTTCGTCACGCCACTCCATGTTCTTCGTCCATGCGGCGAAAATCGCTGCGCCGTTCGTGCCGTTGTCCATGGTGAAGCCGTTGCCGCGCACCTTGGTGACGAATGGTTTACCTTCGTAAATGGTGATTTCGCCATCCAGCCCTTCGTAAGCGCCGACGCCGTAGGTGCCATTACTTCCCGACATCGCGGCGATGGGTACTTTGCCCTCGGCCTTACCCGTATCGAAGATGGTTTTCTGGGCACCGTAATATTCCACCAGCCCTTGCTTTTCGGCAGGAACGGTAACGGTGGTCGAGCAAGCGGAAACAGCAATAGCTCCAACGATGGCGTAAATGATTTTCATGCGTCCTCCTCCGGTTGAAAATGGGTCCGCAGTGTTGGTGTTTTTCTCGCGGCGATTTGACTATACGGTGGCAGTACCGAACGCCTGTATGATTGCAATCATATGGATAAAAATTCAGGCACTGCGTCTGCCCCGGTGCTAACCGCACCCATACTCGCCGGTATCCACCCTGACATGCGCACTCTCAAAACGGGGGACTTCCTGTT
>JAABPW010000302.1 GCA_011391785.1 Verrucomicrobiota bacterium
CCCATATGGCCGACGGCTATGCCCGCGCCACCGGCAAACCCGGTTGCTGCATCGTGACCTCCGGCCCCGGCGCCACGAACGCCGTTACCGGACTCGCGACCGCCAACATGGACGGGGTCCCCATGGTCTGTATTGCCGGTCAGGTTCCCCTGTCCATGATTGGAAATGATGCCTTTCAGGAGGCCGATACCGTCGGCATCACCCGGGCCGTGACCAAGCACAACTATCTCGTCAAGAATGCGGACGATCTGCCCCGGATCATTGCCGAGGCTTTTGAAATCGCCACGACGGGGCGTCCCGGACCGGTTCTCGTCGACATTCCCAAGGACATCCAACGGACCAAAACCGATGCCACCTTCTCCGGCAAGCCGGAACGGCGCGGCTATAAGCCCGCCTACGAGGGCAGCGCCCGGCAGATCACGAAACTCGCCAGGGCCATCAACACGGCCCGCAAGCCGGTGATACTCGCTGGTGCCGGCGTCATTGCCGCAGGCGCATCAAACGAACTGACCCTCCTGGCCCGCAAGGCGAAAATCCCGGTGACCACCACGCTCCTCGGGCTGGGTGGATTCCCGGACACCGACCCGCTCGCACTCCGCATGCCCGGCATGCACGGAAGCGTTGCGGCAAATCGCGCCATCAGCGGATGCGACCTCCTGATCTCCGTCGGGGCCCGGTTTGATGACCGCGTTACAGGCAAGATCTCGGAATTCGCGCCCCATGCCATCATTGCCCATATCGATATCGATCCGTCCGCGATCGCCAAAAGCATCCGGGTGGATATTCCGGTGATCGGCCACGCCAAATCCGTCCTGAAGGCGCTGCTGCCCCAGGTGGAGGCGGCTGACCACAAGGAATGGCTGGCTGAAGTCCGCACCTGGCAGAAGGAGGCGCCCTTTACCTATGATGCCCGGGAACCACGGATCCTGCCGCAGTACGCCATTGAGCAGATCTTCGAGGCCACCAAGGGGGACGCCATCATCACAACCGACGTCGGCCAGCACCAGATGTGGGCGGCCCATTTCTACAAATATACCCAGCCGCGGTCGTTCATCTCGTCCGGCGGTCTCGGAACAATGGGCTACGGCCTTCCTGCGGCCATCGGCGCCAAGGCGGGATGCCGCAACCGGACCGTCGTGGCCATTTCGGGTGACGGCAGCATCCAGATGAACTTCCAGGAACTGGTGGTCGCGGTCGAGCATGACCTGCCCATCGTGGTGGTCATTCTCAACAACGGCTATCTCGGAATGGTCCGGCAGTGGCAGGAAATGTTCTACCAAAAGGAATACTCAGCGGTTCGCCTTGGAGCGGACAAGCGGGCGCGCAACGAGAAAATCCGGGAGAAACCACCGGCTTACCTGCCGGACTTCGTCAAGATGGCGGAGGCCCACGGGGCTGCCGGCCTGCGGGTGACCGAAAAGCGTGAAGTCCTCCCCGCCCTTCGCAAGGCCCTGGCCATGAAACGCCCGGTCGTCGTGGAGTGCATCACGAAGCCCGATGAAAACGTGTACCCCATGGTGCCACCCGGCGCCTCGCTGACGGAAATGATCCAAGGACTTGCGTAAACAGGAGAACATGACCATGAGCAACGGAAACTTAATTCGCCGACACACGATCACGGCCCTTGTCGACAACCAGCCCGGCGTCCTGGCCCGCGTGGTCGGACTGATTTCAGGCCGAGGGTACAACATCGAAAGCCTGAATGTGGCCCCCACCCACGACCCCTCCATCTCCCGCATGACCATGCAGGTCCCGGGCGATGACCGGGTTCTGGAGCAGGTCACCAAGCAGTTGAACAAGCAGGTGGATGTGATCAAAGTCACCGACCTGACCAAGGATGCATTCCTGAACCGGGAATGCATCCTGGTGAAGCTTGCCGCCACCCGCGGCAACCGGTCCGAAATCATCGAGCTGGCCGACGTGTTCGGTGGCAAGGTGATTTCCGTGCAGACCAACAGCATGGTGATCCAGATGGTCGGGGAACAGCAGGCCGTGGCCGACTTCATGGATCTGATCAAGCCGTTCAAGATTCTGGATGTATCCCGTTCAGGCGTCATCGCCATGGGACAAGCGTAAGAGACAAAGAGGGTTTTATGAGCGAAAAAAAGGACAGCGACAAAGTCATCATTTTTGACACCACACTCCGGGACGGCGAGCAGTCGCCAGGATGCAGTCTCAATCACCGTGAAAAACTCGAAATCGCCCATGCCCTCAATGTCCTGAAAGTGGACGTCATTGAAGCCGGGTTTCCCATCGCTTCGCCGGGTGATTTC
>JAABPW010000303.1 GCA_011391785.1 Verrucomicrobiota bacterium
TCACGGCTTTCGCCACCAGCTTCTCCGAGTCCTTGGTAATGCTCTCGCTCACCTTCTTCGCGAGCTCTTCAACCAGCGGCGAAATCTCATCACTCATCTTGCCCTTCACGGACGAGCCCAGCACCCGGCTGGTTTCCGTACCAATGATCTTGGCCACCAGATACATCGTCTTGTCGGCCTCGATCACCGAACCGGTGACCAGGATCTTCGCCCCTGTCAACTGGCCAACCTTTACCGCCTGCCCGCTCGTTACGGCGCCGGACAAATTCAGCTCATGCTCATCCAGCGTCTTCTTCATGTCCGCGCGATCCACCAGGATCAGGTCCGGATTGGCAACAAGCTGCGCAAACAGGATGTCGCTCACCTTCTGCCCGAACCCCTTGACCCCATCCCCGCGCTCCTCAAAGGCGAACAGGGCTGTCGGATAGACAACCGGCGCCGCCTGCTCCTTCTCTGCCGCCTGCAGACCGCTTGCCGCGAACCCCAAACCCAGCGTTATTGCTGCCAACATGGTCATTAACTTACTCATCTGTTTCTCCTTTTTGGGTTGTTACATCTTTTCCGCTATGCTCAAGCAACTTCACCAGCAGATACCGGGGGGCGGGACCCTCTTCCCAGTTCTTGAGAATCCCGAATCCGCTGACTAATAATGTTTTATGTCTTCCGCCAAAATTAATTTCCACCCACGGCCAGCCGGTTTCGTCCAGCATCATCTCGCCAGATACAGGCCCCCTCGCCCCCTTAAGGGAAACGGTAGACATCACCGCCCGGCCCTCGGGATACCAAAAGGTTTCATCGAGACGCTTATCGAGCATCCTGATGGCATCATTCCGCTTGAAGATCATGCCCGTGGGTTGTGGCAGCTCGCTCGCCCCCATGCCCGGGAACAACATCTCACCCCCGGTTGCAGCAAGACACAGCACCGGTGTTCCGGAGGCTGCGGCACGGATCATGGCTTCCGGTAGCCCGCGGTATTCCTTGAAGGAAATCCCCTCGGCAATGACAATCATGCCCTCCTTGACCCCAGCCAAGGCGCTTAGGTTCCGGGTCTCCTTGAAAGGAATCCCTGCCTTTGTAAACAAGGCCGCGGTTTTCCCGTCGGGATCAAATAGCAGGATTTTCTTCTGCTTCAACCATTCCTTCCGGTCAGCAAAGGAATCCTCCGGGAAAACCAAAATATTCTTTTCGGCCCCAGCGACGTCCCTCTGCCCGTCTTCTCCAAGTACGGATATCTTCAGGCTCGTTTTGAGAACAACGCCATCCTTCACCGCTGGCGTCTGGACCCGGATTTCAATGGTCTCGT
>JAABPW010000304.1 GCA_011391785.1 Verrucomicrobiota bacterium
CGGTTACAACTTTCTCGCCGCGGCTGAGGGTCCGGCCATCACACGCATACTGCCAGCCGACTCTCCCGGAAAAGGCCTGGGGTGCCGATATCAGGACATGGAACGTGATATCCCTGGCAGCAAAAACATTCGACCATTTTTCCTGAAACTCAATCTTGCACTTGCCGTCAGCGGCAAAACCATGACAGGCGGCCATTATCAGGATTACGCATGCCCATACTCCGTTTTTCATAGCGCCTGCTCCTTGATCTTTCACAACACCTGAACTGTTTGCAACACCCGATACTCCTCGTTACCCGCCCGAAGCTGGGCGATATCCGCCGGTTGCCCGCCAAGAGCCACCATATTCACCCGCGAGGCAATGGCTACGGGTTGTTCCAGTAACAGGTTTGTATCAACCGCCCACTTGCCATCTCCCAGCGGATAGACCCACAACGCCATCTTGTTCCCTGACTTATCGTTCGGGGTCACTTCCACCAGTTGTTCACGCCGCATCAGCACATCCGTGTTCCACGCCTTGCTCCAGGTCTGTTCGCCAATTCTTCGCTTGAGAACGGTCACCCGCACAATAAGCGGTGCCGAGGAACCACTTGCCAAGGAATCGGAGGGCGCCACGCCTACGCCCATATCACCGTTTGACCGCGTAACCCATGTCAGATGATTTGAAAAAAGCTGTTCCATCTCACTGAACAGGATTTTGTCGGACTTGAGTTCCTGCGGGGAAACAACCGCGAACGCCGGGATGTCGGCGCCATCACCATGCGGCGATGAGGACATGATCACGCGCAGGCCCACCACACCGACAACCAGGGCCGCCACCGCGCCAAACCCGGCGTACTGGAGTTTGACCAGGAACGGGATGTCAAACCCCGTTCTGGGTTCAGCCTTCACATTCCTGCACCGGACAGTTTCCCGTGTAATGCGCTG
>JAABPW010000305.1 GCA_011391785.1 Verrucomicrobiota bacterium
ACCGCTACTGGAGTCTGCGGCCACGCGGTGAGCCGCACCTCGGCCGGGCGGCGGAGGGGGAAGCAGGGGACGGGGTTCAGGGTTCAGGCGGGCAGAGGGCGGGCGGCCAGTGATCGCCTTCGATGCCACCATGGGGGAGACCCCGGCGGCTAAGGCGATGTCGCCAAGTGTGATGAAATACCCATGATTTATCGATATATCATGGGTATTTCAGAGATGGCAAGGGGGGAAGTGTTTTTGGGGCTTTCATAATCTCAATCGTAATCATAATCGTAATCGTACTCTTTTCTGGGACGGAGGATTAAGATTAAGATTACGATTAAGATTATGACAAAGCCTGATGGATTTTATCGGCGCACTAGGAAAGGATGAGGGATGAATGCTGAAAGGAGGTAGGGCGGAGGGGCAGGGGGTGGCCCTTTCGGCGTGCCGTGGGGGGACGTTGAAATTGACTGTTTGGTTACCCTGCGGTGGCCCGGACGGCGGTCAGGGCCAGGGCTAAGAGGGTTGTGGGGATGACGCCCAGGAGGACGACGATGGCAAGCAGGGTCAGGCCTAGGGTGGCGTTGACGGGGCTGAGTTGAACCGCGGGGCGCTCGCCGGCGTCGCTGAAGTACATCACGAGCACCACCGTCAGGTAGTAGTAGATCCCGATGGCCGTGTTGATGGCGGCCACAATCACCAGGGCGACCAGCCCGCTCCGCAGGGCTTCGGCCATGAGGAAGAATTTGCCCATGAAGCCGGCGAAGGGCGGGATTCCGGCGAGTGCGAACATGCTCGCACCCAGGATCAACGCCGCCAGCGGCGACCGGGAATGCAGGCCCGACAGGTCGTCGATCTGCACGTTTTCGCCATTGCGGGAAACCAGGCAGATCACCAGGAAGGCTGCCAGGCTCATGACCACGAACCCGAGGATGTAGAAGATGGAGGCCGCATAGCCGGTGTCGCGCAGTGTCACCAGGCCCAGCAGCACATACCCTGCATGGGCAATGCTGGAGTAGGCCAGCATGCGCTTGATGTCCTTCTGGACCAGTGCCGCCAGGTTCCCGAAGGTCATCGAGCAGATGGCCACCGCCGTGAGCACGGCCATCAACGAGCGGTCTTCGGGCTGGGCGCACATCAGGAAGCGGATGATCACGGCCATCACGGCCGCCTTGGGGATCCCGGCGATGAAGGCGGTGGTCTCGTTGGAGGCGCCCTGGTAGACGTCCGGCGCCCACAGGTGCATCGGGAAGGCCGCCAGCTTGAAGAAGAGTCCGCCCAGCACCAGCACGATCCCGACGATGGCGGCGGGGTCACTCCAGCGCTCCATCAGGGCGGGGGCGATGTCCCGGAAATAGGTGGAGCCCGTCATCCCGAAGATATAGCTCATGCCGAACAGCATGATGCCCGTCGCCACGACCCCGAACATCACATACTTGGCCGCCGATTCCATCTGGAAGCGCAGGCCAACCCGCTCCTGCCGCAGCGGAACCAGGAGATACAGGGCGTAGGAGGCCAGCTCCAGGGCGATGAAGAGGGTGATGAGCTCCACGCTGCTGGCCAGGATCATCATGCCCAGGGTGCCCAGCAGCAGGAACAGGAAATATTCGGGGCGGACATCGGCCCGGATGTCCTTGAGGGGATTGCCGAAAATCGCCACGCCGGCCAGGCCCATGACGATGAACACCTTGAAAAGCTGGGAATACAGGTCGATCCGCAGGGCATGCTGGAAAAGATCCCCGCTCCAGGCCAGGGAGACCAGGCTCAGGCCCAGCGCCACGAGGGCCGTCAGGGTGGTGACGGTCGCCGCCAGCCGGGCCCGGCCCTTGCCCAGGCTGATCCCGAAGACAGCCAGGCTGCCGAGGATTACCGCGAGTTCAGGCGAAAATAGTTTCAAGATCATAGTGCATCATTTTCCGGCTAGAGGTTAAGCCCCGCATGGAACTGCTGGAGCAGGTGCGCCACGCTGACGTGAAACGTGTCCAGGAACAACGTGGGCGCCAGCCCGATCCACAGCACGAGGGCGAGCAGGGGCGCCAGGGTGATCATTTCCCGCGGATTCAGGTCCTTCAGGTGGGACGTGTCCGGGTTGTTGACCCCGCCCCAGATGATCCGCTGGATCATGCGCAGCATGTAGGCGGCGCCCAGGATGACGCCCGGGACGGCCAAAAAGGCGACCTTGCCCGAGAAGGCGAACGTCCCGGCCAGCACCAGGAACTCCCCGACAAAGCTGTTGGTGCCGGGGAA
>JAABPW010000306.1 GCA_011391785.1 Verrucomicrobiota bacterium
ATGTGCGGATCATGGGGCAGAACTGGGCCAAGTACAAGAAAAACGGGCAGGGGATTACCCTGCCCGCGCACTTTACCTTGAAGGCGGTAGTTATTCGCCGAGCTGCCAGCGGACAAACCGGCGGAGTGTAAGCGTATCGCCCACTTCCTTGCCCTTCGCTTCCAGAAGCTTGGTCACCGAGATATCGGGATCCTTGACGAACCCCTGATCAACCAGACAGACCTGGGCAAAGAACTTGCTGACCTTGCCGTCCACGATTTTCTCCACGATGTTGGCCGGCTTGCCCGTCACCTGTTTCGCGTAGATCTCGCGCTCGGCCGTCAACACATCCGCCGGAACGTCGGCTGGAACCAGGTATTTCGGGCTACAGGCCGCCACATGGAGGGTCAGGTCCTTGGCCAGTTCCTGGACCACGGGACTGGACGCCGTGGTGTCCTTGCCGCATCCGAGTTCCAGCATGACGCCCAGCTTGCCGGCGAGGTGGATATAGGTAGCCACCAACCCGGGGCCCTTCAGGACATAACGGATGTTCCGCTTGGCAACCAGGTTTTCGCCGATTTCCGCGACCTTGGCCGCCATATCCGCCTTGGTGATCTCGGTGATGGTGTTATCCTCCATGCCCAGCGCCTTGTCGGCCATGGTCTTGACGAACGCCTTGAAGTTGTCGTTCTTGGCCACGAAATCGGTTTCGCTGTTGATCTCGATCAACGTGCCGACCTTGCCGTCTCCGGCGGCGGCAATCAATCCCTGGTTCGCTGAACGGGTCGCCTTCTTGGCAGCGATCGCCAGGCCCCGTTCGCGGAGCAACCGGATCGCCTTGTCCTTGTCGCCGCCCGCTTCCACGAGGGCGCGCTTGCACTCCATCATGCCCACGTTGGTGGCTTCACGTAATTCCTGCACCATTGCTGCTGTAATTTCAGCCATTGTAAATCACTCCTTCAAATTTGATGATTGGATGATCCCGGATCACCCACCCCTCGCCGTTCGGGACGGGGGGGGAGGGGAGCCGGGAAAGGGGTTAAGCCTGCTCCGCGGCGGGGGCCTCGGGCTTCGCTACCGCCGGGGCAGCCGGGGCAACCGGTGCGGCCGGTGCGGCCGGAGCTGAACGTCCACCACCTCCGCCGGTTGTACGGCGGCGCGGGCTGCGGCTTTCGCCACGGGGCTTGCGGGGACCGGACGGACGGTTGTCGCCGCCACCCTGACCCTGCTCCGATTCGCGCTTGCGGTTGTCCTCAACGGCAATCTTGGAGTACTCCGAGACACCCTTGTTGATGGATTCGGCGAGGGCCAGGGCGATGAGCCGGATACCCCGGATGGCATCATCATTCCCCGGGATCGGGTAATCCACCGGCTCGGGATCCGTATTGGTGTCCACGATCGCGATGACGGGAATGTGCAAGCGGTTCGCCTCGGCGATGGCAATGGCCTCGCGATTGACGTCGATGACGAACATCGCGCCCGGCTTGTCGTTCAGCGTGGCCATACCCGCGAAATTCTTGCGCAGCTTCTCGAGCTCGTGGCGGAGCACGGCGACTTCCTTCTTGGGCATCTTCTCGAACTCGCCATCCTTCTCCATCTTCTCAACCTGGTGCATATACTTGATACGCTTGCGGATGGTCGCGTTATTGGTCAGGGTTCCGCCGAGCCAGCGGGTGCTGACAAACGGCTGGCCGCAGGAGGCCGCGATTTCCTTGGTGACCTGCTGCGCCTGCTTCTTGGTGCCGACGAAGAGGATGGGACGGCCGCGGGCCGCGGTTTCATACACGAATTGCTTGGCTTTCTCGAGCTGCTCCAGCGTCTTCGTGAGGTCGATGATATGAATCCCGTTGCGTTTGTCGAAGACAAACGGCTTCATCTTGGGATTCCAACGCTTGGTCTGGTGACCGAAATGCAAACCTGCATCCAGCAGATCCTTGACGGTAATGGCCGTCGGTACTTGAACAGTATCCATCTCTAACTCCCTTTTTTATAATCCGCCTGAGGCGGACAATCCGCTTTGGATAAGCCGGGAAGGCCTACCACTCGCTTCCGTCCGGACACCTGCCGGACTACTAAAAGGCGCGAATAATACGTATTATTCGCGCCTGATCAAGACTTTTCTCAAATCACGAAATCCGCATCGGCATCAGGACGTAAATGAACGGAACGTCGCACTTGATGACGCCCGGACTCAGGTCGTCCGTCAACTCCACGTAAATCTCGTCGTTCACCAGGTTGCGCAGGGGCTC
>JAABPW010000307.1 GCA_011391785.1 Verrucomicrobiota bacterium
CCAGCTACGGCCACCGGAAAGCAAACGGATCCTTCTGGTCCTGGACGCGACCGAGGCGGATCCCAATCCCAAGCCTGGAGTAATTATCGACTGCATGAAGAGGATGATGCCCCGCTACATCGGCAATGGCGATGCGGACCTCGCGCGTATCAGCAAATATCTCAGCGCCGAGAACCCCGACCTCCGGTTCTGGGCGGAATACACCACGGCGTCAGTCCTCGCGCGCAGGAAAGACGGCGCGGCGCTGGAGCATTGCGACCGGGCCATCACCCTCTTCGAGCAGTCGTTTGCCCCATGCGAGACGGGGAGTCATAGCAACCGCTGGATACTGAAGGAGGGAGACAAGCTGTACGAATTACGGAGAGGCATAGGCCTGGATCTCGGCAGAAGTGACGAGGCATGGAAGTCGGCGCTGGCAGGGGCACGCCACTTCGTGGCCATGAGCAAGCAAGTCCCTGAAATCGCTGGCCACCATTCAGGTGACATCGAGGTATTACGCAACGGTGGGGATGAAAAGGAGCTGTTGAGGATATACGACTCCTATCTCGCGAAAAATATTGACCGCAGGATTTGCGCCGTCAGGGAGGCGCTCGAGGCAAAGCTGTCGGGCACAGACTTGCCTAATCTTGCCAGCCTGCCGCGGATTGATGCCGTGCTTGCGCACAGATACAACTGGGCAGCACCCCGCTCCTGGCGAACCACGCGAATGGCCGGTGCCAGGGGCACGCTGTTTCTGGTGAACAACGGATTGGCCAAGCTTCAAAAGCCCGGAGAGGCAATCCGGGTCATCACGAATATCAACGATTCTGTCGGGCTTGTTGTTGCATGCGGGGATCAGGCGTATTTTGCCGGAATGAATGGCCTCTATCTGGTGGACTCGAATGGCGAGCTATTGAAACACTATTCCAAGAAGAACGAGGAGCTCCCCTCCGAGGACTTAATTGATTTGCAGGAAGGGGGCGGGAAGGTCTACATGGCGTATGGCAACAAATACTGCTGTGGCCTAGCGGCGCTTGATCCGCGCGACGGTTCCGTGACGGTACTGGCACCTTCCGGGAACAAGCCTGCGGCAGGCGAGCCCGTTAAGGACGTCAACCGGCTCCGGTGGGACGGGGTGAATTCACGTCTTTATGCGGGCGGCTATGTCCTCACGTGCAGCGCTTCAGCAACATCAGACATTTCCAGTAACCTGCAGCCACAGGCTGTCAAGTGGGCCAGGCAGGCGGATCCGCAACAAAACCAGGTTGTAACCCAGGGCGATGAAGCGCTTCAGTGGAGGCAGACGGGCCGCAACATCGTATTCAAGTTCCTGAAAAGCGGCGAGTCAGTTACCTGCACGCTGCCGTCTCCATGGCCAATTGGCGACCCGACCTGGGATGCAAAGCGGATATGGTTAACGACTGCCGCCGGGGTATACCAGGTAAATCGGGCGGATGGAACCTTATCGGCCGTTGCCAGTGATCTGGAGAACAACTGCCATGCGGCCCTGTCGTATGGTGGACAACTTTATCTTATAGCCACCGACGGAGTGTATTCCCCGGGAACGCCAGGGAACACCCCCTCCGGGCCCCGGAACCCGGCTTTATAAATCAAATGTATATAGCCAGCAGGATGAAACCCTGGAACATGAAGAGTAGGTTCGTGGAGTGACCGGGGGACAAGGTGGACCGCGACCTCCGGGCGCGGTTAGGGCTCCTCCACGGCCAATCACCTTACGCCAGCACCGCTCGGAGATCGGCGCCCACCTGTGCTTCCGCTCTATTTCAGACCCACTTGCGGGCAATAGGATGGCTTCCACCGTGGAGGACCAACAGCAGTTCCGGCTATGCAAATAATCAGCTGACCTTGAACCCTAATCCTTCCAGTTTGGACTGGAGTTGCGGGCGGGGATTCTTGACGGATACTGTGGTGTAACGGAACTCCCGCCGCTCGGGATAGTCTTTCCGCAGCCGGTCGAAGGCTTTCGCTCGAACCTTGTCGTCAGCCACGGCGGTTTCCCGAAACCGCCGGTCATCGGCCTCGATGTCATACAGCCGTTTAACCACCTCGCGCAGAACCGGCTCATCGGCCCGCCCGGCGGCATCCACCTCCAGCAGCGGTACCAGCGGCGGCGGCATCAGGGGCTCATGCGACCAGGTGGCCGGCACGCCCAGGAACCGACACGCCTCCCGATAGACCATCACGGTCCCCACTACCTTGCCTTCAAAAGAATGCCCGGCGATA
>JAABPW010000319.1 GCA_011391785.1 Verrucomicrobiota bacterium
GTCCGGTGCGAAGTTGACAAGGATGGTGACGGCACCTTCGAAACGGTCAGCGAGGGAGTCGGTCGCGTCATTGTTGAATACGGCGCCCCGGGCCAGTACACGACCGCAACGCGGGTGATTGATTCCTATGGGGCAAGTAGCACGACCTCAATACCCATCACGGTTTGGGGACAGGCTCCGACCGCTATTCTCCAGCCTAGCGCGATCAGTGGTTCCGCGCCGATGACGGTCCAGTTTACCGGCTCGAACTCAGTCGTAGCCGCCGGGCACCAGATCGTTGTCTATGATTGGGATTTTGACGGGGATGGCAGCTATGACCTGATTTCACGGACCGGCATGGCGTCCCATGTATATTCCGTTCCCGGAACTTACGAGGCAAATCTCCGCGTCACCGACGATCAGGGCTTGCAAGACAAGGCGGTTGTGACCATCACGGTTACCCCTCCTGTGCTTACTCCGCCCCTGGTGGCGCTCCTGGCGACCCCGGATGCCGGCACGATCCCCTTGCCTGTCAGCTTTGCGGCGGTTGTCAGCAATCAGCAGGCTATTGCCGAATATCGGTGGGACTTTGATGGAGATGGCAGCGTGGATCTGCGCACGGCGTCTGGAACGGCAGCCCATACCTATAGTGCGGTGGGGATGTATCAGGCCAGCGTAACCGTCGTGGATGTTGCCGGCTTGTCGGGCCAAGGCACGATCACGGTTTCTGCCCGTGAAGCATCATCCCTGCGGGTCTGGATCGTGCAGCCCAAACTGGGGGGCACGGTGAGTGGCGGCGGGGTGACCGTGAACGCCAATGCGGTGCCAGTGAGCCATGTGGCCTCGGTCCGAATCGAGTACCGGGCTGATGGCGGCGCCTGGGCGGATATCGGGGGGCTGATGGTTCCTCCACCGGCTGATTTCAAGACGACGTGGTGCGTCACGAATCTCGCGAACGGCACGGCCTGTGACCTCCAGGCTATTGCGATGGACAAGAACGGAAGCGCGGTCACCTCGGAAGTGGTGTCGGTAACGGTGCAGGCCGCAGGCGGGCGGAATCCCGGGGATATCGACGAGGGAGACCTGGATGGCAAACACGTCAAGTACGAGTCCTGCGACAAGGATGCGACGGCAATGGTCGAGGTGTATGACGGCACCTCGGTGACCGTTCCGGTGGGGACTGTGGATTCCAATGTCACCGTGGAAGTCGAGCTGACGGGGACCAACTCCAATCCCAATACCGGTTCCGCCTATGGACAGGCCAACATCCAGATGAACCGGAAGGTGTCGCTGGAAGGACAGCCCGATCTCAATAAGCCCATCACGATCACGCTACCTTATTCAGACACCAATCATGACGGGATCGTGGACGGAACAACCATTCCCGAGAACACCTTGTATGCGTACTGGTTCGACACCAGCGACGGGAAATGGAAGAAGCCCCTCACCTGCGAAGTGGATGCCTCCGCGAATTTTGTCAGGATCACGACCTACCACCTGACGGAATTCGGGCTGTTCGGCAGCCGTAACCTGCTGCTCCCCGCGAATGGCGGAATGATGAGGTCCTGCTCCTTCGACGGAACGAATGCCACTTCGGCGGCCTCGCTGACGGACGGGAATATGTCAAGCTACTGGATGAGTCCGGCCAGCGCGCCCTCCCAGGAGTTCATCTACTCGTTCACCAACTACCAGGGGGCGATCTGCTCCGAGGCGGTGATTTACAACTACGGGCAAGGGTCCAACAGCTACAGTCGCAACTACCAGATCCAGGTGGCCAGGGATCTGATGGGGACCAATTTCATCCTTATCGCCAGCGGGACCCTGCCCGCGAGCGAAACCCCGTTTGTGGTTGAGATGGGGAGTTTGACCTGCCGTGTTGTCAGGCTCGTGATTGATTCAGGGTATGGCACCGAGTTCGGTCTTAAGGAGTTCGAACTGCATGGGGCCTTGACGGCGGACCCGAATGGAAACGGCATGAGCGATGCCTGGGAGATGGAGTATTTCGGCACGATCGAGAGAACCGGGTTCGATGATTACGACGCCGATGACCTGAACGACATCAATGAATACATTCATGGGTCCAGCCCCCTGACGAACGATACCGATGGCGATGGCATGACCGACGGGTGGGAAGTCCAGTATGGCTTCCAGGTGGCGACCAATGATGCCGCCGTGGATTCGGATGGGGACGGGATGTTCAATCTTCATGAGTACATTGCGGGAAGCGATCCGACCAATTCCGCCTCGGTGTTCCGCATCGACGAGCCGGGAAAAATCGGGACATGGTGTCAAAGCGTAACCTGGGATGATGAGATTGGTGACTGGACGACGGGGGCCTGGCTGCGGGTCGAAGGGATGGTGTTCTCCTGGAGCACCTTGCCCGGGCGTGTCTACCGCCTCAACAGCAGTACCAATCTGATGATGCCCTGGGCTTCCGTCTCTCCTCCGTTCATTGGCGGAAGCGATGCCATCTTCACGAACTGGTCGACCAATTCGGCACAGAGGTTTTATCAAATACAGGTAGAGAAGCTGCCCTGAGGTGAATTGGTGCCGTTATGGGTACGGGGTCAGTTAGAGGGGGGCGTCCCCGTGGCCTTGTGCCACGGGTCGCAAGGGCGCATGACAAATTTCTCCTGCCTGCACACTGTCTGGTGATGGACGAGGAAAGAATTTGAACAGAAGCGCACGAAGATCACGAAGGCCACACGCGGCGAGTACGCCGCCTGTGGCGGGTGGGGTATTGCCCAAAATCAGTATATACCGGCAAATATAACCTGTTTTCGCGAAGCGTAACCCAATTTCCCCTTTGTGGCCTTCGTGAGCTTTTGTTCAAACTCTTTTCCGCGTACCGAATGAGAGTAGATGTCTTCGTCTATATTCTAGTGCAGGAATAAAGGCCTTTTGGGAATTCTCCTGAATTTTGTCATGCGCCCGGGTCGCAAATCCCCCGGCTTTGATCTTGAGCCGCTCCGTCCAACACGGTAACTTTCCGCCATGTCAATGCCCGTCAGCCTTGTGAATTGCCGCGACTATCAGGCGGTTCCTGATGCCATGACCCGTCTCATGGCGGGGTTGGGCGGCATGCAGCGGTTTGTCAAACCCGGGCAGTCGGTGCTGATCAAGCCGAATCTCCTTTCCGACCACACCCCTGACGAGGCGGTGACCACCCATCCCGAAGTGGTGCGCGCCTTGATCCGGTTGGTGCGCGAGCAGGGGGCCAGTCCGTGGGTTGCCGATAGTCCCGCCATCATTGCGGACTTGAAGCGGGTCTGGGAGCGGACCGGGATGGAGGCGCTCTGCCGGGAGGAGAATGTCCCCCTGGTGAACCTGGAGAAGGCGGGATCAAGGCAGTTTGAGGAGGGTGGCATCCATTTCACCATCGCCCTGCCGGTGCTGGAGGCGGATGCGATCATTACGGTGCCGAAGGTGAAGACGCATGTCCTTACCGGCCTGACGGGGGCGGTGAAGAATCTCTATGGCACGGTTCCCGGGCTTCAGAAGACCCGGTTCCACAAGATGTATCCCTATCCGCAGGATTTTGCGCGCCTGCTGGTTGCCATTTACCGGCGGGTGAAACCGGTTCTCGCGGTGGCCGATGGCGTGGTGGGCATGGAGGGGAATGGCCCGTCTGCCGGTGCGCCGGTAAAGTTGGGTTTTCTGGGCGCCTCGGCGGATGCCCTCGCCCTGGACGTCGTCTTGTGCCGGACCCTGGGATTGGATCCGCGCAATGTGGCCCACCTGGATGCGGCCAGGCGCGCGGGGCTGGGGGGGACGGATTGGCCGGACATCGCGGTTGAGGGGGATGCCATTGGCGCGTTGTCGGCGCGGGATTACAAGCTGCCCAACACCGTACCCATCCAGTATGTGCCGCGGTGGCTGATCGGGCTGGTCCAGCCGCTGATCTGGCACCGGCCCGCCTTTTCGGACGCCTGCGTGTTCTGTGGCAAATGTGCCAAGGCGTGCCCGGCCGATGCCCTCCGGATGGAGCCCGGCAAGCGGCCGGTGCTGGACCCCGACAAGTGCATTGCCTGCTGCTGCTGTCAGGAGATATGTCCGGAACATGCCATTGAAATGAGGCCCAGTCCGTTTTTCCGGTTTGCCCGGAATTTCACCAAGGGGCGCCGGTCATGAAGAGAAGATTTTCACCACCCGCTACGCCCTCCTTCGCCAAGGCTACGGCGGGCAAGCTGGAGGGACGGAGGTTGGGAGAGAGAAGAAAATGTTCCGCGAATTTTGAACGGGGCGAAATACACCCCGTTCAGAATTCGCGGAACGTCTCCGGTGAAAAGCGAAGAAGGTCTCGCCTGTCCAAAGGGCCATCAGCGCCTCGGTTTTTTCTCCAGGAGAGGGTTGCGGGAATTTCGTTCCCGCTTAACGGGAACGAAATTCCCGCAACATTTTCTTTTTCCCCTCTCCCTCAACCTCCGTTTCTCCGTGGTAAATCTTTTGTTGGGCGGGGATAAGGGAACACATCATGAAATACAGGTTGAAACATCTTGTGGAATACGGGGCGTTGCGGACGGTGGGCGGGCTGGTCAACATCCTGCCGTACCGGCTGGCGCTGGCTTTGGCGTGGGGTGTGGCCTGGCTGGCCTTCCACCTGATCCGGACCCGCAGCAGGGAAGCGGAGCGGCGGATCCGGGAGGTGTTCGGAGACAAGTTCGGGTCCCGCGAGGTGCGGCGGATCGCCTGGCTGTCGCTGAGGAACTTCCTGTTTACGGCGGTGGATATCATGCGCACGCCGTTTATCACCCGCGAGGCTCTGGGCCGGATTTCGGACTATGACGAGGCGATGCGGATCCTGGTGGCGCATCATTCGACGGGGCGCGGGGCGGTGGTCGCCCTGCCGCACATGGGCGCCTGGGAACTGCCGGGGCGTGCCGCCACCCTGCTGGGCGTGCCGTTCTTTTCAGTGGCCGGCAAGCAGCGTAATCCGCTGTTTGACCATTACCTAAACACCACGCGCGAAAGGTCCGGCATGCCCATCCTGATGCGTGGCGCATCCACATTGCGCGACATCATCCGCCGGCTGAAGGCCGGGCAGGTGCTGGCGATTCTCCCGGATGTGCGGATGCGTACCGAGGCCATCAAGGTTCAGTTCCTGGGCAAGGAGGCCAATATCGGGCCGGGGATGGCGCTGTTCGCGAAGCATGCCGATGTCCCGGTCATTCCGTGCATTGTCACGAGGCAGGGGTGGGCCCGTCATGTTGCCACGTTGTATCCGCCTGTCTGGGCGGATCCGGCAGCCGATAAGGAGGCCGATCTCAGGCGCATGAGCCAGACGGTCATGGACATTATCACGGAGGCCATTCTGGCGCATCCGGAGCAGTGGTTCTGGTATAACCGGCGCTGGGTGCTGGAGCCGGTGGAGGAGGGCGGACGATGAAACGGTTATTCAGGACCAAGTCACATTCTGAACTCATGGGTGACGCCGAGACCCGGGGACCGCAGATGCATCGCGCGCTCGGGGCCGGGCATCTCACTCTTCTGGGAATCGGCGGAATCATCGGGGCGGGGATTTTTGTCCTCACCGGCACCGTGGCCGCCTCCAACAGCGGCCCGGCCATTGTGATCTCGTTTGCGCTGGCCGGGGTGGCCTGCGTCCTGGCGGGGCTTTGCTATGCGGAATTCGCCTCCATGATCCCGATGGCGGGAAGCGCCTATACCTATGCGTATGCCACCTTGGGGGAACTGGTGGCCTGGATCATCGGGTGGGATCTTGTCCTGGAGTATGCGATGGGAGCCGCAACGGTGGCCGTCGGGTGGGCCGGGTATATGAACAGTTTCTTGCGCGGGTTCAACATCAACCTTCCCCCCGAGTGGGTGGCCTCGCCGGGCATCAAGATGGTGAACGTGCCGACGGAGCTCGTGCAATCGATGCATTTGGCGATGCCGGTCGGGTGGCAGCCTTACTCGGACGGGATGGCGGCCTATCTGGTCGCGCACGGCGTGGATCCGGCGACCCTGTCGACCGCCACCGGGATGTTCAACCTGCCGGCGGTGCTGGTGACGATGGCGGTGACGTTCCTGCTGATCGCGGGGATCAAGCAATCCGCGAACTTCAACGCCGTTATCGTGGCGGTCAAGGTGGCGGTGGTGTTGACCGTGATTGCCGTCGGATTTGCCTTTGTCGACAAGGCCAACTGGCATCCGTTCATTCCGCCCAATACGACGGGGAACTTTGGCGACTTCGGCTGGTCGGGGGTCTTCCGCGGGGCGGGAGTGATCTTCTTCGCCTACATCGGGTTCGATGCGGTGTCCACGGCGGCGCAGGAAAGCAAGCGTCCCCAGCGCGACCTGCCCATCGGCATCCTGGCCTCGCTGGGGATTTGCACGGTGATCTATATCCTGATGGGGCTGGTGTTGACGGGAGTGGTTCCCTACACGACCCTGAACGTCCCTGACCCGATAGCCGTGGCGGTTGAGGCGATGGGGATTCACTGGCTGGCCGTGGCGGTGAAACTGGGCGCCATTGCCGGATTGACCTCCGTGATCCTGGTGCTGATGCTGGGACAGACCCGGATATTCTATTCGATGTCGCGCGACGGGCTCCTGCCGGAGGCCTTCTCCCGCCTGCATGAGCGGTTCCGGACCCCCTGGATTACAACGCTGGTGACAGGCGTGGTGGTGTCGCTGGTGGCGGCGCTGGTGCCGATGAGCGTGATCGGCGAGCTGGTGTCGATCGGGACGCTGGCGGCGTTCGTGATCGTGTGTGCCAGCGTGATCGTGCTGCGGCGCCGACATCCCGAACTGCCGCGCCCCTTTCGCACCCCCTGGGTTCCGTTCACTCCCATCCTGGGTATCGTCACCTGCCTGGCCCTGATGATTCCGCTCCCGTTGGATACCTGGCTCCGGCTGGTGATCTGGATGGCCATCGGGTTTGTCATCTATTTCCTCTACAGCCGCCACAACAGCAAGCTGCATAAGAAAAGCAATGGGTGAGTTATAGGATTCCGGCGGGGTGCTAATGACTTGATTTCAGGGCATGAGAAGACTATTTTGATGCCCGTTTTTGAACCTGCAAGGAGAATGACCATGGATGTCCAGACGTTGTTTGCGGAGCGGATCGGGGGAGTCAAATTCGGCACCTCGAATGAGATCTACAAGTTCGAGAAGATCAAGCGCGCCAAGGCGGCCGCCCGGGCGGCGCGTCCCGATGTCGAGCTGCTGGATTTCGGGGTGGGCGAACCCGACCAGATCGCTCCCAAGCCGATCCGCAAGGCGCTGAAGCTCGCCGTGGACGATCCGGCCAACCGTGGCTATGCCGACAACGGCATCCGTGAATTCAAGGTGGCCGCCGCCGAATACATGGCCAAGTTCTTCGGCGTCACCGACCTGAATCCCGATACCGATATTTGCCATAGCATCGGCTCCAAGCCGGCGCTGGCGATGCTCCCGTTGTGCTTCATCAATCCCGGCGATGTGGCGCTGGTCACGGTTCCCGGCTATCCCGTGCTGGCAACCCACACCCGCTACCTCGGTGGCGAGGTGGTGAAGGTTCCCCTGAAGCGGGAGAACAAGTTTTATCCTGACCTGGACGCCATTGATCCGGCCGTGTTGTCGCGCGCCAAACTGTTTTATGTGAACTATCCGAACAACCCCACCGGGGCGGCGCCCACGGAGGAACTGTTCGACACGCTGATCGCCTTCGCGAAGAAGCACAACATCCTGATCGTGCAGGATGCGGCCTATGCGACGCTTGTGTATGACCAGCCGCTGTCCATCCTGAGCCGCCCGGGCGGCAAGGATGTGGCCATCGAGCTGCATTCGATGAGCAAGAGCTACAACATGACCGGCTGGCGCCTCGGATTTGTCGCGGGCGCCCCGCGGATCGTCCAGGCGTATGCCGAGATCAAGGACAATGTGGATTCCGGCCAGTTCAAGGCCATCCAGATCGCGGCCTGCGCGGGCGTGGCCGACAAGGCGCTGGCGGACAAGATCAAGAAGCATTATGAGCGCCGCCTGAAGAAGATGGTCAAGGTTCTCAAGAGTGCCGGGTTCAAGGCGAAGCTGCCCGGCGGAACCTTCTACCTTTACGTCCCGGCACCCAAGGGGGCGGGGAGCACCGTGTTCAATACGGCCGAGGATGCCTCCCAGTACCTGATCCGGGAATGCTCCATTTCCACCGTTCCGTGGGATGATGTGGGGGCGTTCCTGCGGTTCTCGGCGACATTCGAATCCAAGGACAAGGCGGATGACGATCGCGTGATCGGGGAACTCGCCACGCGCCTGTTGAAGGCGGACTTGCGGTTTTAGCAGCCTGTTGAAAAAACAGTTGTGTATTCAATGTGGGAGGCGCACTCCGTGCGGCGATGGTTCATTTCGGACTCCAAATAGGCCTGTCGCGGCAGGGGACTGCCCCTCCCACATTGAGAAGAAAGTTTTCGGCTGAGTTTTTCAACAGGCTCCTAGTGTCCTGTCAGACAAGTTCGTTTAAGAAAGACAGCCCTTTAATTCAAGAAATGCAGGAAATTCGGATTTGAACAGAAGCTCGCAAAGGCCGCGAAGGATGATGCAATCTGGCGGGGTTTTTATCCCGCCGAGGCGGGACCAAAACCCCGCCAGGGTGCTTCTTTATTGAAGAAAACCGTTTTGCGATTTTCATGCCTGGGGTACTCGCCAGGTATAAAATCGCGAAACATTCTTCTTCGCGATCTTTGCGGGCTTCTGTTCAAAATTCCCCCTTCTTTATTCAATGATATTGTCTTACAGGACACTAGGGGGTAGCCTCGCAGCGCGGTTGACCAAGAAGTCCGCCTACGCCCCGGAATACGGGGACTCCGGCGGACAGCCTTCGCTCTCGCTGCGCTGCGAGCGAAGGCTGGTGGCGGGAGTGGGAGTTGAACCCACGACCAACGGCTTATGAGTCCGCTGCTCTACCACTGAGCTATCCCGCCGTGGAAAGACCGGAAAACATAAAGAAAATGCCCGGCGGTGTCAACTGGCGGGTGAATGAATTTGGATGGTATTTCAATCGGCTTGTATTAATTGGCTGATGCCGACGAATTCAACATCCTTGGCGTGTTCACGCATGAAATCGCCCAGCGCCAGAATGGCCTCCAGATTCTGGACATGCCCGATCCCCACCGCGTAGCCGCGTTTACGGGCAACCGAGAGCAGATAACTCAAGTGCTTTCGCATCCTGTCCGCCCCGCCTTCGGAGTCGAGAAAGTCATCTTTTGCCAGACAGGGTATTCCCCGTTCCTGTGCCGTTTTTAAAATAAGGCTGCCGCGGGTGGTCCGGCTGTCCACGATGAACATCCGTTTCGCCTTCAGTACCGCCATGACGGGCGCGAGGCTCGCGGGGTCGGTGCTGACCAACGAGCCCATATGGTTATTGATGCCCCTGATGCCGGGCAGGGAGTCGATGGCGGCCGTGAGGTTCTCGTAAATCTCAGAGGCGGTCATGTTGGTCGTTACGACGAAAATCTCATTGGTAACGGGGGACTGCATGGGGATATGCCCGATGGTGTCCATCCCCTTTTGCCGTGCCCGGCGGAGCAGGGGCGCCGCCCACGGGGTATGGGGGATGATGGCCAGGGTTACCGGACGGGGCAGCTTGAAGATTTCGTCGTAGAAGCCATTCTCATTGCCGGCATCGTCCAGGATAATCGCCAGCCTGGGCTTGGCGGGTGCCGGTGAACGCGTGACACATCCCGTCATTCCGGTGGCCAAGCCCAGCCCGATGAGGCCCGGGAGGAGCGGCATGAAAAATTGACGGAAAGCCTTAAGATTTCTCACAAATATCACATTCAAGCCATCCACTGTATTCGTCCATGCTGCGGTTTGCAAGATGTTAGCCCCGGTATCAAGCCCTGCCGTGGGCGCATCTTCGAGTTTGTGCTATTCGTTTTCAGGGTGGACCGGGACCTCCGGGCACGGTCTGGTCAATTCATGATCATCCTATTCTCCTAACGCCGCCCGGCTCGTGCTTCGTAGCGAAGGCATACTTCGCTGACTTCGCAGAGTAGCAAGGTCGGCGTCCACCTTAACTCGGAGATGCGCCCAAGTCCCGCCCAAGGATTTCCCGCCCGTCCCGCGCGTTGCGAGAATCAATAAAATTTTCTGGCTACAGGCAGGGGGCATACGGTAACATTCGCGGCTCCAATACAAGGAAGGATCAAATCATGTTGAAGAAAATAATGTCATGGGTGGTGTGTGGTGGTGTGGCGATCGCTTTTGGTGCCGGATGCAACAAGTCGGAAACCAAGGTCGACAAGCCGGCGGACAAGGCCGAGGTGAAGGCGGCGGACAAGACTCCGGGCGCTCCCGCGGTGGATCCCAAGGCGATATTGGTTTCAGTAGGCAATGACAAGCTGACCGTTGGCGAGGCGGACAAGCAGATCAAGGCGATGCTGGGCCAGAATGCCGGCAATATCAGCCCCGAGCAGATGGATGCGATGATGGGTCGGTTCCGTCCCCAGGCGGCAGAGCGCTTTGTGATGCGCTCCCTGCTGAACCAGGAAGCCGACAAGCGCAAGATCGTGGTGAAGGATTCGGACATCGATGAAGCCGTGGCGATGATCAAGGAGCGGATGCCCAAGGACATGACCCTTGAAACCATCCTGGAGCGCGAGAAGATGACTCTGGCCGAGCTTCGCTCCAACCTGACCAGCGAGATTCGCCTCAAGCTGTTGGTTGAATCGGAAGTCCCGACGAACACGGTGGCTTCCGACGAGGAAATCAACAAGTTCTACACGGAGAAGAAGGAAAACTTTGTGCAGCCCGAGACCGTCGAGGCGCGGCATATCCTGATCATGCTGGATCCGAAGGACACCGATGCGGTGAAGGCCGAGAAAAAGGCCAAGGCTGTAGATCTCCAGAAGCAGCTGGTGGCTGGCGCGGATTTCGCCAAATTGGCCAAGGAGCATTCCGCCGATCCCGGCAGCAAGGACAATGGCGGCGAGTTGGGTCCGTTTCAGCGGGGCAAGATGGTCAAGGAGTTTGAGGATGCCGCATTCAACCAGGCGACCAACGCCATCGGCCCGGTGGTGACCACCGAGTACGGGTATCACATTATCCAGGTGACTTCGCATGAGGCCAGCAAGACCGTGCCCCTGGCCGAGGTTAAGGAGAAGCTGGCGGCGCACCTCACCCAGCAGAAGCAAAAGGAGCTGTTCGATGGCTTCATGCAGAAGCTCAAGAGCGCGGCCAAGGTTACCTATTCCGACCTGGCCAAGGCCCAGCCGGAAATGCCGATGATGCAGATGGACTAACACTCCGTCCCGCAGAAGGCAGATAAAAAGGCCCGCCCAAACGGCGGGCCTTTTTTTGTTCGACGACGAAAAAAACTTCAACGCCCGCCTCGCTTGCTTTCTGTTGGCCGGGATTGTCGAGGAAGAGGTAAACCGCAGATGAACGCAGAGAACGCGGATGAAAAGAATTTCTTATCCGGTGCAGCAGCGTGATCGCAGCCATGAGCATTCAGGCTCTTCTCTTGCTCTTATCAGCGTCTTTTGCGTTCATCTGCGGTTTGCCTTCTTCTGGACGGACTCGGGGCAATGTGGTCTACTTTTCCCCAGCTTAATGAAAAGGAAACAGCATGAGCATGGCCATTGACTCGTTGGGACCGGCGAAGTTCCTGTCGCCGTTGAGCCGTACGGTTGACGGGCGGGATGAGGTTCCCTACCAGATTGTCCACCGCCAGGAATCCGGGGCGCCGGACGGCCTGTTTTTTGAGATGGCCGGCCCCCGCAAGCAGTTGTATTTCGACGGAGCCGAAGTCAAGGCGGGGGTTGTGACCTGCGGGGGCCTGTGTCCCGGCTTGAACAACGTGATCCGGTCCCTTTACTATGAATTGAGCCATGCCTACGGCGTGCCGGAGATCTATGGGTTCACCTACGGGTACAAGGGGCTTGATCCGGCGCGCGGGGGCGAACCCATCCGGCTGACGGCGGAGTTCGTTGATCCCATCCATAAGCGTGGCGGTACGGTGATCGGCACCTCGCGCGGGCCGGTGGATTCACACGTGGCGCTCGACAATCTCATGGCGCGCGGCATCAACATCCTGTTTTGCGTGGGTGGCGATGGGACCCAGCGTGGCGCCAATGATCTCCATCTGGAGGCGCAGCGACGGAATTATCCCCTGGCCGTGGTGGGAATTCCGAAGACCATCGATAACGATGTCGGTTTCGTGGCCAGCACCTTCGGTTTTTCCACGGCCGTGGAGGCCGCCCGCGATATCCTCGACAATGCCCACATGGAGGCCCGCAGCGTCCAGAACGGAATCAGCCTGGTCAAGGTGATGGGGCGCAACGCCGGATTTATCGCGGCCGGGGCCACGATTGCCAGCCAGGATGTCAATTTCACGCTGATCCCCGAGCTGCCGTTCGGGCTGGAGGGGGAGCACGGCTTCCTGGAAGCCTTGAAGCGCCGGATTCAGAAACGGGCACATGCCGTGATTGTGGTGGCGGAAGGGGCCGGGCAGGACTTGCTGGCGGCGGGGCCGGAAGAGCGGGATGCCTCCGGGAATGTGAAGTTGAAGGATATCGGCCCGTTCCTCCGCGACCGGATTGAGGCGTGCTTCAGGGAGGCGGGAATTCCCATTGCCATGCGTTACTTCGATCCCAGTTACCTTATCCGGAGCCGTCCCGCCAACTGCGAGGATTCCATCCTTTGCGACTTCTATGCCCGGAATGCCGTCCATGCCGCCATGGCAGGCAAGACCGGCCTTGTCATCGGAAATCTGCACGACAAGTTTATCCATGTTCCCGTCGAGGCGCTGGTGGCCGAGAAGAAATGCCTGGATCCGGGCGATGCTCCGTGGCATGCCGTCCTTGCCGCGACCGGACAGCCTGCAAGGTTCTTTTCATGATGGTTAGGCCACGTTACATCCTGGGCCTTCTCGCCTTGGGTTTGGCCCCTTTGATTTCACGGGGGGCTGACGTTCCTGCTCCTGAGGCGGCCAGCCTGATGGATGAGTATGCCGTGGCGAGATGGCAGGTCGAGGAGGGGCTTCCGGCGGATCCCGTCCTTGACCTCGCCTTTACCACGGATGGGTATCTCTGGTGCCTCACGGAAAGACAGGTGTCCCGGTTTGACGGGATCCGGTTCGAAAGCCTGGATTGGCCGACCCGGCTGGATCCCGGCGGTTGGTCGGGATTGGATGAAACCACAGGCCCTGCCCTGTGGGTATATGGCGGGAGTGGCGCCTGCAACTTGAGCTCGCGTTTTACGGGAAGGTCGATCTGGGCGGGCACGACGATCCCGCCAAAGACGCCGGTCCAGAAGGTCGTTCGGGGTGTTGATAAGATTCTGTGGGCTGTTGGCTCGAACGGATTGTACCGGGTAAACGGGCGTCAAACGCAGTTCCACAAGTTGCCGGGAGCTGCCGGAGCAACGGTGGGCGCCGCCGAGGCTGGCGCCGATGGAGCGCTTTGGCTGGCCGTGAACCAGTCCATCCTGAAGTTTTCCAAGGGGCATTTTATAGCCGAGCCGGTTCCCCCGTCGGGTGAGATCCAGCACCTTTCGACCGGGCGGGATGGGGTTGTCTGGGCCGCTACGGCAACAGGCTTGTTGTGCCGGGTGGAGGGACGCTGGCAGGCGATTTCGGCGCCACCGCACCGGAGTCATCCGCGCTGGCGCATCACGGCGCTAAAGGCCTTCGATGCTGGTGAATTATGGGTTGGCACCACCAGCGGCCTCTGGTGCCGCCGTGATAACGGGTGGAGTTCACTGACCCCCAGGGATGGGTTTTATCCCCTTGAGATTGAATGTATCACCCGCGATTCCGAGGGCAACATCTGGGCCGGCTCAAGTGGCGGGTTGTTGCGGCTGCGGCGGAAGGCGGTTCAGACTTATGATTCCGGACTGGTCCTGCCCCGGCATTCCTTCACCGCCGTGCTTCCCGATGCGAAAGAGGCCACGCTGCTGGTGGGGGTAGCCGGTGGCGGCCTTCTGGCCGGGGAGCCCGGCTCGTTCCGGCCTTATGGGGGGGCGCCCGTTTCCCGGACCGCCGTGATCTCGGCCCTGCTCAAGTCCCGTGACGGGATGCTGTGGATCGGGACACAGGGTGATTATCTGTGGCGCAGCCGGGACGGATGGGCGGATTGTATCGCGGAGTCGCCCCGCGGCGAGAATTCTGCGGTGAATGTGAACGCCCTGCTCGAGGACCGGCAGGGTCGGATCTGGGTGGGCACGGGAAGCGGGGTGATGCGGCTGGATTCATCCAAAGGGCAATTGGAGCCGGTTGACGGGGTGCCCCAGGAGGCCCGGGTTCATGCCCTGCTGGAGGATCGGGACGGGGATATCTGGGTGGCCTTCCAGGGAGCTGGCCTGGTTCGGATTCCCGGCAAGGGGACGGTTTCAGTTTATCAGAAGGCGCAAGGGCTTCCCTCCAGCACCGTGATGGCGCTTTGCCAGGATGCTGACGGCGTGGTGTGGGCTGGTACTACGGCCGGGCTTGGACGGTGGGATGGCTACAAATGGGACGCCATTACCGACAGGCAGGGGCTTCCTGAAGGTCCCATGATGCAATTGCTCGAGGAGGGGCCGAATCTGTGGGTGGGAACCCGTTACGGCATTGCCCGCCTAATTCGCGATGAGTTGGCGGAGGTGGCCGCGGGTCGTAAAATAGTGCTGGTTCCCCAGGTGTTTGGACGCAATGAGGGGATGCGCGAAAAACAGTGCGCCAGCGGATTCGGCAATCTGGCCGCCCGGGACGCGACGGGGGCGCTGTGGTTTTCCTCCCTCGATGGGCTGGTCAAAATCGACCCGAACCGGGTGACGGAGAAAAGCCATGGCGGGCTGCGGGTTTACATTGAGGCGATCAAGGTTGGCGAAAACGAAGTGTTGTCATCCCTCAGCGCGGGACTGCACGAACCGGTATCCCTGACGATCCAGCCCGGGGAGGGGCCGCTTTCCATCCAGTATACCGCTCCCTTCTTTTCGGCGCCGGATCAGGTCCAATTCAAGCACCAGCTGGAAGGGTATGACCTGACCTGGTCGGCACCGACGGCCTCTCGGTCGGTGATGTATTCGAGGTTGTCGGCGGGGAGTTACCGGTTTCGGGTGATGGCGGGGATCGGTGGCGCGTGGCGGGAATCGGCGCAGGTGGTGACCCTTGTCGTCAGGCCGTTCCCCTGGCAGCAACCCTGGTTCTGGCTGGTGGCCGGAAGTCTGGCCTTGTCCTGGATCTGGCTTGTGGTGCGTGCCCAGGAGAAGCGCCGGAGCCGGAGCCGGTTCAGGGAAATGGAGCGGCAACGCGCGCTGGAGCGGGAGCGGTCCCGTATTGCCCAGGATCTGCACGATGACCTGGGGGCGTCCCTGACGGAAGTCGGTTTGTTGAGCGCGGTGGCGCAGCGGCCTGCGGTGTCGCCTGAGCGGGCCCGTCATTATCTCGGCGAGATTACCGAGAAAATCAGGGTGATGGTGGATACGTTGGATGAAATCGTCTGGGCAATCAACCCGCGGAACGACACGGTCTCCTCGCTGGGAAACTATTTTTGCGAGTGCGCGCAGCGGGTCATGCAGTTGACCGCCATCCGGTGTCACCTTGACCTGGCGCCGGATCTGCCCGCGCATCCGCTTGACCCGGATCGCCGGCATAACCTCTTCCTGGCCTTCAACGAAGCCCTGAATAATGTGATCCGTCATTCCGGCGCCACGGAGGTCCGGGTCCGGATCGTTGATGAGAAGGGCCGGTTGGTGGTGACGGTGGAGGACAATGGGCGGGGAATCCCGAAAGGGCCGGTCGCCGAGGGCGCCGAGGGGTTGAACAGCATGCGGCGCCGGTTGGAGCGGATGGGCGGACAGTGCGAGATCACCGACCGGGCTGGACAGGGCACCTCCGTCCGCTTTATTGTTCCGGTGGAAGCAAAGGGGGAACTATGATCAGGGTCGGCATAGTGGAAGACAGCGCCGGAGTGCGCCGCACGCTTCAGGCGATGCTGGATGATACGCCGGGGTTCACGTGTATTTGCGCCTGCGGAAGCGGCGAGGAGGCCTTGAAGGTCATTCCAAAAGATCCGCCGGATGTGGTGCTGATGGATCTCCACCTGCCGAACCTCTCGGGAATTGAAACCACCGAGCGGCTCAAGCAGGTGCTTCCCAAGCTCAACATCATCATGATCACGGTCTATGCGGATACGGATAGCGTCTTCAAGGCGCTGCGTGCCGGGGCCATCGGGTATTTGCTCAAGCGGTCCTCCCCGGAGGAAATCCTGAACGCCATCACGGATGTTTCCAAAGGAGGCGCGCCCATGACGAGTGAGATCGCGCGCAAGGTGGTGGCGGCGTTCCAGGAGCCGACCGCGGCGAAGACGGAGGAGGAAGGGATCTCGCGGCGCGAACGCGAAATCCTCGAGGCGCTGTGCCAGGGCGATTCGAACCAGAACATCGCCGCCAAGCTCAGCCTCAGCATCGAGACCGTCCGTTGGCATCTCAAGAAGATTTACGAGAAGCTTCACGTCAGCAGCCGTACCGAGGCCATGGCGAAATTCATGTCGCAACCGCGCCGCTAACCCCCTTTTTAAAACCACCCGTTCGGGGGGGTGACAGATTCGGGTGCGTGTGAAATACTCTATCCCAGATCAAGAGCAACCGAGGGAAAAAAGGGATTGGGTATGAGGGCGGTTGCGAATGATCAAGTTAGACAAAGATAACCACCTTTGCCAGAAGGTATCAGGTTGTCAGGGGAGTCAAAGGGAATAAGGGATGACTCGGGTTGAGGCCCACCAGCGCAGGAGCAGCGCCGGTGGGCCTTAGCTTTTTTACGGGGGGTGCCCCGCCACCTTGCGTGGCGGGAACCGAACATTTTTGCGACCCGTGGCACCCCTTCGACTTCGCTCAGGG
>JAABPW010000309.1 GCA_011391785.1 Verrucomicrobiota bacterium
AGAATCAACGACCGGGGCGATGACCGTCTCCCTCTCCCCTTGAGGGAGAGGGTCGGGGTGAGGGGTTTCCTGACTATAGGCTGTCGTCTCCGCGACGCCACCCGCCCCAGCACCTTCATTCTGACTCCTGTCTTCTGACTCCTGACTTCTCCCCCCAGAAACAACCACGGGAGGCATCACGGGGAGTGGAGTCACAACGTTCCGAACCGGTTCGGCAGGGGGCGAAACTGGGGCCTGCCGGGGAGCCGCCGGAACGCCGGACGGCGCCGGAACTGGCATCTGAACCGGTTTAGATAGCGAAACGGGAGGGGCATTATCGGTGATTTGTTGCTGGTTAATGGGGGGAGTTACGGGTGCAGGAGGCTGTGGTTTAGAGGCTACTTCCCCCACCGGTTTGGACTCCGTTTCGCCGGGGGTAATGACGGGAGCCAGACGGATCTCGCCGGGTGCTGTCCCCTGGATCACCTGCTGGATTACCTGGGCGGCGACCTGTCCTATCCGTGCCAGTCCCGGATGGAGGACCGTCGGGCGCGGCACCAGACTGGCCGCCATGCCCAGCGCATCGGCGCCGACCACCGCCAGGTCGGTACCCGGCCGGATCCCCTTTCCCGGGCACCGGGTATAGAATTCCAGCAATGCGGCCGGTGTGGCACAGAAGACGGCAGTCGCCTCCTGCGGCGCGGCAAGGAAGTCCGTTACCGTGGGGACCATCCGGACACGGCCGCCGGACTGGGCGCAGGCTTCCAGGAACCCATTCACTACCGGCGAGGCGACGCCGATGACGGCCAGGGCGCGGTGCCCCTGATTGAGCAACCGGAGCGCAAGCTGGCGGCCGCCCTCCGCCTCATCCTCATAGACCGCCGGGAGTCCGGCGCCGGGTCTGCCGAGCATGACCACCGGACAGGACAACTTGGGGATGGCGAGATCGCCTGCCGGGCAGACCGCGAGGGCGGCCACGCCGAACCGGTCCAACCCGGTAAGCCGGGCAGCGGCGGCCTGGGGATCGGCAGGCAAGACCACCACGAGGAGTCGGAAGCCAGCGAGGGCCAGCGCCGGTTCCATCGAAGCGATCAGCCGATCGGTCATCGCCCTGTCGCCCCCGACCGCCAACCCCACCAGCGAATTGCGACCCGCCGACATATCCAGCGCCGCCTGGCTGGGGACATAGCCGGTCTGCCTGAGGGCAGCCTCGACCCTGGCGCGGGTAGCCGGGCAGATCCCGTACCGCTCCGCCTTGCCATTCAGGACCACCGATGCGGTAGTCTTCGACACCCCGGCAGCCGCCGCCACATCCCGCAACCGCGCCCCACCTTTTATGCGTTTCTTAGCCATCTGAACCGGTTTAGATGCCATTTTCAGTTACCAGAGTCAAGCCGGAACAGCCAACCACGACGGCGGGGACAGGCCCTGGCCATAAGAAATGAAAACTATAACTGCAACAATCATGGTCGTGATGACGGGCGCCTTGCTTGCAGGATGCAACATAGCCGGGCCAGCACACCCAGAGCGTGATGGACGAACATATCTGGAAAATCATGGCCACCCAACTCCCTTCATTGATCGAGTTGTCAACGGAGACAAACTTGATCATGCAGAGGTGATAAACTTGAGCAAATGCAGTAGCGCAGATGTACGCTTTCTTGTCGCACGCAATCCGAACCTTACGCATGATGAAATAGATATTTTCGTCCGAGATAAGAACGACTTTGCTCGATCAGGTGCTGCATGGAACACAAACCTCTCGCCTAACCAGATCGACATCCTAACTGATGATCCATCCCATACCGTCTACTGTGGGTTGGCAAGAAACGAAGCCCTCGCGGAGGATGCTTTGTTGCGCATTCACAAGAAACGCAACCCGGGGATTTTGTGGTTTTCAATGAACCCGAATTGTCCAGCCGCAATCAGGCAAGAAATAGTGAGTTCGAACGATGACTTGGCAAAACGCTGGCTGGACATCACGGATGGCTGGAAAAGGGATGGTATTTTCAAGCAAAGAGATGATGGGCGATGGTGCAAACAACCGAGTCAGAGACAAGAATGATCGCCAACAACGGCGTCGCCCGTACTCGCTAAAGCTCGCCGGACACGCCAATCGTTGGCCATGAAAGGAGAATGAAAATGCAAAGACTGGTTTATGCCTTGTTCCTGTGTGCATTACTGACTCCGGCGTTTGCCCAAGATGCGAAGCCAAAACCGGAGAACCTCACGATGACGTTGGCG
>JAABPW010000310.1 GCA_011391785.1 Verrucomicrobiota bacterium
TAGGTTTCACCCTATGCCATACGGCACCTGTCATGGCGGCATCCGAATCCGCCGAATGGCTTTCGTTCGCCCAAGCATGGAAACAGGTTGTCCAGCACAATCCAAATCTCGCTGCCGCCCAGGAGGAAGTCGCGGGAGCAAACGGCACAATCCTTCAGGCGGACACCTTGCCCAATCCCGGGATATCGCTGGAATCCGAGAACTTCGGCGGATCCCGTCAGGCGGCACGCTGGGACGAATCCGAAAACACGCTGAAGATAACCCAACCCCTTGAGACCGGCGGAAAGAGACAGGCACGCAAGGCGGAAGCCCGTGCCGGAAAAGCCCTCAGCCAGGCCTCACTGGAATTGCACAGGTTGCAAATGTGGGCAACCTTGGTGGAGGCGTACACCGATGCCCTTGCCTCCAAGGAGAAACAGTCTCTTGCAGAGGACGATGCCCGCCTGGCCCAGGATCGGCACCATGCCGTCGCCGCCCGCGTCCAGGCCGGCAAAGCTCCACCGCAGGAGGAAACACGGGCATCCGTAGAGGCTGAAATGGCACAGGTGGCCCTTGAGACGGCGAAACGGCAAACCGTCCTCGCCCATCACCGGCTAGCGGCCCTCTGGGGACAACCCCGCACGGTCTTCGCCACTTTAGAGGGCCGTCTCGACACGGTCACGGAAATGAAACTCCCGGCCTCCCCCGCCGGAACGAACACCACTCTGCCAAGCCTCATGTTGTCCGAGCGGGAATGTGTCGTCCGGGAAGCCACCCTGAAACGCGAAAAGGCGCAGACACGACCCAACATCGAACTTTCCGCGGGCATCCGTCACTTCGAGAGCGGAGGAGGTTACGCCTGGCAGGGCGAAATCGCCTTCCCCCTACCCCTGTTCGACCGCAATCAAGGCGGAATCCGCAAGGCGCACCATGAATTGACACGTGCCCGGCAACTCAAGCAGGCCACCTTGCTGGACGCAACCGTTGAACAGGACGCCCTGACCACTGCCGCGGAAACACAGTGGCGGACAATTACCGTCCTGCGCGACCGCGCCCTGCCCGCCGCCCGTAAGGCCATGGAATCCGCAAAAACCGGGTACGAAAGCGGGAAATTCGCCTATCTGGACTGGGTGGATGCCGAGCGTTCTTTCGTCGCCCTCAGAACCCGATGGATTGAAACCCTGGTCGCCTACCACAAAACTCTGGCCGCCCTGGGCCGGCTCACCGGCAATACCGACTCGTTCAAACTCTTTCAGCCTTAACTCATAAAGGATAAATCAAAATGACCACTCTTTGCATCAAAACCAGTTTCCCGAATCATGTTGGACGTCTCTTGTTAACCAGCCTCCTCATTGCAGGCACCACCTTGCCGTTCCGCAGCGCCGAAGGCGGGGATTCCTGCAAGGACGAAGCTTGCGGGACCGGAAAGGATTCCCCGCCCGAGGCCTTGCTCAAGAAGCAGTGTGAACACAAAATCCCCTCTTATACCTGTGATGAATGCCGATACGAACTGGGGATCGTCAAGGTGGCACCCGCAGTCCTGGCCGCCGGCACCAACGGCGCGGCCCTCGTGCAGACCAGTAAGGTTGCCAGACAAAAGGCGACCGCGTTCATCGAGGCCCTCGGCGAAATCCGGCTGAACGACAATGCCACCGTCCGCATCACCCCGCCCATCCCCGGCATCCTGCGAGCCGTCAAGGTGGATGTCGGTGACACTGTCAAGGCGGGCGAACTCCTCGCCGAGCTGGAAAGCGCCGAAATGGGGGAGACCCTTGGCGACTATATCAAGGGGCGTGCCCTGACGGCCGCGGCACGCCGCGCCGTTGAGCGGGAAAAGGGACTCGTTGATAAGAAAGTCTCTGCCCGCATGGATCAGGAGGAGGCCCAGACCCGCTACGAGGAACAGAAGGCCGGCTGGGAAGCCACCACCCGGAAACTGAAAGTCATGGGACTGTCTGAATCTGAAATCACGGCGATGGCGGATGGCACCATACCCGGTACCACCGCCACCCTGCCCCTCCGGGCGCCTCAGGCGGGAACCATCATCGAAAAACAGACGACTACCGGAAACCGGATAGAGCCCGGAGTCGCCGCCATGACCCTTTCGGATCTTACAACGGTCTGGGCCTGGATCGACCTCTATGAACACGACTTGGCTGCCCTGCCCACCTTCGCACCCAAGGACGGCCTGCCCATCACGCTGGAAACCCGCACCTATCCGGGGCGCCGTTTCGAGGGACG
>JAABPW010000311.1 GCA_011391785.1 Verrucomicrobiota bacterium
TGCACCTAACGCCGCCCGGAGGTCGGCGTCCACCTTAAGTCCATGCCACCAAGTGCCAAAACTCAGAGATGCGCCCCCCCTGAAAGAAAGAACTTGAGCCGGGACGGCCTTGCGCCTACGATGGCGGCCAGTTGATTAATCCATTTTCCGTAACGGTGAGCCATGACAACAGTAAGAACGATTAAGCTGAAACGGAGTCCCCTGGCCTCGGAACCTGTCCCTGAGACGGCTCAGGAGGGTGCCCCGGAAAGCGAAATGGCGGCCACCGCCGCCCCCGAGGAAACCGCCGCCGCCCCCGTCGCCGTCAAGGCCACGGTTTCCGGAAAATCCTATCTCTGGTTCGTCATCATGGCGTCACTCGCCACCATCGGCATCCTGGTCATCATGGGGCTCCAGTATTCCGAGTGGAAGTTCTACGGCGACAACCCGTCGGTCTGGCTGAAGAAGTAGGCCCTCTCTTTATGGCAGGAACTTGCCGCGCTTGAGCTTCTCGGGCAGGTAGGTGTCCAGAACGTAGTTGAGTCCGTGCTTCGCAAATGCCTGCTGTTCCACGCGGACCCCCATCTTGAGCATCTGGTTCAACGCGTCCTGCCATTCCTTGTGATGTTTGATGAAGGGATCGTTCTTCATCGCGTCCTTGGCCCGCTTGATATCCACGTCCTCCAGCGGATGCGTCGCATCCTGAAGGCCGAAATCAATGATATCCTGGGGTGTCACGCCGAGGTAATGGGCCTGGGGCACGCAGAAGTAGCGGTTGATGTGCGCCGCCTGCCCGGAACCGACCTTCAGCGTGCGGTAGATGTTGCAGTATCCGTAGGGATCGCCGTCGGTAAACACCAGCACCGGCAGCTTCCGGTCATCGGCCAGGCGCCGGATGAACCGGCGGCACGCCCGGGTAGGCACGCCGCTCATGGAGATCAGGACGCATTTGGCCTTCTCGTAGTACCGGTGATGCACCAGGCGCTGGAACAGCGATGACGTCTCGATCACCAGGATGAACTTGGCGTCCGACTCGAACTTCAGGTGCTCGACCCGCGAGGGGATGCTCCACGCCCCCGTGCCCAGCTTCCCGCAGTTGATCCTGATCAGCTCGCCGGTGCCGGGATTCTGGTCAATGACCGTGAGCGGCCCGGCCACGTCCCCGCCCCGCTCTTCCGGAATGTAGCCGATCTGCTCGCGGTTGACCCCGAGCATCGCCTCCATGTCGTCCAGCAGGGTGTCGCTCTCGGGCTGCTCGTCAAACCGGCATTCGCCCCAGCTCTTGCTGTTGTAGTAGATCTCGCGCTTGCCGGCGATGTCGTTCTTGTCGAGCAGGTCCTTCTTGGTGGTCGCCAGCAGCCGCATGGTCTGGGCGAACGTCTTGACCGTGTTGTAGCTGAGCGTGCGCGTCGCGGTCTTCCCCCGGATCTCGAAATATCCCGTCTTCGGGTCATACTTCACGTTCGACAGGGCGCGGATGGGGAACCGGAGGGACGGCTTCTTCATCTTCTTGATGATGTCGCCATAGACCTCGCGCCCCACCGTCAGGATCCGCTGGGACACCCCGTCGCGGGAGGTGACCAGGGCCGCCTCCCCCTTGTTCTTGCTTGCTTTGGTTGCTTTTTTCTTTGCCATGGTCACATCCCCATCCCTTCGAAATTCGTTCAGGTCTCCAGGTGCGTGCGCTCCAGCATGGTGCGGAGCGTCTTCACCACGCGGTCCTCGTCCCGGTCAGGCAGGTCCAGGATCCCCTTCAGCCCCAGCGCCAGGTGCGGAATGTACTTGTCGATGTAGGAGCGCTTCCGCTCCGCCTCGTTTTCCCGGTTCCGCCGGCTCAGGTGCACCGACAGCCGCCGCCCGCACTCCTGCACACAGAAGGCGATCTCCCGGATGATCTCCGGATAATGCGCGATAGCCTCCTTGCTCTCGCTCGTGAAGGGAACCCACACGCTGGCAATGTGGACCATGATCACCGCCGGGCCGACCGGAAGCGCCCCCCGCGGCTGGGCCAGCCCGTAGTTCTTCCAGTTCACCCCGGTAATCGCCTTGTTGATGGCGCAGGCGCCGCCCATGTAAAGGAGCGGAACCCGGTTGGCATAGCGCAGGACCCGCACCTGCTCATCCGCGCCCAACCCTTCATTCGCCCCCGCCTTCGCATAGGCCAGACCGACCTCGACCTGGAAGGGATTGCCCCGGTACACCGTGGGATCGCGCGTCACCGCCGTG
>JAABPW010000312.1 GCA_011391785.1 Verrucomicrobiota bacterium
CAATGATGGCGATTATTATTTCCTCGAAGCCCTGCTCGTCGGCAGATGCGGAGAGATGCGATAGGTGCCGTTTTCAATGATCACATCCACGGCTTGCTCCGGGTGTTCGGTGCGTGCGGTGGCTAGCGCAGTAAGCGGTCAACGGACGGGCACTAGCCACGCGGCGGCATAAACAGCATACATAGCCGGGTATGCAAACGACATCATCCGAACCCGCTTTATCTGACTCCACTATTATCCGCGCTGGCAGCGACGGTCGCCTCCGTTATTCGCCTGCCCAGCGCCAGGAACTGTTGGACGCTTTCGCTGGCAGCAGCATGAGCGCCATGAGCTTCAGTCGCCAGCATGGTGTCCATTACCAGACCTTCATCGCTTGGCTGCGCAAAAGCCGGGAGAACTCATCTTCCGAGGTCTCTGGTCCGGCTTTTGCCGAGATCCTGTTGGACGGCCCCGCCACGGTGAACTCATCCGCCGTGCTACGCATCGTCCTGCCCTGCGGCACTGTGATCGAACTCACCTCGCGCGCCGCCTTGCCGCTTGCCCTTGAACTCCTATCAAACCTGCGCCGTCCATGCTGACTCTCTCCGGCAGCCTGCGCGTCTTCCTCGCGCTCGAACCTTGCGACATGCGCAAATCTTTCGACGGCCTGCATGCCCTAGTCGTTACGCGCCTCGGTGACGATCCCCGCGGCGGCGCTGTCTTTGTTTTCATCAATCGAACGCACAACATCATCAAGCTGCTGCATTGGGATGGAACCGGACTTTGGGTTCATGCCAAAAAACTTCAGCGGGGAACTTTCCGCTGGCCCAAACCCACGGCATCCTCCAACGGAAAGATAAGCCTCGAACCTGCGGCTCTTGCTATGCTAACCGACGGCATCGACCTACGCGACGGCTTGAGACGCGCATGGTTCGAGAGGGAGTGAAAAAATTCACATTTTCTAATTTTTTTCTTGCGATTTTCGATCAAACTACTACGTCTTTAGTAGCAAATGGCTGAGCGCTCGACACCGCCCTCTGATAATCCCGCTTCCGGCGGTGACGAGCTCGCGGCTCTGCGTAACGAGAACGCTCGCTTGCGCGCCGAGGTCGAACAACTGCGCATCGAGAACCAACTGCTGCGCCAGCGCATCGACATCATCATCAGGCAGCTCTTCGACAAGAAAAGCGAAGCGCTCGACCCCGCCCAGCTCCAACTCCTGCTGGACGCCGACTCCGCAAAAAAAGCCCCCGCCGCCGCTCCCGAAGACCTCGAACCGGCGGCTGAACCGGCTCCCACCAAAAAGCGCGCCCCACGCAAACCCCGCGACATTTCGCATCTTGAAATCCGCGAAACGGTTGTCTTCGCCGACGAGGTCAAGGCGAATCCCGGGAGCTTCCGCGAGATCGAGCGCATCACCACCGACCGCTTCGACTATCAGGCCGCCGTCATTTTCATCAGCCGCCTGACGCGTGCCGTCCACGTCCGCATCGGCGATCCCGACGCCGTTCCGGTAAAAGCTCCCGCACCGCCATCGCTGGGCCTTGGAGCCAACCCCCGCTTGGTGGCCTATGTGCTGGCCTCCAAATATTGTCATCACCGTCCGCACTACCGGACGCAGACCATCATTCGCCAGCGTCACGGCGTTGAGTTCGCCCGCAACACCTTCTGTCATTGGGACCGCACCGTGGCCGACATCTGCGAACCCCTCTACAAACTCATTCATTCCAGTTTGCTTCAAAGCGGCTATCTCCAAGCCGATGAAACCCCGATCCGCTACCTCGATCCCGGCAAAGGCAAATGCGCCACCGGATACCTCTGGGTAATCCATGCCCCGCGCAACGGAATCAAGGGCGACATCCTCTATCAATGGCATCCCAGTCGCAAGGCCGCCTGTCTTGACGACCTCCTGGGTGATTACCAAGGCTTCCTGCAAACCGACGCTTATGGCGGTTATGACTCCTGGACATCTAACAAAAAACGTATTGTGCTCACTTCCTGCTGGGCGCATGCCAGACGCAAGTTCCATGAAGCATTCAAAACCGGCCAAACCCTTGCCGCCGGGCCGCTGGCTGCCATTCAGCGTATCTATCAGATCGAAGACACCTTGCGCAAAGCGCGCGCCGTGGCCACTGAGCGGATGCACCTTCGTCAGCAACAGGCTGCTCCGGTGCTCCAAATACTCAAGATCGATCTCGTCACCCTGC
>JAABPW010000313.1 GCA_011391785.1 Verrucomicrobiota bacterium
ATTCCTTTGGCACCCTGTCTGGATTAGCCGTGGGGAAAGAGATCGAGGTATCCATTACGGTTTCGGCAACTCTCTTTGACATGAAGGAGGTGGAGATCACACCGGCCACGAACGAGGACCTTGAACTGGTAGCGGGCCCAGTTTGGAAGGGGGCACTCAAGAAGGGCGAAGCTCATGTCGTGAAGTTCACCGTACGGCCCACCAAGGTCGGATTCAACGGTGTCTACGGGGTCATGGTGAGGGCGCCGAGGATCTATGATGAAATGACGGCCTACATCACTGCGCAACAGGAAGGTGCGTACGCTACTGCCAAGGCGAAGGCCTTTGTACTCGAGGAGATCGAGGGGATGAGGGCGGAGACCCCTGTTCGGCAGGAGTGGTTCGGCAGCTCCATCACTGTGCCGGAGAAGGGAGGGAAATAATCATGAAAACACTTCCCCTGATCCTTTCCCTTGTGACGGTCCTTTGGCTTGCGGAAGCAGCCCAGGCCGGGAAACTTGTGTTCAAATACCGCGCCCCTGACGGGACTGTCTATAACATCGCCAATGAAGCCGATCTGCGGCGCGTGACAACCCAGAAAATAGGGAACACCCTGCGGTTTCTGGATCCCGATGCCTATGTCATCATGAAGCGGTATCTGGATGATGTGACGACGATCAAGGACCGTGCCGGCGACATGAGCTTCGACACCGAGGTGATTGTGAGTTCGGACCTGAACCAGACCTATCCGAACGGAAAGCCCAAGACCGGCAGCTGGTCGAGCGGGGATGGCAAGACCATTCAGATCCAGACCTGGGACCGGAAGCGGATGGTCAGCACCCTCGCCCATGAAGTCGCACACAGCTATATGCGGGACAAGTGCGGGAAGAATCCGACGGACGGGATGTCCAAGGAGGCCAAGTACGGGCAGGATGGAAAGCATTACCTGGACGAGATCACCAATGAGCGGACGGCGCTCTCCGAGGGGTATGCAGAGTATCATGGCGACCGGGGCGGGGGAGGGCAGGAACGGGTCGGGTGCGCCGGAAAGGGAGGGTTGAAGGACCTTTGTGTCGAGGGTGCGTACGACCCGGTGACGAAGATATCCGACTACCCGGAAACCGACTGGAAGGATATCAACGATCCGGAAAAGATGTGGGCGAGTGAAGGGATCAACTCCACCATGTTGCGGGATTTCGCCAAGTTCATCCCCGACGGCGCCGCCAAGATCGAGGAGATGATCTGCTCCTCAAACACCTTGAAAGAGGTGATTGCGGCATGGGCCAAGAAGTATCCCGATGATGCCGATGCCATGGCGAAGATCATCGATGCGAACACCAATTATACCATGAATAAGGCCAAGCTGGGCGAATTGCTGCAGGGGAATGCCGCCAAGTACATTGCGAAGCGGGATGAGTACAAGGCCAAGTACGAGGATAAGGATCCCTGTAAATCCACCGAGGAGATGTTCAAGCCGGTTCCCGGGACCGGTCTGCCGCCCGCAGGGGGCAAGCCGGGCGGCGGCAAACCCGGTGGCGGAGGCTGGCCGGGAATGAAGAAGTTCTAATGAAAAGAGTCCGCATAGGAAATCGCGACGGCGGGGTGATGATGGAATATGTCATCCTCGCCGTCCTGATTGCCGCGGCCGTGATCGGCGGGGTCATTGTGCTCAGCCGCTCCATCGGCGGCGGGCTGATTGTGGCCGGTGAAGGGGCGACCCTCCGCGAGAAAACCGCCAAGGGGACTTTGGATGACAGCCGGGTGCGGCGCGATGATGACGCGGTTCAGGCCGGGGCCCAGCATGATTCCATGCATGAGGCGCAGTGAAGGGGAAGAAAAAAGCTGAAAGCTGAAAGCGGAAAACTGGACGATTCAGGATATGGGATATAAGAGTTCAAGTGATCGAAGGAGGGCGGGATCGGTGTTGATGGAGACCATCATTGCCATTCCGCTGTTCATGATCCTGCTGGGCGGGATCATGTGGATCGGGGACCTGATGGTGACCCGGCAGCAGCTTGTGATTGCCGACCGCTATGCGGTGTGGAATGACGGGTGCCGTTACCAGCCCGGGGGCATTGATCCCGGAACCATTCATCAGCGGTTTTTCGACTCGAGCGAGCACCGGCGGCCAACCAAGGTCGAGACGGAAAAAAAAGAATACGACTGGAGCCTCGAGGATCAGGGGATTGTTCAGTTGAA
>JAABPW010000314.1 GCA_011391785.1 Verrucomicrobiota bacterium
GTCCAGTTCCCAGCCTGTGAAATAAAAATTGGTGCCGTATGAGTAAATCGACGCGGCGGCCACAAGGGTCGTGGCGGTGGAACCTTCCAGCCACCACCGGGTCTGGTTGAGAGACCTGTTGACGATGCTGGTGTGGGTGAGGGCGATTTCATGGCGCCAAAGCCAGGTGAGGGTTGAGCTGTTGGTCAGGGTGAAGGTGCAGGCGTTGGATGTTCCGGAGAGGGGGACGCTTCCGCTGCCAACCCAGCCGGTGCAGGCCCAGCGCATGCCGTTCACCGGCATGGAGGTGGCGGGAGCGGAGGCATGGAATACTTGTCCGGAGGGATAGGGCATCGTGCCATAGGCGGGGGTGACGGTGGCAACGGCGGCAGGCAGGCCGGTTATGGACAACATGAGGGAGGGGACGATGGTGAAGGCATAGGTGGTGTTGGGCGCGTTGGTGGGGGATGCGGCCACAAGGCCGTTGGTGGTGCGGGCCGACAGCCAGTAATGGATAGTGGTTCCCTCCGGCTGGGCCGGGATGGCCGCCGTGTAGACGGTGTTGCTGGCTGACAGGAGCGGGATGCCGGCGAAATTGGTCGAGCCGTCGGCATTCCAGAACAGGGTGAGCTGGTTTGTATCGGTTAGGCAGGCCGGCCCGATTTCAGCCGTGACAGGATAATCCGGTCCCGCGTTGAAGGTGTTGGCTAGGGGCTCGTGGAGGATGCGGAACAGGGTAGTCAGGGATTTGAGGGCATTGAGGCGTCCACCTGTGACGGTTTTTCCGCTCAGTGAAGGAATGGAATCCGTCCCCCTCAGGAGGGCGTCCTGAATGTCAGAGGCGCGTGCCGCCGGCCAGCTGTTCCAGAGCAGGGTGGCCACGCCCGCCACATGCGGGGTCGCCATGGATGTGCCGCTTTTATAGGTGTAGAGGCCGCCGGGCTGGGTACTGTTGATGCTGTCGCCGGGTGCCCCGAGGTCCACGGTGGTGAGACCGTAGTTCGAGAACCAGGCGAGACCGTCATTCACGTCCGTGGCCGCCACCGCGATGATGTTGGACTGGCTGTAGTTGGCGGGAAAGAAGCCGCCGACATCGTTGTTCGCCGTGGAATTCCCGGCGGCGGCGATGAACAGGATGCCGAGCGAGGCGTTTTCCTGAATGGCGTCCCGGAGGGTTGTGGAGAAATCCCCGCCGCCCCAGCTGTTGCTGGTGAGCCGGACATTGACGCCCTGCCGGCGCAGGGTGGCGACATAGTGAAGCGAATCGGCGGCATCCGAATCGGTGCCGGACCCGCTGTCGTCCAGGAATTTAAGCGGGATGATACGGCAGGACCAGTTCACGCCGACCACACCGATCCCGTTATTGCCGACGCCGCCGATCGTTCCCGCGCAGTGGGTGCCATGGGAATGGCCATCCATCGGGTTGTTGTTCCCGGCCGCGAAGTTCCAGCCGTGGACATCGTCGACAAAACCGTTCTGGTCGTCATCCACGCCGTTCATGCTTTCGTTGACATTGGTCCAGATATTCCCGGCCAGGTCAGGGTGGGTGTAGTCGATGCCGGTGTCGATGACGGCGACAATCACCTGGGTTCCGCCGGTGGCCAGATCCCAGGTCTGGGGCGCGGAGATGTCGGCGCCGGGGCGGATGGTGTTGCGAAGTCCCCACAGCGAACTGTACAGCGGGTCATTGGGTGTGGCCTGGGCCTTAACGATGAAATCCGGTTCGGCGTAGCGGATGAGGTTGGTATTGCTGTTCAGGAGGGCCAGGAGATCAGGGAGCGCCTCGGGGGTCTCGTCGGGAGTACTGACAAGATAGCAGCCGGGCATTTTCATGGTTTTGCGGATCGCCAGCCCCTGGGAATCGGCCAGGGCCTGGAGCTTTGCGGCATCCGCCCCGTCCTGAAGACGAATCATAGCGTGGTCGGCAATCATGATCGTGCGTGAGCGGATGACTTCCTGCTGACCGGTGCTTGCCGGGCGGACGATTTCCTCCACCCGCCACAGGGGATACTTGAAATTCGCCTTTACGATGCGAACCCGCCGGATCAGGCCGATATTGCCGGGGGCGGGTATTTCCCGGGATGCCACCACGGGCATGGTTGCGGTAGGGTCGGCCAAGGGAGGGGGAATAGGGGTAAGGGTTCGGGGTTCAGGGGGCAGGGTTCCACCTTTTTCTGGCAAGGAGGGA
>JAABPW010000315.1 GCA_011391785.1 Verrucomicrobiota bacterium
CTCAATGAAATCGTATCCAATCCCCTTGAGTTTCGCCGCCTTGTCAATCGCCGCACAAACTCCAAACTGGATCCGGGGGGATGCCGGCTGGGCCCGGACATACCCGCTCAATCCCGCAACCCCGGCACCCAGCAGCCCGATAAAACTTCGCCGATTCATATTATTGCCGCCTCCCCAGCTAACAGGACTATCGCGCTTTTTGCCTAACTTTATCAATAAGCGCCCGGCCTGCCGCCTGGTAGTCAAAGTCGCTATTGGGGCACAGGACAAAGGTATTCAGGCCGTTGGTAACTCCCTGAAAGGGCCCAACCTTGGCGGCAGCGCCACGTGCATGCTGGAAGAAATCCTTGTCCACCGCCACCGGCTTTCCATCCGGGCGGGTCATCGTCGCGACCAGCATCTCCTTGGTCGTCTTTTCCATGTCCTTCCTGCCACAATTCAGGGTCCCGATTGATTCCGTCGTGACGATCGGGCAGCTCAGCCCGCTCGCGTCTTTGCCAAGGGAGAACGTGAGGGTCACACTGTGATCCTGATTGTCGATGACACAGGAAAACCGTGGCTCCGTCGCATCAACAACACTGTGGAGGTCGCCAAACCCAGGTTTCCTGGCGCCGCCGTGATAGCTGTTGTAATCAACCTCATTTCCGGCATTGGCGACCAGGTTCGTCGCGCTGGCAAAGAACATGTTGTTGAACACCTTGTTCGATTCATTTCTAGCCCGTCCCCACCAGCCGCTGCGGAACCATAGCGTGGTGGAGTGGAACAGGTTGTTCACGAGGATATTGGCCGACTCGAAATGACTCGGCCACTGGTTGTTGATAAGGACGTTATTGTCGATGAGATGGGGGCCGAAGGGGTTCTCGATCATAAGGCCCCGCCCGGTGCAGTTGACGACGACATTGCCCGTGATCCGGTTGTTCCCCTTGGGCCAGTCCATCCAGATGCCCATCCCCTTGTCCCCCATATCCTCGAGGGCATGGACGCCGGAAATGATGTTCCCGCTGATGATCAGGTTGCGCGACGTGTGGTACTTGATACCCCCGTGTTCCGCCCCGGTATAGGGCTGATCCCCGTGAATGTCGTAGATCCAGTTGCCGCTGATCACCACCCCCTCCGTGTCTGCGCCGCCAATGCCGGCCGAGCCGCACTTGCCGATGGTATTGTTTCGCACCACATGATGGCTGCCGTGATCCGTCACAATGCCGCGCATCTTGGCGAACAGGACGGTGCAATTCTGGATGACCCAGCCTGTCCCGGAGGTAAATATCACGCCCCGGCTGTTGGGCCCGGCATAGGTCGGCAGCCATTCCTCGGAGGATTGCATGAGGGTAAGCCCGTCAACGGTGATAAAGTCGATGCCATCCTGGACATCTTTCCCGAAAACCGCATGGCGGACCGTAATCTCGGCAAGTTCCCGGTTCGGGTCATGATCCCCGAAATTGGCGTATATCGACTGGGTGGTTCCCTGCCGTGACGTAAACCAGGATCCGGGGGTTTTCCGGCATTCGTCCAGGGCATTCTTCTCGATATACCGGTCCTCATTGAGAAAGACTTCCCCCTTATGGCACCAGCGCCCGACGCCAAGCCAATCCTTGCCAATCTGATGCTCGCCGAGAACCGTGTCGCGGAAGGGATACCAGTTGCTGGGAGCAAAAAAGCTGTCATCAAGCTCGACCTTCCACATCCCATTCCCCTGGCTCTTCCAGGTGTTAACCCGCTCGGAGCCCTTGATCACGACCTTCTCGCCCGTAGCCGCCCTGTAGGTGATTCGCAGCTCATCGGACACCCCACCCCGGAGCGGCTGAACCCATTCGCGGTAGGTACCGGCGTGGACGATGACGGTGTCGCCGGGACGGGCCACCTGGGCCGCCTTGTTGATTGTAAGAAAGGGCGACCCCTTTGAGCCAGGGTTGTTATCGTTGCCCGCCTTATCCACATGATAGGTGACAACGGTTGGCGCGCCCTGAAAAGTCCTAGTGCATCCTGAAATCGCAAATACCATGGCCATGAGCAACGCCCATAAACCCGACTTTTGGATGATCCTGCGCCCAGCGGAATTACTCATTGTTTCCCCTATCCGTCAGAGGGCCCCGCCACCTTGCGTGGCGGGAACCGAACATTTTCGCGACCCGTGGCACCCCTTCGACTTCGCTCAGGGCAGGAA
>JAABPW010000316.1 GCA_011391785.1 Verrucomicrobiota bacterium
CTCCCTGCCCCCCGCTCTCGCCCCTATGACCCCTAACCCCCGAACCCTGACCCCTTTCTTTTCCGCTTCCCTCAGCCACTGCAATTCCCGCCGTCGCATGGTCATCCGCTGGGTTGGAGTAGCGTCGTTTGCCCCGGACAGGTGATCGCAGCCGTGCGCCAGATAGAGGGCCAGTTCATGGTCGACACCGCCATACCGTCGACCCAAGCTCAATGCCCTTTGTGCATTGAGCACGATTTCGCCGGTGCAGGTGCCGGCATCCTCGCCTGGTAGCGGGTCGAAATTGAAACTGATGACATCGGTCGGGTAGTCGTGGCCAAGTGCCGTCCGGTTGATTTCCTGTGATCTCCGGTCATCTACCAGTACCACGGAGACCTCGCCCCAGCGCAATCCGGCCCTTTTTGCTGATTTATCCAGGAAGAATTCCGCCAGTTTCCGGATAGCCGCCAGATTAACTTTTAATGCCCGCTGGCAGTTGACGGCCAGAACGCAAAAGGGTTCAGGATTCAGGGTTCTGGATTCCGGCTTCTGGCTTCTGGATCCTGACTTCCGACTTCTGGCTTCTGTTTTCACGATTTCGGATAAGCGATCCGGCTGTGGAGCATGTTGGACAGGCAGAAAACAAACGCTCGCTTGACCCGGCAGAGTTCGGCCAGAGTCATTTCGCAGTTATCGAGCTGGTTGTCCTCGATCCGGCCATCTGTAATCCGGTCCACAAGTTCGGTGATACCGGTCGGGGTTGGTTTTTCGAGGGAACGTGAGGCGGCCTCCACCGCATCGGCCAGCATGATGATGGCTGCTTCGCGGGAGTAAGGTTTGGGGCCGGGATACCGGTAGCTGGATTCATCCACTACGGTCCTGCCGTTTCGACTGGATGAGGATTGGGTTTCGGCCAGGGCCCGCTGTCCGGCCTTGTGGTGGAAATAGTAAACCAATCCCGTTCCATGGTGCTGTTGAATGATCTCCATCACGGGGCGAGGCAACTTATGGAGCACGGCCAGGGTCAGGCCCTCCTTGAGATGGGCCATGACCAGCATGGCGCTCATGCTGGGGGTCAGGTCGTCATGGGGATTTTCGCCTGTCCGGATATTCTCGGTAAAATAGCCCGGCTTGGTGACCTTTCCGATGTCGTGGAAATAGGCGCCGACCCGGGCGAGGACGGAATTGGCTCCTATCTCATCCGCTGCGGCCTGGGCCAGATTGGCGACCATCAGGCTATGGTGGTAGGTGCCGGGAGCTTCAAAGGCAAGGCGTTGCAGCAGGGGATGGGCAAGATCGGAGAGTTCCAGGAGGGTCATGTTGGAGGTGACCCCGAACAGGAGTTCAAACAGCGGCAACAGGAGCAGGGCGAGCAGGGCGGCGCCCAACCCGCTGGCGATGCAGGCAAGGACTAGTTTTCCGGCCAGCCGGGGCTCCACGGGAAGTTGTCCGGCCATGACGGCCAGGCAGGCGATCTGCAGCAGGCCGACCGTCAGGCCCACGCGAATGAGCTGGGTGCGGCGGCGCAGGCGCCGGATCATGACGGCGGCGGCGGCCGTCGCGATGAGGCCGGAGATGAGGATGGACGGGTTGAAGTTTCCGATGACCAGGCAGGTCAGGGTGGACCAGAGCCCCGCCACCAGGGCGGCATTCCCGCCGAGAAGAATTCCCGCGAGGAGCGGGGACAAGGCAAAGGGGATCAGGACGGGAACCAGAAGGTCGGCTGAAGCCTGCGGCAAGGCGAAGCCGCGCCCCCCGCCGTGGATCAGCAGGCTTCCGGAGATGGCGGTCGTCAAGGCGCACATCGCCAGCAGCATGAGCCGGGTATTGTTCTTGAACAGGGCGGGAGCCAAAACCTGAAGGAGCATGACGGAAACGGCGGTGATGATAAAGAGCAGCACTTGATTCCCCGCCTGCAGGAGAGTGACTTGCAGGGGGCTGGAACGGGTGGGCATTCCATTGATAAGCAGGGCGCAGGCCCCTCCCCACAGAAGCAGGCCGATCAGGAGGGAAAAGAGGGGGCGATTCCACCAGGAAAGATCGTCTTCCGGCGTCTTCCGGACGATACCATCCTTGAAGCGCTCCTTGAGCCGCTGGGAACGAAACTTTGAAAGCCATTGCTTCATAAAAGTTCCCCTAG
>JAABPW010000317.1 GCA_011391785.1 Verrucomicrobiota bacterium
ATCCTTTCCGGCAACCCGATGCTGACATAGAGCAGCGGGCGGCGAAGCATTCCGAGTGCCTTCAGCCACACCAGGGGCACGCCCACGTTGTCCACGGTCGACACGATGATATCCGCGTCGCGCAAGCGCCGCCGTTCCTTCAGGACCGTCTGGAAATCGCCACTCGAGCCGCCGATCAGCCGGATCAGCCGGTCGGCGAGCCAGGCAAAGCGGCAGACCCAGCGGGAGGGCGGGGGTGTGCTTGCTTCCAGGTTGTGCCGAACCTCGATGCCGTGTTCCGAAAGACGGTTGGCCCCGTAGAGCATGTAGTCGGCACCCGGGCAATCCAGTATGCCCCGTACGACGGACCGTCGGGTTTCGGAATCGAGGAAGAAATAGAAAGCCTTGATCATGAGGTGGAAATTGTGGCCGAACTTTCGGCGTCACCAAGAGACTGGTTAACCTTTGCCTGTTCTGGTCTTAAATATTTTTTGTACTGAGAACACAACGAGGAGGATTACTGCCGCATACGCTATGCTGTCCCATATTGCCAGATAGGGCGACCTGGTAATCATCTGGCCAAACGCCGTGTTTTCGATATGAACCCCAAAGATCCTGCCGATTATCAGCATTGGGTACAATGGCAACAGCAGGAGCCCGCGACCAATCAGATGGAACAGATGGGCATGTTGAGCAAACCTGTCATATCCTGCCAACATGAACGCAACTGCGGTAATGATGCCGCCTGATACAAAGCTTGAAAGAATGGTTGATAGTTTCATCATCATCTTGTCCTGGTTAATGTTTGGTGGCAGGTTGAAAGAGCCTATGCGGTAAATTTTGACCTAAATGACCTTCTTCGGCCATTCGGGCAAAAGCTACGTTTTTTTTAGCCAGGAGTGGTGTTCTCTTAGCGGCTAAGTCTTCTTTTCTGCCTCGCCGGGTTTGCCGGACTGGAAAACGGCGGCCAATGAATACACAACAAGCACCAGCGCCGCTGCAACGAAACCGACAAGAATCCCACGGGAGACATCGCGTCCGGAGATCATCGGCACTATAAGTGCATTTCCAGCGAACACTCCGACTGCAAGGGGAATGCCCTGCTTGATTAGTCTGCTCATAAATCGTCTTTCGTCCCGCTCATCTTGAGTTCCCCCAATGTGGGAGGCGCGCTTCCGCCTCCGGCACTCCGGCGGGACATGCCGCGACGCGGCGACTCTTGTCCTTTTTAAGTCAATCTGACGAATTGCTGTCCTTCTTTACCACGCGCAGCCGGGATAGGTGAAAGTGGATTTTCCCAGGCGCTGATCCCAGTCATAGGGGGTTGGGAACCGATCAGCCCATTTCGCGGGCTGCTTGCTGCCGATTGCGAAAAGGTACACGGGGAACCACGGACTGTTGTTGCTGCTGAGATGTATCAGGGTGAGTCCGTTGCTTTCCATCAGTTGCTTGACGCACAGGGGCGTGAACCGCCAGAAGTCCCCGTAAATGCCCGGCGAGTAGTGTTCGTCCTGCATGAAGGGGACGATCATGATCATGGCGTCGCGTGTCATGCCTGCCATGTTGCGCACCGCTTTCGGGACGTCAAAGATATGCTCAAGCACCGTGTGGGTGAAGACGAGGTCGAACTTGTCCTTCAGCTCCACCGGCAGGTCGGCGGCCAGATCCAGGAACAGGGCATCGGGCACGCCATCATTGGGCGTGCTGGATCCCCAGTAGTTGGTGACGGAATAGCGGGACGCGTTCGTGAAATAGCTGCGGTAGGTGCGGCCCTCCTTGTCCTCGTCCCGCCAGCCGGACACATTCACGATATCGCCTGTAAAAAGGGGGGCCGCCGCCTGCAGTTCACGGTTGGACCAGCGGCGCGGACTTAGCTCGGGGTGGCGGCGGCGGGCGCGGTTGGTCGCCCACTGGCGGACTGTGGCAAGGGTTGGTGTCATGGTTTTGTCTTTCCTGAAGGGTTGAGGGTATACTTTACCTGCTCCCAGATTTGTGCGGGTCCCGCCGGGGTGCCCATGATCCGCATCAGGTCCGTCATGCGGGCACCCAGGGTGCGTCCTGGGTTCCTGCCCGTGACGATAGCCAGCAGAACGCGCTCGCGTGCCGCCTGCAGAGCCGCCTGTCGTTCCACCGGAGTG
>JAABPW010000318.1 GCA_011391785.1 Verrucomicrobiota bacterium
GTCTTTATCTCTTCGTTCTTTGCCCGAAGAGCCGCCTCCGCCCGCTTGCGCTCGGTGATATCTATCGCGAATTCGATGGCGCCGATAACGGCGCCCTGTTCATCCAGGACAGGCGCGGCTTGGGATAACCAATATCCTTGAGTCTCCGGCCAATGATCCTGATTATCAGGCGTCAATTCATGGGCAGCACTCTCTCCGGTTTCGATTGCCGTGATCACCGGGCAACCCCGGCACGGGTTCGGCAAATTCCACACCTCGTAGCACTTTCTCCCCCTGATTTCCTCCAGGCTCAATCCGGTCGCTTTCTGGTAGGCTCTATTTGCCCAAACCATGTTGAGCTCCTTGTCGTGATAAGCCGCGATTATGGGAGAATTATCGATGATGTGAGCCTGGAACCGGAGCTGCTCCTCCGCCCGCTTGCGCTCGGTGATATCGCTGATCATCACGCGGCATACGGGAGTGTCGCCTTCATCCTGCGCGGCGTTTGAGGCAAGATGAGCCCAGAATGCCGTTTCATCCTTTTTCACAATACGTATATCGCACATCTGCGGTTCACCGGTTTCAAAAAGTTGTTTGCGGTGCAGGTAGTAGATGTCCTGGTCTTCCTTAAAGATAAACCGGGTTAAGGGCTGTTTGATAAGGGCGTTTCTCGTCAATCCAAGCAGGGTGGCTGCGGTGAGATTCGCCTCGAGGATCAGCCCATTTTCGCTCAAGGAGAAATAACCCACCGGCGCCAGATCATACAGATCGAAATACCGCGCCCGAGAATCTTCGAGTTCTTTCTGCGCCTGGCGCAATTCCTCGTTCTGCATCTCCAGCTCGATCTGATGCACCCGCAGTTCGTGGAGTATCTGCCGCACTTCGTCAGGGGACAACGCCGCCACGTCTTCCGGCATTCCGGCGGCTTTTTCCCGAAAGGCTTCCTCCGCACGCCGGCGCAGCGTGTCGCCTTGCGGTGGGTAATTTTTTCTTGTCATGACTAAAATACCTCCCTTTGATGACCAAATTTGCTGACAACCCATCCCCACCCCAACCTTCCCTTGGAAGGGGAGGGATTTTGGGGACAGATTAAAATCTGTCCCCAAAACCCTAACCACTTTTCACTGCTTCCCGCTCCGTCGTCGCAATGGCGTAAATCTCGCCGTTGTCTTTGACCAATGCCGTGGCGGTGAGCCACACCTCCACGATCTGGCCGTCTTTGGCGACCCGTTGGGCGCGGTAGGGTTCGAGAATCTCGGCCCGGGCCAGTTGCTGCATCACGGCCAAGGCTTTCTCCCGTTGGCTCTCCGAAATCAGGTCGCGGATGTTCATCGCCATGGCCTCGGCCTCGCTCCAGCCGTACATCCGCACCGCCGCCGGATTCCAGGCCAGGATGCTACCCTCCAGATCCTGCACCGTGACGGCATCGTGGGCGTCCAGCAACACCACGGCCAGGCGGCGCACTTTTTCAGTTTCCCGCAGCGCCTCCCGCACCTTCTTCATCTCGGTGATGTCGAAGAAGGTAAGCACCGCCCCCTCGATGGCGTTTTCCAGCGTGCGATAGGGCTGGATGCGCATGAGATAACAGTTCCCCTCCCGGGTCTGCACTTCCAGCTCTTTGGAAATCAGGGTGTCCAATACCCCCTGCGTGTCCGTAAGCAGGTTATCATAGTTCGCGAGGTTGGAGCCGATGTGGCCCACCGGCCGCCCCACGTCCGTCTGGATCAGGTTGATCAGTTGGGTGGCGGTGGGGGTGAAGCGCCGGATGCGCATTTGCAGGTCCACAAAGACGGTGGCCACGCCGGTGCCGGCCAGGAGGTTGTTCATGTCGTTGTTGGTCCGGGACAGCTCGGTGACATTTTGCTGCAACTCGGAATTGACCGTCTCCAGCTCTTCGTTCACCGACTGCAGCTCCTCCTTGGAGGTCTCCAACTCCTCGTTGGTGGACTGCAATTCTTCGTTCACCGACTGCATCTCCTCGTTTGCGGATTTGAGCTCTTCGCTGGAAGTCTCCATCTCCTCGATGGTGGACTGGAGATATTCCTCCTTGTCCCGCAGTTCCTGCTCCAGCGTCGCCACCCGGGCGCCTGCGGTGAGCCTGTCG
>JAABPW010000323.1 GCA_011391785.1 Verrucomicrobiota bacterium
GCTCCAGCGGGAGGATTTTCCCGTAGGCGTGGATCAGGCCCTGTATGGCCTTCTGGGCTTCCGCGGGATCAATGAATTTCAGGGGAATGACCTCGCTGACCAACTCATCCGTATCCGGGCGGGTGATCATCCCCGTCTGGTTGGTTTCAATTGTCAGGCCCTCGATCGGGGCCGATGCGATGGGGACGGCCTTGACGAACTTTTCGCCCTGATTCAGGAGGGCGATATTGTTCATGGCGAGGACAGTCTTGATGGCCTGGATGGCCTCGGGGATGGTCAGTTTGGTCTGACTGACCAGGGTGATGTTGGCGTTGACGGCGGGTGCCTGGAGAAGGGTCCTGCCGGTGAGTTCCGCGCAATAGTAGTTCAGGACGATTTCCAGCGGGGTGTTCCTGAATTTGAGCTCCTTGAGGTCGACCGCCTTGTTGGTGCTGGTTTGGGAGCTGTTCAGGGCCGCGGGTGCGGGGGCCACAGGGCGGGTCACCAGCCCCGGGGTTTGCTGGGCCTGCGCCGGCCTCACGGACAACACGATGCCGGTCAGGATCAAGACTCCCGCCGTCATGATTTGCTTATGAAGTAATGACGTCATTGTTAGGGGCCCTTGCTTTCAGTTTTAGTCTCACCACCTGCGGAAGGAGCCCGGGAGTACGAGCAGTACACCGTAAACCCGCCCCGCAAAATCTTCTTGTCGTTGGGTGCAACCGACAACTGGCTTACGTCCAAAATAACATCTTCCTTCTGCAGATCAAAGAGGAAATGGGTCAGGGCTTCCAGGTTTCCTTCCCATTTGCAGTTCACCGCCACCTCGTACATGTTGCCGCGCAGGGTTTCCTTCTCGGCGTTGCGGCTGATCAGGTTGAGCTTATTGGTCTTGGCCAGGCGTTCGATCAGGATTTGAAGTTCCGTGGTGACGTCCTTGCCCTGGGGGTAGGTCGGGAGTTTCTTCTTCATCTCCGCCAATTTTGCATTGAACCGCGGCGACTGGGAAATCAGGTACTTGAGCTTCTCGACGTCCCGGGTGGCGGCCGTCACCTTGCTGTCGACGGCTTTCCAGGCCGTCAGTTTGGGCCCGACGAGCAGGGAGGTGAGTCCGCCGAGCGCCACTACGCCGGTGATCCAGGCCAAAACCATTTCCCGCTGGGATATTTTCATGGTGGGCCTCCCCCGGGCAGGGTGCAGATGATCTTGAACTCCTCGCCACGGGGGACGCGCCGGGTGCGGGTGAGTTCGGTGGTGGTGAACAGGTCGGACTTCTCCAGGTCCTTCTTGAAATCTGTAATGGTGGCGTAGGTGTCGGCCACGCCGGCCATTTCCAGCGTCTTGCTCTTGTGGTAGTTGAATGAGTCCAACTCGATGCCCGGGGGCAGCCGGTCGCTGACTTCGCGGAGGCATTCAAGCCCGGAGCGGGACCGGTCCATGTATTTTCGCAGTTCCTCGGCGCGGTCGCGGATGGCACGGACATTCTCCGCCGGGACTTTCAGGGCGGTCAATTCTTTCTCAAGGGCCGTCAGCCGCTGTTTCTGGAACTGGATGCCGCCGAACAGGATGGCCATGCCGCCCAGCCAGAGGCCTGCGACCAGAAGGGTTGATGCAATCATCCGCCGCCGATCCCGTTTGGCGTTTTCCGCCGCCTCCCAAGCCGCCGGGGCGAGATTTAAGGTTCCTTCAGCGCGGGATTCAGCGCGGCGTAGCAGGCCCTCTGAAAGCGGCGGGAGAGACTCCAGTGAACGGGGGGTGGCGACCATGGAGAAAGGCGCGGCGAACCTGGCAATCAAACCGGCGGGCGGCTCCCCGCGGTGCCAGATGGAAATCTCGGCGGGTTGCGGGCCGGGTCCTTCCAGATCCAGAGAGGAGAGGGTATAGACCGTTTCCCTGGCGATTTCCTCATCCATCTCCTCGGGCGGAATATCTTCCATCCCGCTGAGGGAGCGCAAGGCGACGGGAATCCCGGCGGTGGCCACAATGATATCGCAGGCGGACTCATCGAGGATGACAAAGATCTGGGAGCCGGCCGGTTTTACTTCCCCGGCATCCTTGAGCAGGCGCCACCAGCCGAGAACGTTGACATCGACCCACTTGGGCTGGAGCCCGGCCGCCCGGAGGGCCTCCGCCAGCTTGTTGATGACGTCCGTCCGGATGGCGCTGAGGAGGAGGCGGCAGTGGCCCTCGTGTTCGTGGAGCAGTTCATAGGAGACGGCGGATTCATCCACCGGGAAGGGGGAGAACTTGTCCACCTGGAGTTCGGTCATGCTCTTGAGTTCATCAGGGCTTCCGGCGGGCAGTTCGGCAATACGCAGCAACACCCAGGAGGCGGGGATGCCGATACTGATGGGGGGGGGAAGGGATCCGCATTTCGCCCGGATCTCGCCGACCAGCCGTTCCTGCTCGGTGTCCAGTCCCTCGAGGATGGTTTTCCGGTTCTCGCCGGGGTCCAGCTCGGCCTGGTGGGCGGAAGGCGGGGCCTGCTTTTCGCTGCCCTTGTGCAGGACATTCCACTCCAGGGAGCGGGCTCGCACAACCAGACTTGTTAGGGCTTTGACCGCCATATACCGTATTTACCTTCTGATTCCGGGCATCGTTGTTCCCGAAATCTTGGTTCCCAGCATGGCGGTGATCTTGTATTCAACCCCGTACGACCGTCCTGTGGAACGAATCCGGAGCACCGATGATCCCATGCCAACCAGCTGCCTCAACCGCTGCTGCTCCTCGGGCGTTATCCGGGCCAGTTCCGGAACCCGGGCGAACAGGTTGTTTACATCCGTGAAAAAGTAATCTTCTTCCATTTGCGGGTTGCCTGTCAATCCTTCTCTGCCCCCCTGTTCCCGCTCGGCGATAATGGCTTCCGCAGCGGAGTCGTCGATTCCCGGCAGGGTCATCAGGACTCGCTTTGTGGCGGCGTTGATGTTGACCTGTTCGCCGGTTTCCGGGATGGCGGTCAGCAGGTCGGCGATCCCCGTCATGACGGTGCTATTGGTGTCGCCCTCCTCGACATATCCGCCATAGAGGATGGCGGGGGTGAAGCCCTTGATGAGAAGGAGCTCCTCGACGGTGTCCAGGTTGGCCAGGGGGCCGCTCGGGGGCGTGCTGCCGGAGGAAGTGTGGCCGGGTGAGGTGCGGGAGGTGCCCGTGCGGAGGGAGGTTGGTCCGGCCACACTGGCGAGGGGCTTAACGGATGCGGAGGCCCCGGTGGAGCTGCGTCCCTCACTGGCCTTCTTGGCATGACCCCGTGCCTTATAGGGCGGATCCAGCCGGGCGTAGTAGTCGTCGGTTTCCGCGCCATCCATGTTTGGCTGGTCATCCAAATCACGCCAATCGTTGAAGCAATCAATCAATTCAGCCCATTTTTCCTCGGGTACCCCGCTGAGCAGGAGGATGCGCTCCCAGTCGTCGTCCCTCAGTGCATTGATGTTCCGGAGGGCGGGCTCGGGCATGATGTCGAGGACGAAGTCGCCTTCCCCGAGGGGTTCGGTGAGACCCATGATGGCGTATCCCTGGCGAAGGCGCTTTGCGGAGGCATACCAGTATTTTCCCCGTATCTCGTCGGTGTCGTTCTTGCCCTTGACCTCGGAGCTGTGGGAGAGCAGGGCCTGGGCGTACTCGATTCCCGCCTTGGCGAGATACTCGGCCTTGAGTTTCTTGCGGACATAGGAGACGATTTTCGCCTCGATATGCATCTCGTAGGCAAAACCCCCGATAAGCACGGAGAGCAGGGCGATGACCCAGAGCACGATAACGAGAGCCGAGCCGCGCTTCATCGAATTCCCTCCCGGGCGATGGGAATGTCCACCAGCCGCCGCATTTCAATCGGGGGGTCGCCTTCCTCGAGGGGTTTGAGATAGAGCGTTACCTCCACGAATCGGGGGAGGTGGTTGGTCAGGTCGTCACCCATCCGGCTTCGCCCTTCCCATTTGTCCATCCACTCGATGGAGTCGTTTTCAAAGTCGTTGGTGGCAACCCGGACGCTGAGGCCCACCACGCGGTCGGAGAGGATTTCCGGGGGGACCTCTTCCGGGTCGAAATCCTCCGGCTGGAGGTACTCATCCCCCCAGGCGGTGTAAAGGGCGCCCTGGTTTCCGTCCTTGTCGCGTCCGATATAGAACCGGATATGGTGGAAGATTTTCCCCATGGTGGAGTCGGCCCCGACCAGGTCGGACCCTTCCTTGACCCAGGAGATGCTGTCCTGGGCGCTGGCCCTGCTTCCGTTTTTCTTGAGGATCAGGCCGTCGTTGGGGCCGCGGTACCGCGCCGCCCGCAGCGCCCCAGCCACCTGCTCAATGACAAAATCCCCGGCATGGAGATCCCGGCTCAACTCGGTGCCCCGTTGCCAGGCCTTACTGACGGCGGCCAGCAGGCTGAAGGCTCCGCCCGCCACCAGGCTCATGATGGCCACGGCCACCAGCACCTCGATGAGGGTGAAGGCGGATGCAGAGAAAAGCTGAAAGCTGAAAGCTGAAAGCTGAAGGGGACGACAGGAATGTGGGGTATTCCTTTCAGTTTTCAGTTTTCTGCTTTCTGCTTTCATCAGAATCCCGCCAGATCATTGGTGTAGTAGAGGTAAGTCGTGACTTCCTCGAAGGGCTGGTGGCCCTGTGATGACCAGGTGACCCGGTTTTTGACGATCATCAGGTCTTCCTTTTCGGGGCTCCGTTCAGAGGTGCGCTGGTAGCTGAAATTGGGGGGGTAGTCGATCGGCCCGACATTGAGATTCAGCGCCGTGAGCTCTTTCTCATTTTTTTTCTGAACCACCAGGAGCGGGTGCTCCAGCTCCCCGATCTCCAGGATGCGCCGGGCCTCGTAATAGTTTTTCGCGGTGCGCACGACGGCCAGACAGCGGGAGGTGGCTGTCATCAGAACCCCGGCCGAGACAGTCAGGATGACGAGGGCGAGGAGAACCTCGACAAGGGTCATGCCCGACAGGGAAGATGGCGAACATCGAACATTCAACATTGAACATCGAACATTGATCGGATGTCCTGACGTGTTCAGCGTTCGAGGTTGAATGTTGAATGTTGAACGTTCGTTTTTCATCTTCTCTATTCGCTCTCCTGTCTGACCTTGACGGAGGCGACGGCGTCGACGGTGATGATCATGATCCCGCCGTATTCATCAACGACTTTGACTTCGTAGGGGGTGCAACGGCCATTGGTTTGATAGATAATGGAGTCGTTGCTGTTTTCCTTTTTGCGGTTAACCGTCACGGAGTCCAGTCGGACGGCATCCAGGGTGCGTGTCAGGTTGACGGGCGGGAGTGCGGTGCCAGGGGAGGGGGCATTCGTTGCGGAATTGCTGTCAGAGGGCGGGGAGGCGTCGGCGAAGTCCTGGTCTGAGGGACGTGCCGCGGGTGCCTGTCTGAGCTGTTCCACGGTAATCCTGTTCCCTTCGCGGTCCAGAACCAGCTTCATCTCCTGGTTCCTCAGGATGGCCATCTTGTGGGCGTAGGTGCCGGCCATGACCACGGCGCGTGCACCCATCCGGAGCCGGTTGCCCCGTATGGACTTGACGAGGGAGGGCATGGCGACAATCGTGACAATCCCGATGATTGCCAGAACCATCAGGATTTCTACGAGTGTGAATCCCTTATGGTGACGTTTTTTGCCATGCTCTGCGGAATCTCTCATCCGGTCAGTTGGTGATGTCGTCAGCCGATCCCGCCTGTCCGTCAGGACCTGCAGACGAAATCTTGTAGACCCCGCCTTGAACAGAATAAGAGAAGGCGGCGCCCCACGGGTCAGCGGGAGTCTGTTTCAGGTAGGGGCCGTTCCAGTTGCTTTCATTGGCCTTGGTCATGAGGTTCTGCAGGGTTTGCGGGAAGATCCCGTTGTCGATTTCGTAGGTGCTGACGGCGGTGCTGATCGCGTCAATGCTGGCGCGGCAGGCGCGTTTGTTGGCGGCGTCCATTCGCCCTGTCAGGTTGACCACCGCCACACCGGCCAGAACGCCGAGGATGGCCACCACGAGCAGGATTTCCACCAGGGTGAACCCCGACCGGGAATCCTGGGTGTCCGACTTGAGCAAAAGAAGCGATGTGAATTTGTTCATAACAGGTCTCCTTGTTTCATAATAGCGTACGAGTAAGACCCCGAACCGTCAAGTCATCTCACTCGCCCGGGGGAGGTCCTTGTGATAGTGTATTCCGGATTATACAAGGATGGGGGCTGACCGGAGTCGCGTATTTGGATGAATGCCATAAAAGAAACCTTAATGCCCTTGCCGCCTGCCGGTGGTGACCCCGGTGACGGTGTGGCCACTCCGCTGCCGCATCAGCGGCGGAAGCGCTATTCCGGTAAAAATCCCCGGCGATTCGAGGATAAATACAAGGAACTCGATGCGACGGGGCATCCGGAGACGATCAGCAAAATACTGGCGGCAGGAAAAACGCCTGCCGGGACACACCGTCCCATCATGGTTGCCGAAATCCTGCAGGTCTTGAATCCGGGGGCAGGGGAGCTCGCGGTGGACTGCACGCTCGGTTACGGCGGCCATGCGCGGGAAATCATCCCCCGGATTCAGCCCGGAGGAAAACTCATCGGCCTGGATGCCGATCCCGTCGAGCTTCCCAAAACCGAGGCGAGGCTACGCGCCCTGGGATTCGGGCCGGAAACTTTCAGCGCCCATCGCTGTAATTTCGCCGGTATCCGCAAGATCCTCGCGGCCGGGAGGATCGCCGGAGCGGACCTGATTCTCGCCGACCTGGGCGTCTCCTCCATGCAGCTTGATAACCCGCTGCGTGGATTTTCCGTAAAGCGGGAAGGGCCGCTCGACATGCGGATGAACCCGCAGCGGGGCCTTTCCGCCGCGGCACTGGTTCAGGGGCTCAGTCCCCTGAAACTCGAGCGATTGTTGAGGGAGAATGCCGACGAACCCCATGCCGGAACGCTCGCGGCGGCCCTGGCCGGGCATGGTTTTTCCAATACGTTGTTGCTCGGTGATGCCATTCGCCGAGCCCTTCCGAAGTCAGTTTCCGAGGAGGACCGTGTCAGGTCCATCCGTCGCGTTTTCCAGGCGTTGCGCATCGCGGTGAACGAGGAGCTGGTCGCCCTCGATAATTTCCTGCGCGTGCTTCCAGGCTGTGTCAATCCTGGTGGCCGTATCGCCATTCTGACGTTTCATTCAGGTGAGGACCGGCGGGTGAAGAAGGCCTTCGAGGCCGGGTTGCGCGATGGCCTTTATGCCGATATCGCCCCTGATCCGATCCGCCCCAGCCCCTCTGAAATCTACGACAACCCCCGTGCAAAACCGGCGAAGCTGCGCTGGGCCAGAAGAGCCCTTTAAGGAGCAATCGGGCGATCATTGTGGATCTAAACATTTCGTTTTAGCCAGGTTTTGTTACAACATCATCCCTTTGAAACGGCGGAAGAAGGGAAACAGACCATCAAGGTCTGACCCACGCCCGATGCCCTTCGTGAACGCGGTATATGGAAGTGAAAGAGGACGGCCGTTGTATCAATGGGATGGCGAGCTGGCTACCTGATTGACAGGTGAAGCCTTGAAATGCCTGTCGGCAAAGTTCAGATACTGTTTCCAGTCGTAGGGAGTGATGCTGTGACCACCGCTGCGGATATGATAGCCAATCGTCTCGCCAACCGGATGATTTTCGGCAGGCATCTTGTCTACCCCCAAGCCCGGCTTGCCTAGCAGGAGGTAAACCGGTTCCGCGCCTTTCGCCCCGAGGAACTCACCAAGGGGATCGGCCCAGAGATCGTCCTTCGCGCTGCCGACATACACCGGACGCGGCGCGATGAGCGCAATCAGCTCGTGCTGGTCGAACGGCAACTTGTCCTCCCGGTCGTTGTACTGCTTGAAGTTCGCGCAGAACCAGTGAGGGAAGGTCTTGTTGATGAGCGCCGTGGTCTCGCCAGAACGCCTGCGGGCCAGCGCCGCGCCACCCTCGCCGGAATTGTTCGCGATGACCATCGCAAACCGTTCATCCAGCGCCCCGGCCCACAGGGCGGTTTTGCCGAGCCGCGAATGCCCGATGGCGATGGCGCGTTTGGCATCGATGGAGGAATCCGTCTCAAGGTAGTCCAGGGCGCGGCTCAGGCCGAACGCCCATGCTCCAATGGCGCCCCAATCATCAGGCGCCAGGGTCGTCCTGCCAGACTGCTTCAGCCAGGCACCCCGTATGCCATGGATCCAGCCGTCGGCAAAATCCGGCTCGATATCCTCGCGTGGCATGGTCGCCACGGCATATCCGCGTGACAGGATCATCTCCAGCGGCCAATCCTTTGACGCCTTGCCGCGCGTTGACTCATCCGGCCCTGAGATTTTTCCGGTCAGGGTTTTCCGGTCCACCGTCCACCGCTCGTAGATCTTAATACGCGGATCGGGCTCAAGCGAATGGTTCCCTCCAAAGTTCTCTATGACGAATACCGGGACCGGATTTGTGGCATGAGCGGGAAGATACACCAGGAGATGGACGGGCACCCCGAACATCCTGAGGAGCACCTGCTTTCGGATCGCCTTTCCCCCGAGGGCATTTGTGTCGACGTCCGTCACCTCAAATTGAAAATTCGTCGATGCGCCCGGACTGCGTCCATACATTCGGGACTGGAACAGGTTCAGGAGCTCCCCCCGGCGCTGATTACGCCAGGTGGCGGCATCGGGGCAGTTTTCCAGAACATTCGGCAAGGAGTTGGCTGAAACCTTTTCGCCCCCCTGGCCCTGTGTCACAACACCAACCAGCCCTGTCAAGGCCCCGCTGACCTCGCCCTGGGTGCCCGCGGCGATTGAAATCACGCCAGCCACCAGCACAATGCGAGCCTGCCTCATCATCTGATACTTCCCCTGCATTCCGCCCCCTGTTATTCGTCGCCCGCTTATTTTGCCTTGATCCAGATGTTCCTGAATGCAACCGGATTGCCGTGGTCCTGGAAGGTGATGATGCTCCGGGGTTTCTCGGGACGTTTACCCCCTCCGCCCGTCCCTTTGGGCAGCTCGATATCGTCATGGACCTTTACGCCATTGTGGATCAGGGAGATCCGGGCGTTTTTCGTCTTCTTGCCATTGGTAAATTCCGGCGCCGTGAAGTCAATGTCGTAGGTTTGCCACTGGAGCGGCGGAAACGCCATATTAAGATCCGGTAGCTTGAAGGTGTAGAGGGCGCCGCACCATTGCTTGTTGTCTGACTGAAGCTTGAGGGGATTGTTTTCCTTCACGAAATCCAGGGCGAACGAATCAATGACCTGGCACTCGTAATTGTCGAAAATGTAGATGCCGCTATTCCCGCGATCCTGGTTGCTCGGTGGTGTCGCGGGTTTGAAGGGAATGCGGAATTCGAGATGCATCTCGAAACTGCCGATGTTCGTTGTCGTTGCCGCCGGTGGCCACAGGAGTCCATCCTTGATAACCCCCTTGACCAGGTCCGTCTTTTCTCCGGCAAAGACGACCAGCGCGCCATCCGGTGCCTTCCGTCCCGTGGCCGGGCTGACACGCTCGACGCGTTTCAACCCCTCGGTCTTCTTCTTCAGCGCCCCGCGATCCATCACTACGGAATTAATCTTCGTCTTGTCCCACCCTGCGCCCGGCAACCCCCCCTGGTATTCCGCAACCAGAAATTTTCCTTGATCCATGTCCGTAACCTGAAGCCCGGCTTTTTTGCCATCAAGGTCTCCCGCATATTCGCCCTGCAGCAGGAAATCCGGGTGCTCTACCGCCGCCTTTTCCGGATCTACCCAGACTCCAGGCTTGCCCGCGGGCGCAGCCTGCAACGTAACCGTAAGTGCCGACACCAGAACCCATGAAATTCCTGCTTTTTTCATTTCAGCCCCTTTTGCTACACACCCAGCCCGTTGGTGACATTGAAGACGGCCATGACGATACTGACGGCGATGAAACCGACCAGCAACGCGACGACGACGATCAAAATGGGTTCCAGGGCGGTGGTGAAGAGTTTGACGTTCCGGTTCAGCTCGTTCTCGTAGCGGTGGGCGATGTGCTTGAGGGCGCCGGCCATGTCGCCGGTCTGCTCGCCGATAGCCAGCATGTCGGTCATCAGGGGCGGGAAGACGCCGCCGGCGGCCAGGGGGCCCGAAATGGTGGTGCCGTCGGTGACGCGGTCCCGGGCATTGCGGATTTCCGCGGCAATCACGACATTCCCGATGGTCTGTTCGACAATGGTCAGGGCCTGCAGGGCCGGGACGCCGTTATTGAGGAGGGTGGCGAGGGTGCGGGCGAAATTGGCGTAGGTGCTGGAGGCGACGATGCCCTTGATGAAGGGGGTTTTCAGCTGCATCCGGTGCCAGCGCTCTTTCCCGACGGGGGTCTGGAGCGCCTGCTTGAGAATAATGATTCCCACGACCATGACGATCAATCCCAGCCAGCCGTATTTAAGCAACCAATTGCTCATGCTGATCAGCATCTGGGTGGGAAGGGGCAGGGTGCTGTTCAGCTCCTTGAAAATGGCGGAGAATTTCGGGATGACGAATACCATCGAGAAGATCATGGTGGCAAAGCCCATGAACAGCACGATGGCAGGATAAACCAGCGCCATGACGACCTTCTCCTTGAGGTCCTGGAGGCGCTCGTAATGTTCAACCAGACGGGTCATGACTTCCGCAAGGGCGCCGCTGGCCTCGCCCACCTTGACCATGCTGACATAAAGCTGGGGGAAGGATCTGGGATGCTTCGCCATGGAGTCGGAGAGCGGGGTCCCCTGGATGATCTGGTCACGGATGTCGCGGATGATGTCGTCCGAGGCGGTTCCGGTTTTGCGGTTGGCCAAAGTGGTGAGGGCCTGGCCCAGATTCATGCCCGAGGCCAGCAGGTCGCTGAGTTCGGTGGAGAAGATCAGCACCTCGCGGGTCTTCATCTTCGGGGTGGTGTTCAGGCTGAAGCTGAACGAGGGCGCCGCCTTGGGTTTCTTTATCTTTTTCGGGGCGGCGGGCGCCGAGGCGGCTCCAGGGGTAATGGAAACCGGGATCAGGCCGCGCTGTTCAACCTGGCGCAGGGCGGCCAAACGGTCATTGGCCTCGAGCTGACCCTCGACCTTCTGTCCCGACTTGTCCTTGGCTTTGTAGTTGAAAATGGCCATGGGGTCAGTCTGTCTCTTCCGATACGCGCACTACTTCCTCGATGGTCGTCATGCCTTCCAGAACCTTGGACCAGCCGTCATCGCGGAGTGTCAGCATACCCTCCGCGACGGCCTTCTGCTTGATGGAATTTGAGGAGGAGCGCTGCAGGATGAGCTGTTCAATGCCCTCGGTGACCTGAAGCAGTTCATAGATGCCGGTTCGGCCCCGGAAGCCGGTCATGCGGCATTTTTCGCAGCCCACGGCCTCCTGCATGGCGGAGCCCGGAATCTTGTCGACCGGGAACCCGACGCCGCGGAGGAGGGCGAGGTCCGGGTTTTGCATTGGGCGTTTACAGGCGGGGCAGAGCCGTCGCACGAGGCGCTGGGCCACAACGGCCTCTAGCGAGGAGGCGACCAGGAAGGGTTCGACGCCCATGTCCAGCAAACGGGTGACCGCGCCGCCGGCATCGTTGGTATGCAGGGTGCTGAACACCAGATGACCGGTGAGTGAGGCGCGGATGGCGATTTCCGCCGTTTCAAAGTCGCGGATTTCACCGATCATGATGATGTCGGGATCCTGGCGGAGGATGGAGCGCAGGGCATTGGCGAAGGTCAGTCCGATTTCCGCCTTCACATGGCACTGGTTGATTCCGGCCATTTCATACTCGATCGGGTCCTCGACGGTGATGATGCGCTGGTCGATGGTATTGATCTCGTGCAGGTAGGCGTAGAGCGAGGTGGATTTCCCGGATCCGGTGGGGCCGGTCACCAGGATGATGCCGTTGGGTTTCTCGATGATTTTCCGGATGATGGTCTCGTCGCGTTCCCGGAGACCGAGCTGGCGGAGCCCGATGAATTCCTTGCCGCGCATGAGGAGACGCAGGCTGACGCTTTCCCCGTAGGCGGTCGGCAGCGTCGACACGCGGATATCGATGTCCTCGCCCTGGATCCGCATGCCGATACGGCCGTCCTGGGGCAGGCGTTTCTCAGCGATGTCCATGTTGGCCATGACCTTGATACGGGAAATGATGGCCGCCTGGAAACGGGACAGCTGGGGCGGCAACGGGGTCTGGTGGAGGACGCCGTCCACGCGGTAGCGGATGCGGAGCTGGTTTTCCATGGGCTCCATGTGGATGTCGGTGGCCCGCTCCTGATAGGCTTCCCAGATGATCTGGTTCACGAACCGGACGATGGAGGCCTCCTGGTCCAGTTCACTCAGGTCGGTCTTCAGGAGGGTTTCATCGGCCGCGACCTCGATGCGCTGGTTCTCCTGCATCAGCTTTTCCATCGTGTCGGCGCCGACCCCGTAGAACTTCTTGGTGGCGTTGGTGATGTCGGTGAGAAGGGCCAGCGCGAGCCGGACGCGCATGCCGGAGGCGAGGCGGAGGGCATCCACCAGACCGGCATCGAAGGGGTCGTTGGTGGCGACCATGAGGGCGCCATTCTCGATGGCGTAGGGGATCACGTTGTATTGAAACGCCGCGCGGGTGGGTAGTTTTTCCAGGATGGCGGACTCGATGGAGAGGGTGCCGAGCCGCAGGAAAGGGAGATGGAGGACGGAGGCCAGCGATTCCAGGAACGCCTCCTCGGTGGTGAAGCCCTGGGCCACGGCGGCGCGGGTCAGGGAGAGGTCGTTCTGCTTGGCGTGCTGGACCAGGGTGGTGATCTGGGACTCGGACAGCAGTCCCGTTCGTGTCAGCAACGCCGTTAAACTAGTCGGTAATGAAGTCGACATAAGACCTTAACAATAGGGTAATAATGGCACTTAAGTCAATGATGGCTGCGTCGGGGGTTCCGAGGCGCGATAGTCCTTGAGCTTGCGTTGGAGGGTTCGGCGGCTGATGCCCAGCTGTTCGGCGGCCAGGGTGCGGTTGCCGTTGTGCTGCTTGAGGGTCGCGTAGATCATAATCCGTTCGGCATCGGCCATGGTCGCGGCGGGTGAGGTGCCGGATTGGCCCTTCAGGTTGACAGCCGTCCCGGGTGATTCGGTTTGGGCGGCGCCCCGCAGGGCGGCGGGCAGGTCACGGACGGTCAGGCGCGGGGAGCGGGATAATACCACCATGCGTTCGATCACATTGCGCAGTTCACGGACATTGCCGGGCCACTGGTACGCCGTCAGGATAGCCAGGGTCTCAGGGGTGATGTCCTCAACCGGTTTATTGTTCTTCTCGCTGAATTCCTTGAGGAAGTGGGCGATGAGCAGGGGGATGTCCTCCGGGCGCTTTCGCAGGGGGGGGAGCGTGATGGAGACCACATCGAGCCGGAAATAGAGGTCATTGCGGAAGGTTCCCGCCTTGGTCATGGCCGTCAGGTCGGCGTTGGTGGCGGCGATCAGGCGGATATCCACGTCGAGGGTCTGGTGTCCGCCGACGCGCTCAAACTGGCGTTCCTCCAGGACCCGCAGCAGTTTGACCTGGATGGCGGTCGGGATTTCGCCGATTTCGTCAAGGAAGAGCGTCCCGCCGTCGGCCAGTTCAAACCGGCCCCTGCGGCGTTCCGCGGCGCCGGTGAAGGCGCCTTTTTCATGACCGAACAATTCGCTTTCCAGAAGGGTAGGCGAGAGGGCGGCGCAGTGGACGGCCACGAAGGCGCCTTTTGAGCGGGTGCTCAGCTGGTGGATGGCGCGCGCCACCAGTTCCTTGCCGGTGCCGCTTTCGCCCTGGATGAGGATCGTGGCCTGGGTGGGCGCCGCCTGCCGGATGGTGTCGAAGACTTCGTGCATCACGGCGGATTCGCCGATGAGGCTTTCCAGCCCGAACCGGCTGTCCAGCTGCGCCCGGAGGTTGAGGTTCTCGCTTTCCACCTCGTGCGACCGCAGGGCGCGCTTGAGCAGGAGATCGAGATGATCGAGGTTCACGGGCTTCATCAGGAAGTCGTAGGCGCCGAGTTTCATGGCCTCGACGGCCGTTTCCACGGTGCCATAGGCCGTCAGCATGATTACGATGGGCGGATTGCTCCGGGCCATGATGCGCTGGAGCAGCGTCATTCCGTCCATGCCGGACATGCGGATGTCGCTGAGGACAATATCCACGTTGCGCTCGTCGAGGATGGGGATGGCCTTTCCCGCGCTATCGGCGAGAATCACGGTATAGGTGCCATCCAGGGCGCGCTTGAGTCCCTCCCGGGTATTCTTGTCGTCATCCACGATCAGGATGGTGTGGCGTGTGTTCATGGGGTCTCTTCGGGTTCGGTTTTCGGGCGGGCGTGGGGCTTGAGAAGGCGGACGCGGCGTTCATCCAAAGGGAGGAACACGGTGAAGGTCGTGCCCATGCCGGGTTCGCTATGCACATCGATGCGGCCGCCATGGTCCTGGATGATGCGCTGCACGATCATCAGGCCGATGCCCGAGCCTTCCGCCTTGGTGGTGTAGTAGGGATCAAAGATGTGTCCGATATCCTCAGGCGCGATTCCGGTCCCGTTGTCCCTGAAGGCGACGGCCAGGAACCGGTCCGAGGCGGCGGCGGTGATGCGGAGCAGGCCGCCTTCCGACATGGCATGCAGGGCGTTCTTGATGATGTTGAAGAGCGCCTGCTTGATCTGGTCCCGGTCAAGCCGGAGCGGGGGCAGGTCCGTGGGGCATTCCAATTCCACATGCACCCCCCGGTTCTCGATCTCCTGCTTCAAGAGGGACAGGGTGTCCTTGATGACCGTGCCCATCGGGGTCTTGACCAGGGCCGGCTTGGAGGGCCGGATGGCCTTGAGGAACTGGGTGATGATCAGGTCCAGTCGCGCGACTTCCGTGCTGGCGACCTGGACGAGATCGAGCAGGGCAGGGCGGTTGCTGACGCTGCATTTCTTGAGTTCGCGATCGAGGAGCTGGAGATGGATGTTCAGCGCATTGAGGGGGTTGCCGATTTCATGGGCCACCCCTGCCGCCAGCAACCTGACCGCATTGAGGCGTTCGGATTCAAGCAGGCTGGCCTCCTGTTTGCGGTCGTGGGTAATGTCGCGCAGGATGAGGACCGCGCCTTTCTCCCTGCTTTCCACCGCGGAGAGCGGCACGACATAAAAACTCAGGAAGCGGGGTTCCGGATAGCTGATTTCGATTTGGTGGCTGCTCAGCTTGGTCCACTCCCCGGCATCAAGATTCAGGACCCGGTCCCACTCGATATCCCGCAGGAACCGGTTCATTGGTTTCCCCACCACGGTCTCATGGCTGAATCCGATCAATTCACCGGCCGCCCGGTTGGCGTAGGTGATGATTCCTTTTCCATCGAGCACCACGACCCCCTCCTGAATGGATTGGAAAATCGTCTCCAAAAGCCCCTTTTCCCGGGCTAAACGGAGGAAATGGGTCTGGACGCTCTGTGGGTCAAGACGATCCAGTCGTGCAATCAGTTTATCGAGAAAAGCGGATTTCATGGCCTCTATTGTCGCAGTGTCAAATTGGCGCTAATGCTAGCAGGTCAGGCAGGCAAGTTCAAGCGGATCATGGTCCGCGGACATCGGGGGAGGCTTTTTTAAGCCACTGGCCCCGGTCGAACGGACCGCCCTCGAGGGGCTTGGCAAAGGCGACCTTATCGTCGACCTGGACAATCTGGATGGTGCCGATTTTATGGCCGGGGACGTAGGTCAGGACATCGCCGGTGGCGGGATCGGTGACGGGCTCGGCGGGACCGCGGGCGACATATTTTGAGCCGACGCGGAATCCGCGATCCTTGCCGCCATTGATCAGGATGACGTTGTTACGGAGGCAGCTGACCATGGGGCGCCAGGGATTGGCGGGCATTTCCCTTGAGATCTGCTTGACGCCCCCGTAGATGGCGCGGGAGGTCGCCTGGCCCAGTGGCGTCTGGAAGAAAATGTCGCCGCCGAAGCTGACGCCGTCGTATTTCGCCTTGGCGTAGGCTTCACGGGTCCGGACCAGGCCGGTGCTCTGGACGGCGCTGATGATCTGGCCGGTTTCCACATCCACCAGGGTGAGCGTGAGTGACACCCGGGCGGTATAGCCGCGGCCGAGGAGTGCCAGGTAGCGGAGGAAGGAGATCGAGAATCCGCCCCCGCCTGTCTGGGAAAAGTCGTTGACCACGCCGCGGATCAGGTACTGGGCGTTTTTCATGTTGCCGACCGGGGCTTTCCCCTCGTGGCGGAAGAAGCTGCTCTGCTGGCGATGGATTTCACTGGTGAGCCTTTCGAAGTGTTCCCGTTCCACCACGACGAAATTGCGTGACTGTACCAGTTCCGAAACCAGCAGGTCGGCCATCCCGTCGCCCAGCTTCCACTGGCCCTGCGAGCCGGCACGGTTCTCGAATGAGATGACGGCAACCACCGGGGCATGCTGGTCCTCCGGCAGGGCCGGAATGGAGTCCACCAGGGTCATGTTGCAGCCTGAAAGCAATCCCACGGCGATCACGCTCATCCCGAACCAGTATTGGGCGCTTGGAATCTTCATAATCCGGACTCTCTACACTAAATTTGTTCCGCAAACAATCATTTGTGATGAGAGGACAGTAGTCAGAAGTCCGTAGTCCGTAGTCAGTAGTCAGGAAACACAAAACGAATTCTGACTACTGTCTCCTGTCTCCTGCCTCTTGACCTCGTTCCAGAAGTTGTCCAGTTCCTGCAGGGAGCAGTCGGTCATCTGTTTTCCCTGGGCATGGACGAGGCTCTCCACGGACTGGAAGCGGCGGGAGAACTTGCGGACGGTGGCGGCGAGCAGTTCCTCGGCATGCAGTTTCTGGAAACGGCTGAGGTTTACCACGGAAAACAGGAGATCCCCGATT
>JAABPW010000320.1 GCA_011391785.1 Verrucomicrobiota bacterium
GAACAGAAACAACAGGAGGGGCTGAAGCTCGAGGAGGAGCAGACTGGCACTCCTAAGGAGGACATGAACACCATTGTCACTTGCTCGAAATGCGGCGTCGCCGCTCCCAGGTCAAAGGCGATTCGCATTGGCGAAGATGCCATTTGCTTGAAATGTTATATCTAAATGCGAGCCTGCTGGATCAAGCTTATTGCGGCGCTCCCCCTGGCGGACACCACTCTTCTTGTTGAAAATGGGAAAGTTGAGGTCAAGAGGGGGCATGTGCGGTCAGTTCTTCTGTCGGAATTGACTGAGTTGTGTCAAATCAACCACGTTACGGTCGCATGCATAAACGCACGGACCAAATCAACAGGGTTCAAGCTTGCCTTCTATGGAATCCCGGAGGAGCTTCACCAAAGATTCCGGAACGTTTGGGGCGTTCATTGGAAATAATGCCTTGGCGGCAATTGGATCTGCCAAGGCTGTAGCGGATTAGCCTGGAGGGGAACATATGAAACTTATGCCCTGCGTAATGCTCTTGTCGTTATTTTTTGCGTCACTCGCCCCCGCTGCGGAGAAGGGCGGAAAGCCCCCCTCGTATGATAGCTCAATTACCCAGACGCAGATGCTGGACATCGCGGAGGCGACGTTCCGTCATCAGTTCACGCACAACGCCTCGGGTCAGCAACAGAAGTCGTCCGCATACTGTCTGACGCTGTTCGGGAAAGATCCGGATGCCGGGTTTCTCGCCAGGTTCAAGGACCACAAGCCGCCGGTCCAAAAGGGATCGGAGTTCGTCGAAGGGAAGGGGCTCAAGTTCCATATCTCGAAGATCAAGCGGATATCCGCTTCGAAAGTCGAGGTGTCGGGTGGTTACTATGAAGGGGGACTCAGCTCCTCGGGCAATACCTATTTGCTGGAACTCAAGGACGGGAAGTGGATAGTCGCCGAGGATAAGATGCTGTGGATATCATAGGGAAGAGTTGTATTGCCATCGTTCTGTTGGCCGTTTCGGGGGTTTCCTTCGGGGGAATTGATCGGACGCAGTTGGTGGCATCTGCCCGTGCCCAGATCGGGGTGACAAAAGGCTATGACCCGGCCTATCGCAAGCTGGCCTATCCGAACGGCGATGTCGCGCTGGAGACCGGGGTTTGCTGTGACGTCATCATCCGGGCCCTGCGCAAACAACGGGTCGACCTGCAGCAGCTAGTGCATGAAGACATGAAGCAGGGATTCGCTTCCTACCCGAAAAAATGGGGATTGAAGAAGCCGGACACGAATATCGACCACCGGCGCGTGCCGAATCTGGAATGCTATTTCCGCCGTAAAGGCTGGTCCCTGGCTGTCACGAAGACGGCGGCGGAGTATCAAGCCGGCGACATCGTGTCATGGCGACTTCCGGGTGGTCTTCCGCATATCGGATTGGTGTCTGGCAAAAAGTCCGCCGCCGGAACCCCTCTGGTCATCCACAACATCGGGGGTGGGGTGCAGGAAGAGGACGTCCTGTTCCGTTACAATATATCCGGACATTTCAGGGGGCCGTCATCATGAACTGGATCTCAAGGAATTACATGCGGCTCCAGTTCCAGAAGCGCGCCGAGGCGCTGAAGAAGGCCGGCATTCCCGTCACACAACAGACGGTTTATGATGAGCGAATTGACGTGGGTGTGCCCGTGCCCACGGCCGAGGGTGAATCGGCCGGAGGTCGGCGACAGGGCGATTACCGGGTCAGCCCGTTTCTTTTCTTCGTTCAGTTGATCGCGTCGAGTATCACCGCCTTCGGTCGTTTTCTTGTGACGCCGCGCGGGCCGACGGTCTTTGAGGAAACCAACCGGCAGTTCTTCCGGTCAGGGGGCGTGGCCAAGAGCATGGTGACCAGTCTGGCCATGGCTCTGGTTGGTATGGTGCTTGCGGGTTGGACGGGTACCCTGGCGTTCAAGGGGGTTTCAAGCGCATCCTGGCCGACAGTCCCCGGTGTTATCCAGTCTTCGGAAGTCGAGCGGAATGAAGGGACGAGCGGGCGTCGTTCCACAACCACCCGGGCGAAACTGCGATATGCGTACTCGGTTGGCGGGCAGACATACCTCTCC
>JAABPW010000321.1 GCA_011391785.1 Verrucomicrobiota bacterium
CGCGCATCCGCCGAACCACATCCAGGCTCTCTTCGAGACTCGCCAAGTGTTTTCGCCTCCACACATCATCAGGCGCCCCCGCGAACAGAGCACACAATTCCGGCACGAGCGACAACTGCTCATCGCGGGCTTGATGATTGACGCCATTCTGGCGGATCTTTCCTGAAAGAAAAATCACCGCCTGATCTGGCTCGTTCGTCTTCACCGACTGGATAAAGGCTTCATACAGGCGCCCCTTCATAGTCCCCGGATCAACGGGAAGCGGAACGCCTGCATGCTGATAGTCAGCCGACAGCCCGTATGCCGCCAAACTTACGAAGTGCAAGTCGTTCATTGACGCAGCCCAGAAGCCGCCATCCGTAGCCTGGGCAGACAGCAGCATCCCCCGTTTCAATTCCCACTGCAATACCTGCTTGCCGCTTTCAAGATCAACAATCCATGCGTTGAACTGGGACCCAGCAAAAGCATACTTTCCAAGGATAGCCAAAGCCACAATCATCTGGTTTCCCGACGACGGCATCAGCCTGAATGTCCTCGTGACACCTGAACTGGCAGAGTAGCATGCAAGAGAACTACGGTTGCCGGTAACAGTAAACCAAGGACTACTCGCAATGGTATACCGCGGCTCATCGGTGACCGCATCCACCACGATAACGGCATTATGGTCTGGCGAATAATAGCGCATTTTGATATCGGACTCTCCTCCCACCTGCCAAGCCCCCGTTCCTAAACCACTGGCCAACCAATATGGCGAGCCGAACTGGGGTGCCCCCACGAATTTCGAGTCAGATAAATTCAAATAGCCACTGCAATTCCCCGGAAGGGATAACCATAAACGATCCTTAACCAAGGCCATGCCCAGCACGACCGGTTGCAGCAACCCCTCGTTCACCCCATACACGCGCCCCCTCTTCAGGACCTTATCATACTCGTACAACCCTTCCCGGGTTCCAACCCAGACCTTGTCATGACTAGCAGCCATCCTGGCCCACACCTTGTCGCTAAAGTTCTCATTCATCCACAACAAGGGAGGGATATTCCCGGAATTCTGGAAATACTGGATTTTCCCTGAACCGCGCGCCACACGCCCCAGGCGCCCGCCACTAGTAACCAAAACAGCATCCCCATTCGGCTCGGTCGCCAGCCCCCCGATCCCATCTCCTTCCAGGCTGAGAACGGGACGATTCGCCTGGCTGAAATCTTTCGACTTGGCGAGTCCAGCGCCACTCCCGGGAAACGCCAAATCAGGATCCGTATTATCCGGGACACGCTTCGCCTTTGCATAGGTTGCCACCAATCCATCATAGTCTGCGGCCTCCAACTTGGCGTGGCAAATTTCCCCCGCACGCTTCCACAACAGTGAGGCGCCTTCGGAGCCATCATTCTCGCATTCAACATAAGTTCGCGAGCCATTGGAACTCCGAACCAAACGGGTCACCCATTTGGGCACGACATTTCCGTGGCGCTCCGCCTCTTCTTCCAAATAAACACAAAACAAGTAGGGATTCCATACAACCAGCTTACCGCTCCTCAACCCCTCCAGCTCATCTGCAGTAATATTGGGTAGCCGAAGGTACGGCCACAAACACGCCTCCTTTGAGATCGATTCCAACTCGCTCATTGAAAAGTATACCTTCATTGAAAGGAGCGCATCCATGAGACCCCTCGATGGATAGCCCACCTCGTCGTCAGGACATGAACGCACCGCAACGAGCAAATTCGAAACCACATTCCGCTTTACACGCAACGGATACGATCTAGGATCCAGGAATTCCTTTCGCGCCTGGAATACCGCCAGCACATATTCAGGAGCATTTACCGACCGTGCAAGGGACGGAGATACCACCACATTGTGTTCCTCCTTCAACAACAACGCGGCGGCATAGCGAATGCGCTCATCAGCGGCCTTGCGCATGAGCTCGTCGAGCTCCTTGCTGAAGGTGCCGCCCCCGCCGCAATTGACGCCGATCCAAGCCCTGCAGAATCGTGCCGCCTCGTTGTTCGGAATTTGCTCCAGGAGCTTGTCAGCCACGGTCAGCGCATCCTTGTCTCCCCGCCC
>JAABPW010000322.1 GCA_011391785.1 Verrucomicrobiota bacterium
TCGGGTCAACGGGATGGTGTGCCGGTTCCGTAGCTGGTTCAAGACCGGGCTGTCGCGCCAGACGGTTCCCAGCGACTCTTGATTGATACGACCTAATTCAATATGGGCCAACATATTGCAGGGGACAATGACGCCATCGGCGCGCACCGTGATTTTGTTTCTCGGGCAGCCACAGCCCGTGAGGTGTCCCCCATTGGAAAAGGCCGGCTTGCCTTGTTCCCGTGCCTCCTCCATCCGGGTCCACATGCGACTGTCCGCCAGGGGGCCTGCCGTGGCCGAGATACGTCCAGCATAGTGATTGGAGAGGCGGAGCAGGGTCGCCATGGCTTCTTTACGTTCCTCGATATTCAGCAGTAAATCGCCGGCATTCTTGCAGCAGGTACCCATATAGCCTGCGGAATTAGTGCTGAAATCCGGAAGACCGAGTTCTTCCAGCAGGAAATGGGCAATATTCTCCAGGTCATGGACGTTATTCCGGTGAATCGTTACCCGCACAGCGGTTCCAATCCCATGGCGCCGGAGCGTTTTAATGCCTCGTACCGCCCCTTCAAAAGAGCCTTTTCCGCGACAGGAGTCATGTGTTTCGGCGCAGGATCCGTCGACCGACACCTGGACATACTCGCAGCGACCGGTGCGGGCGATGAGTGCGGCAATGTTATCGGTAATCAGGGTGCCATTAGAGAGGAATGAGAACCGCATCCGGTTGCGGACAATCCCTTCAATAAGCTCGGGCAGATCCTCTCGGATAAAAGGCTCGCCCCCCGCCAGGGTGAGGTTCATGACGCCGAGTGCCCCGAGTTCATCGAAGAACTTCAGCCATTCGTCCGTAGGGAGGTCACGATATTCAACAGCAGGGTTGTTGAAAAAATAACAATAGCGGCAACGCAGATTGCAGCGGGAGGTGATTTCAAGGGCCACATTGCGCGGAGTGCGCATGAGCCTTGATGAGGGTGCTGTTTTAATATCGGGAGTTTCCGGCATCCGCTTATGTTCTTTCCAGTTCCGTTCCGACGAACCCATTGGCCGTCAGTTTGTTGACAAAGGAGGAAATTTCAGAAAATACGGACTCAGGTGCATTGTCGAACTGGTTTTTAACCGCTGTCACGATCTCCCCGAGGGTTTTCTTGCCGTCCATCATTTTCCACACCGCGACGCCAACAGGATTAGTTCCCACCGCTTCCGCCGTGTCAGGATTGAAGAGCACAGCCCAGTCATCGAACTCCTCACGCAACACAACGAGGGGATTGGCGAAAGGTTTGTCTGTTTGAGTCATGGATCACTCCTTAAGAATTTAAAATGGAAATAAGAGACACTTAAAACGAATACTGCACGATTACTCGTGCAACATTCGTTTTAAAGTGTCAGGCCACATGATGATGGCCTTAACAAGACGTGCCTGCCAATACCATCAACCGGGACTTCCGCCACCCGTGCAAGTAGGAGCTGCGCTACCACCCGCAGAGCAAGTCGCTCCATTGTTGGTCGGACCGGCTGTGCACGCGCGTTGCGCCGTCGAACCCTCTGTGCAATCCTGAACGGCCGTTGCACCTGCCGTGCAGTCATTCACCGACGCATCACCAGCGCCAGCCGCACAACCAGCCGCATCGCCAGCACCTGCCGTGCAACCGGGCGCGATTACTGAGCTTCCCGATGTGCAAAGCCCTGACCCTTTGGCCATTTCTCCCAAAGGGACGATTACAGGTGATTCGTACTTAGTTTTCATTGTCATTTTTTTCGTTCTCCTTACTTATTTCGACATTTTATGGAATTTTAGTCATTTGTCAAAACGTATATAAAATATAACCAAGATAATGCACTTAAGGTCAAGGGATTATGCCACGTAATGTAAATTCCGCAATCAGGGAAACCCTGAAAGAGGCATCAGGGTTTCCCTGATGCCTGTAAGTTGGCCCGGAACGATTTTTCATGGTGTGGGAATCGGTTCCAGCTTTCCCGTATTGTATTTCTGAAGGAGGGCTTTCAATAAGACCTTTGACATCCCCGGAATGTCA
>JAABPW010000324.1 GCA_011391785.1 Verrucomicrobiota bacterium
GAGCATTTCCACGGCCACCCTTGTGACACCCTGTTCCCGCCTCATTCCGGTAATCCAGGCCTGGAGTCCGCACAAGGCGCGGGAGAGCGGTTCCACTTTCCGGATGCCACAGCATTCATGACGGGCGGTGATGGATTCGCGAAAGGAATAGACCCCCTTGATTCTCTCCAAAGGTTCCACGCCCTCCGGGCGGGGGAACACCCACTCGATGTCCAGATTGTACCGTCGGCGGACGGCCTCGGCACATTCATAGGTTTCCTCGTTCAGGCGTCCCGTACCAATGGCGAAAACCCGAACGCCGGGCTGGACGCGGGAAGCCATATCTATGACCGCAACATCCTCCATGCTAAAACTGGATGCGATGGCGATATTTGCCTGAAAGGTTCCAAGTGCCCATTCGATGATATCCTGTGGCGGTCGATTCCGAAAAACCTCGTTTTGTTTCTCAATATCCATGATTTGTGAGCTGGTTATGACTTCATTCTTTAATATCAACTATGTAGATAGAATATGTAGTGTATTTAAAAAGGCAAGCTTTTTCATCAATTATTTGGCGATCCACCAGAATGGCGCTTGCTTGGGGTCTTTTTATGGGGTTTCCGCCGCTGCCGATGGCCGTAGCACGCCCGGTGCTCCTCAAGCGAATGATGTTCCTGTTTCCGTGTGGAAGAAACAAAAGCGGGCCGGTACTGGGTCAGTTGTAGGGGGTGCCCCGCGACCTTGCGTGGCGGGAGCCGAACATTTTTGCGACCCGTGGCACCCCTTCGACTTCGCTCAGGGCAGGAAGGCCACGGGGACGCCCCCTGGAAGTGATCCCTTCCCCTGATTCTTACTTTAGTCTGGACACTCACCCGTGAAGCGGGAAAACTGGGAGCCACTTATGAACACTACCCATTTAGGGATCGCCGTGGGGACAACCTTGTTCATGGTCATGCTCCCGGCTCCGGCGGGCCAGGACAAGCCCCCGGCCACGCCGCTCGCCCCGCTGATGCAGCAGATCGTGGCGGATTATCGCGACGTCGTTTCGTTTTACGACCTGCCCGGCTCGCCCCTCCGCTTCACCCGGCAGGAAACCACCAGCAGCAACGGGCTCGCCCGGCTACAGTCCGTGAACTTCACCACGCTCACCCAGTCCGAGAAAGTGAACTATCTGGTGCTCAGGAACGATCTTGAAGCAGGACTCGATGAGGTGACACGGGAACGGAAGCAATGGCAGGACATGGAAGCGCTCCTGCCTTACCGGGCCGGTATCGCCTCCCTGGAGCAAGCCCGCCGGGAAGGCGCCCCGCTGGACAGCCAGGCCGCCGCCCTCCAGGTCAGCCACCTTATCCCCCTGGTGAAGCAAATCAGGGGCCGCGTGGAGCTGGGCCTGAAAGCCGCAACCAACACCGTCCACTCCGCCACCAACTTGCCCCTGGTTGTGTCCGCACCCCTGGCCCGCGATGCCGCCGCCGCCACAACCCGGTTGCGCGCCTCGCTCAAGAAGTGGTTCGCCTTCCATGACGGATACCGTCCGGACTTTTCCTGGTGGGTCAGGAAACCCCAGGAAGAGGCCGACAAGGCGCTCGAGGACTATGCTAAATTCCTGAACGAAACCGTGGCCGGGCTGAAGGGTAAGGATGATGATCCGCCGGTCGGTGAACCGGTGGGCGAGAAGGCGCTGGCCAACGCCATCCGGCATGAATTCCTCCCCTATGACGCCCAGGCCCTGCTCGCCATTAGCGACCGGGAAATGGCCTGGTGCGAAAAGGAAATGAAGCAGGCCGCCAGGGATATGGGCTTCGGCGACGACTGGAAAGCCGCGCTTGAGAAAGTGAAGTCGGATTTCGTCAAACCCGGGGAGCAGGCCGAACTGGTACAGGCCATCGGGCGGGAAGCCATTGCCTTCGCCCGGAAACACAAGCTGGCAACCCTGCCCCCGCTCTGCGAGGAAACCTGGACCCTGACCATGACCTCGCCTGAAACCCTGAAGACCATCCCGTATGTGGCCTATGGCGGACAGAAAATGACCGTGGCCTACCCGCGGGACGACATGGATTTTGAAAACAAGCTTATGACCATGCGCGGGAACAACCGTCACTTCACCCGCACCGTCACGCCCCACGAGCTCATCCCCGGCCACCACCTCCAGCGGTTCCAGGCCGCCCGCAGCCATCCGGAACGCGCCGCGTTCGCCACGCCCCTCAACGTTGAAGGCTGGGCTTTCTATTGCGAGCGCCGCTTCTGGGATCTGGGCTGGGCGGGCACCCCCGAGGACCGGGTCGGCATGCTGTTCTGGCGGATGACCCGGGCCGCCCGGGTCAAAGTCACCCTGGAATTCCATCTCGGCAGGATGACCCCGTCGGAAATGATCGAGTATTTCGTCACCCGTGTCGGCCATGAACGCCTGGGCGCCACCAGCGAGGTGCGCCGCTTCATCAACGGCGATTTCCCGCCGCTTTACCAGGCATCATACCTGCTCGGCGCCCTGCAGATCGAGGCCCTGCGGAAGGAACTGGTTGACGGCGGGCGCATGACCGAGCAGGACCTACATGACGCCATCCTGTCCGCGAACGCCATCCCCCTTGAACTGGTCCGGGCCGAACTGCTGGGCTTGCCGCTCACCCCGGAATTTCAATCCAGCTGGAAGTTTGCCGGGGAGCCGGCCAGGAAATAACATGTACCTCGATTTCTTCAACCTCAGGGAGATGCCGTTCAACATCACGCCGGATCCGCACTATCTCTTCATGTCGCGGCAGCATCGTGAGGCGCACAATCATGTGATGTACGGTATCCGTGAACGCAAGGGCTTCATCCAGCTCACCGGCGAGGTCGGTTCCGGAAAAACCACCCTTTGCCGCGCCGTGCTGGCCGAACTGGGCCAGAATGTCCAAACCGCCCTGATCCTCAATCCCTGCCTCACGGAAACCCAGCTGGTACGGGCCATTCTGGAGGACTTCGGCCTGAAGACGACGGGCAAGGACATGCTCAAGCTGATCCAGACCCTCAACACCTTCCTGCTGGCCAAGCTCGAGGCGAAGGAAAACGTGGCCCTGCTGATTGACGAGGCCCAGAACCTGTCCCTCAAACTCATGGAACAGATCCGCCTGCTCTCAAACCTGGAAACCACCCACCAGAAACTGATCCAGATCGTCCTGATCGGGCAGCCCGAACTGGCCGACAAGCTGAAGGACTCCGCCCTGCGCCAGCTCCGGCAGCGGATCACGGTCCGGTACCATCTCGGCCCCCTCGATGAAGGCGAGATCGGGGCCTATGTGGCGCACCGGCTGGCCACGGCGGGGGGAAGTTCCCGGCTCTTTTTCGACACCAAGGCGCTGCACCTGGCCTTTCGCTATTCCGAGGGAATTCCCCGCCTGATCAATGCCGTCTGCGACCACGCCCTGCTGGCAGGCTATGTGGCCGGAACCTGGGCCATCGACGGCCGATGCATGAAACGCGCCATCGCCCAACTGGAGGGGAAGAGTTGAGAAAGAAACCCTCAGGGGGCGTCCCCGTGGCCTGGTGCCACGGGTCGCGAAAGTGTCCGACTCCCGCCACTCAAGGTAGCGGGACGTCCCCCAATAACTGACCTTTGCGGATATTTTCTTTTTGTCCATCTTCCGGCTTCTGCTAGACTCGGGGCCATGGCGTTTTGTTCAACCATAAGAAAAACGTTGCTTGCAGGCTTGGTCCTGATGGCGGCATTGCCTATTACGGTTGAAGCCCTTGCCGTCAAAGTGGGCGTGACCCTCCATCCCCCGCTAACCTCCATCAACCCGGCCGACGGATCCCCCGAGGGGCTCGGAATCGATATCCTCAAGGACATCGCCGCCACCAAGGGGTGGACGCTCTCCTTCGTGGTGGATTCGCCCACCATCATCATGGATAAGCTGGCACGGAGGGACGTTGACATCATGGTTCCGGCACCCCTGCCCATGGACGGGGCCGGAAACCTGAACTTCACGGACAACGGCATCCTGTCCTCGCACGGACAAATTCTCACGTCCTCCCATAAACTTATCCCCTCACTCAAGGACCTGGAAGGCAAGACGATTGCCGTGGTGCGCGATGACATCCACTATGCCCGCCTCCAGGCGCTGCTCCGGGAGACCCGGATTCGCTGCCAATTCCTGGAAATGCGGCGGTACGAGGATGTTCTGGAGGCCATTGAAAGCCACCGGGCTGATGCCGGCCTTGCCGACCACTTTTTCGGCGAACGCACCGGCGGCAACTACGGGCTTACCTCGAGCCCGGTCCTGGCAAGCCCCGTGGTTTTCCACTTCGCCGTCGCCCGCGACACCAACCGGGCGTTGCTCCTTGCCCTCGACCAGGAACTTTCGAAACTCAAGAAAAACGCGGACTCTTCGTATTATTCTTCACTGACGCGGTGGACGGGATACCAGAAACCCCTCGTGCCGCTCGTCAAGGCCGCCCTCGTCGGGCTGGGCGTGCTCGGGGGCGGGGGCCTTGTTTTCCTGCTGATACTCCAGGGCCGGGCCATCGCCGACAGGAAATCCCGCAAGCTCCTGGCCGCCCACCACCAGCTGCTGAAAACGGTCGACGAGCATCTGCGCCGCGAGACGGCGGCTGAGACCCTGAAGGACTGGTACCGGACCCTCGTGAACAACACGCCCGACGCCATCCTGATCCACGGCGTCGACAACAAGGGCCTGCCGGGCAAATTCCTTGAAGCCAACAAAACCGCATGCAAGCGGCTTGGCTACACCCGCGAGGAATTGCTGGCGCTCTCCCCCGGCGACATCCAATTGTCACCGGACAACGGAAACGCGCCCCATTACACCAAACTGCTGTCGAAGTGGCGCGATGCCCGCCAGGCGGAGGCCCCGTGCACGCCCGACGACATCGGCGTGGCGACCACTGAACTGTCGTTTAAAACCAAAAGCGGAGCCGAGATCCCCGTGGAACTCAATGTCCGCGTGCTTGATCACGCGGGACAACCTGTCATCTATTGTTGCCTTCACGACATCACGACGCGCCGCCAGGCCCAGCGCGCCCTCCAGGAAAGCGAACGCCGCTTCACTGATTTCTTCGCCCGTTCCCCCATCGGTGTGGCGCTCTTTGATCCCAACCGGCGCCTTACCGATGTCAACCAGGCGGCCCTGGCGATTTTCGGGGTCAGCGAGCGGTCCGCCTTCACCGCCACCCGCCTGCTCGAGGCCGAACACCTGTCAGCGGAATCCCAGGCCACGCTCTTGAAGGGCGGCACGGTCCGCTATGAATCAGCCGTTGACTTCGACGAGATCAAGCGCGTGAAACTTTATCCGTCAAGCCGCACGGGAAAATGCCATTTTGATGTCCTGGTCACGAATCTCGGGCTGGATCCGGACTTCAAGCCCAAGGGCTATATGGTCCAGATCCAGGACATCACCGAGCATCGCCGCGCCGAGGCGGCCCTGCACCAGCACGAGCGGATGCTCCGCCAGGCCCAGAAAATGGAAGCCATCGGCACCCTCGCCGGCGGCATCGCCCACGACTTCAACAACATCCTCACCCCCATCATCGGCTACACCGAGATGGCCATGCTGACCGCCGCTCCCGACGACCCGGTCATTCCAAACCTGGAGGAAGTGCTTAAGGCCAGCCACCGCGCCAAGGACCTGGTGAAGCAGATCCTGACCTTCAGCCGCCAGACGGAACACGAGGTGAAACCCATCCGGCTGATCCCGCTGGTCAAGGAAGTGATACAACTCCTGCGCGGCTCGGTCCTGCCCTCGGTCGAATTGAACACCAACATCCAGGCCGACCGGGACATCGTGAAGGCCGACCCCACCCAGATCCACCAGGTCATCATGAACCTGTGCACCAATGCCATCCACGCCATGAAGGAAAGAGGCGGAAAGCTGGAGATCGGCATGCGGCAGGCCAAGGTGGACAGCCGGACACGCGGCGCCATGGCCCGCCTGCGATACGGCGCCTACGTCGAGGTCTATGTCACCGACACCGGCCACGGGATGGACCGGTCCGTCCTGGACCGCATCTTCGAGCCTTTCTTCACCACCAAGCGGAGCGGCGAGGGAACCGGCATGGGGCTGGCCGTGGTTCACGGCATCATCACGTCGATGCAGGGCGCCATCACCGTCGAAAGCGAAATCGGCAAGGGCACCACCTTCCACGTGTTCCTGCCGCTCCTGGAGCAGTCCACTGAACAACCGACCACCTCGCCGGATCCCCTGCCCCGCGGTACCGAGCGCATCCTCTTCGTCGATGACGAGGTGGGCATCGTCAACATGGTCAGCCAGATGCTCACCTCGCTGGGGTACCGGGTGGTCACCTGCATGAGGGCCTTCGATGCCCTGACGATTTTCAAGGGCGATCCAACGAGTTTTGATCTCATTATCACCGACCAGATCATGCCCGGCATGAACGGTATCGAAATGGTCCAGGAGATGCATCAGATCCGGCGCGATATTCCCGTCCTCTTGTGCACCGGCTTCACCAAGACGGTTTCGGAGCAGGAGCTGCTCAAGGAAGGCATCCACGAGATCATGATGAAGCCGATTGTCCTCCACCAGCTCGCCACATCCATCCGCAGCGCCCTGGCCGCGAAGGGAAAATAACAGGGCCAGGATTATGTCCTCCCTGAACCCTGGCCCCTCTCCTCTTAGAGCCACGCCCCGGGCCGGGCTCCTGTCAGTTGCCCCAGCGACATCACGGCCCGTCCATTGACAATGACGTGGGTGAGCCCCTCCGCCAGTCGGTGCGGGTCGCTGTAGGTCGACACATCCCGGATTGTGGCGGGATCGATGACGGCGATATCCGCAAAGCACCCTTCCCGCAGCTCGCCGCGTCGCGTGAGCCCGAATTGGGAGGCCGGCAGGGATGTCATTTTCCGCACCGCCTCGGCCAGCGGAACGGTTCGTCCCTCCAGTGCCGCTCGCAGCACCCGGGGAAAGGTCCCGTAGGCGCGGGGATGCGGATAGTCCTGGCTCAGTGGTCCGCTGGTGGCTCGCAGGGAGGCATCGGAGCCGATCATCACCCACGGCTGGGCGATGATTTTCCACAAATTCTCCTCGCACATGCCCTGGAAGAAAGCGCTGGTCGTCAAATGGTCGGTCTCGATCAGATGGAGGGCCGCATCCACCGGCTCCAGGCCCAGCTCCGTCGCCGCCTGCTCCAGGAGCTTTCCCCGGAACCGTGCATTCGCGGCGCTGGTCGATCCGATGGTGATACTGCCCCAGGAACGCTCGGCCCGGTTCTCCAGCAATTCGGCACGAAGGCGGGCACGCGTGGCGGGATCATGCAGCCGGGCCAGTTCCGCCTCACGTCCGCCCTCGGTCGCCCAATCAGGAAAAATGACGTCCAGCTCGGTGCAGGAGGAAATGTAGGGATACCGGTCGGCGGCAACCGCCACGCCCTCGCGCCGTCCCCGCTCAATGGTTTCAATAGCCGCATCAATCTTGTTCCAATTCGCCCGGCCGGAGGTCTTCAGGTGCGAAACCTGCACCCGGCATCCGGTTTCCCGGCCCACGCCGATGGTTTCCTCCAACGCCTCGATCAAGCGGCTGCTCTCGCTCCGCATATGCGAGGTGTAAATGCCGTTCCGGCGGGCCACCACCTTCGCCAGCGCACTGATCTCCCCGCTCGAGGCGTACATGCCGGGAGGATAGATCAGACCGGTACTCAACCCCCGCCCGCCCTCCGCCAGGCTCTGGTCGAGCAGGCGCGCCATGGCGGCCACTTCATCCTGGGTGGCCGCCCGCCCGGCATAGCCCATCACGGAGGCACGCAGGACATTATGACCGACCAGGGGAACCACATTCACGGCGGGCTTCACCTGTTCCAGCAACTGCCGGTATTCCGCCGTGGTGGCCCAGGTCCCGGGATAGTGATGCGCCTGCCAGTCGGAGGCCATCCGGGCTCCCCCCAGCCGGGGCGCGGCGGAAGCCCCGCAATTCCCGACCACCTCCGTCGTCACGCCCTGATAAACCTTGCTCGGGGCGGAAGGCTCGATAAGCAGATAGGCGTCTGAATGGGAGTGGGTATCAATGAAACCGGGGCAAACCATCTGACCGCTGGCATCAATGACCTGACGGGCTTCTGCCTGGCCGAGGTCGCCAAGCACCGCAATCCGATCACCGGTTATGCCGATGTCGCAGCGCCGCCCCGGAGAGCCAGTTCCATCAAGAACCAGCCCGTTGATTATCTTGAGATCCATCATAACCCAAACGGAGTTCCGGCGTTTCCTCGGGAGGGTTCAGGGCTTGACTCCCCGTTCCCTGACTCCTTCAATCGGCAGGAGGTTGGGCAGGAGTTCCGGCAGCCTCCACAGGCGCCTCCCCCTGTTCCTTGCCGGTCAACAACGCCATGATATCATTCTGGACTGTATCGAGTTCGGTAAGCTTGAGCTTGGGATCCGTAATGGCAAAAGTCTCGGCCGTCTTCTTGTGCTCGTACACCACCACCCGCGCCCCGTCCGGCATCGTCCGGATCTCCCGCTCAACCAGGACGCGCTGGCGCTCCAACATGACGGCCAGGATATAGATGACGCTGACTTTGGACGCATCGCTTGTTTCGATCAGTTCCCGCAGGAGGGTTTCGGCGGTTTCCTTCTTGATGCGCCGGTCGGGCTCGGAAGACGGCATCTTGAAGAATCCCTTCCAGGAACTGTAACCGGGATTCGCGGCGACTTCCGCCGCCCAGCAGGGTTCGCAGAAATCGCCCCGGGTGTAGTCATGCTCCTGGAAAACCAGCCGGGTATGATAGGGCTGTCCGTCCGAAAAACCCGCCTGACAGGCTGAACAGGCCGTTGCGCGGGACTTGATGTTCCAGTCTTGTGCCATCTAGGTGTGCTCCATGTAAAGATCGCGGCCATCCCAGAGGTAAACGACTCCGGAAACCGTGGTGAGGGCGGCGACAGCGTGTGAAAGGAAGGTAACCGTCACGGCGAAATAGAGGCCGAAATCCTCCATGAACTGAACCTGGGATTCGAACGGCATGAGCAACGGCAGGATCTCGTCCCGCAAGGCCAGACCCAGCATGATGACGACGATGGTGATGGTCTGCCAGATCATCTTGTGCTTGCCCCAGGGACCGGCAGGCAGGACCTTTCCCTGCTGGCTGGCCAGGAGGCGGAGCCCCGTGACCACAAACTCGCGGCTGATGATCGTGATGACAATCCAGGCGGGCACAATCTGATCGATGGCGACAAAACTGACAAAGGCCGCGCTGACCAGGATCTTGTCGGCCAGGGGATCCATCAGCTGTCCAAAGATGGTGATCTTGCCCAGTCGCCGCGCCAGCATGCCATCCAGCCAGTCGGACAGCCCCGCCAGCCCGAAGGTCACCAGGGCCAGGGTCTTGCCGAAGGGCAGTCCCGAAGTCAGGAACCCCACCATCACAAAGGTCAGCCCGATGCGGCCGACCGTGATCTTGTTTGGAATATTCATCTCCGCCATAGTCTTACAAGTGTGCTTGGTGCAGGCCCATGGTGTCAATTATGAAAGAAAGTATGAAGGATGAATTATGAATGATGATTTTTCATGCTTCATCATTCATCCTTTCCCCTACTGGAGCAGGGAGAGGGTGGCGTCGTAGGCGGAGCGCTGCGCGGGGTATTGGTCCCGCGCGGTCCTGGCGAAATCAAGTGCGGTTTTCCCTGCCGGGGTGGCGGCCATCTTGTCGGCCCCTTTCGCCAACAGGACCTTGACCACCTCCACCTGACCGCGTTGCGCCGCCAGGGTAAGCGCGGTATTGCCCTGCTTATCGGCTGGCGTGGTCAAGGCGCCATGTTCAAGTAATTCGGAAGCCACCCGGGGAAGCCCGCTCCAGGCGGCCCACATCAGCGCCGTCCAGCCATCCTTGTCCTTCGCCCCGACATCCGCCCCGTCCGCCAGAAGCATCCGGATAATGGGTTCCCGTTTTACATCAACTTCCCCGATCCGGTTGGTTGCGGAATAGTTCGCATAAGCCGCCCACAAGAGCGGGGTGCGGCCGAAACTGTCCGGCTTGTCGCGGGGATTGGCGGGATTCTTCAGGAGGGTCGTTACGGCGTTCGTGTCATTCTGGAGGATGGCCGTCACCACGGGATCGTTCTGGGGCACCCCTTTTTTCAAGGTCGAAAAGGAGGTGTTGACGATAAAGACAAACACGGTGGAGACAATAAACAGGATGATCGCATCCAAAATAATGCTGGTGATCGGGGTCATGGTGCCTCTCCTGGGGAATCCCCGGGCTCGGGAATCGCGATTTTCTGGGCAGGCTCATTCTTTTTGGGTTGGGAAATGTAGTTCCGGAGGGCATAGACGGCCACAGGGCTCATCACCGCGAGAACCAGGTAGATCATCCACATGAATTCCGGTGAATCGCTGTACTGGACATTGCCGGTCTCGATCTTGGCCCGGATCCCGTCGTAGGAGAATTTCGACACCAGGAGCCCGCTGAGGAACCCGTTGATGGGCTTGGAAATGAAGGTGGGCAACGCTGAAAGCGCCATGTAGGACGACACCTTGTCCTTGGGCGCCACGGAGGCGATATATTCCGTCAGGCGCGGCGAGAAGAACAGTTCCCCGACGGCAAACACCAGGATCTGGGTGATAATGATGAAGAAATAGGCCTGGCTGACATTATGGATCCCGGGCAAAGCCATGATCCATTCCAGCGGTACCGCCATGAAGACCAGCGAGAAGGCCGAAATCCCCATTCCGAGAATGATCAGCTTGGTGGTGGCGAACCGGTTGAGGATCGGAATCAGGAGGATCAGGCCCGCGACGATAATGGTCGGGTTCACCGAATTGGCCGCACCCAGGTCGAAATCACTGTAGAGCACCCGGGTGTAATACTTCGGCATCACCAGGAACTGATGCGTAAAGACCAGGCGCACCCCGATGGTCAGGACCAGGAAGAGAATCAGTTTCCGGAAAGCGCTTTCCTTCCAGACTTCCATGAAAATGGTTAGCGGACGCCGCCCCTGACTCGCCTCCTCAAGCCGCTCGCTCTCGTCGGCGTAGTTGTGTTCCCTCATGAGAAAGGCGCAGAGAATACAGATGAGGCTCATGATACAGCCGAAATCCAGGATGGCGAGGTTGCCGCTGACTTCCCCGAACTTGTGCCGGAATCCATCGGTAATCAGGACCCCGGCAATGATGGCGCCGATGTTCATGATCAGGTAGTAGATGTTGAACCCGGTCGCGCGGGTTTCCTTGGTGGTGAAACGGCGGAGCGAGGTGGTTATCACCGGCACCATGAACGCGGTGCCCAGTGCCATCAGGATAAGCAGGGCCTTGATCGAAAGCTGCAGGGTGGGACCCAGGAGGTAAAGGGGCACCACCCCCAGTCCTATTCGCGAAAGCGCGAGAAGACTCATGCCGATAAAGAACGACCGCCGGATGCCGATGACGTCGCAGACGGCCCCCACCGCGAACACGAACACGGTGATGTAGAGCGTGAAAATCCCCACCCAGGCGCCCGAATCGACATCGCTGAACCCGCCATTGGCGGACAGGTAAAGGGTGATGACGTTGATCATCGAGAAATACGCGAGGCCATCACAGAACTGGATGGCATTCGTCAGCCAGAATTCCCGGGAGGCATGTTTCAGAATCCGGAATTCCGAAAAATACCCCGCGATCGCTGCCAAGGTGTTGCTTTTCATGTCCGCGCATCCTGCCAATTACGGCCCATAAAGTCCAGAGTGGTTCGCGAAAATTCAATTTATTGCCTGATCGGGTGCTTTTGCTACTATTCCGACCCTGAGCTCAGGAGAAAGCACTTATGAAAACCATTCTTTGCATCGGCGCAGGCTATGTCGGCGGGCCCACCATGGCGATGATCGCCAAGAAATGCCCCGACATCAAGGTGATCGTCGTGGATATCGACGCCGCCCGCATCCAGGCCTGGCAATCGGACCGCCTCCCCATCTATGAGCCCGGGCTCCAGGAACTCGTCAAGGATACCCTGAACAAGAACCTGTTCTTCTCCACCGACGTCGCCCAGGGTATCCGCGAGGCGGATATCATCTTCGTCAGCGTCAATACCCCCACCAAGATGTTCGGACAGGGCGCCGGGCGCGCCGCCGACCTCCAGTACTGGGAAAAGACCGCCCGCGAGATCAAGGCCAACTCCACCACCGACAAGATCGTGGTCGAGAAAAGCACGCTCCCCGTCCGCACCGCCGAAGCCATGGAACGCATCCTGCACTCCGGCAACAAGACCGTCCATTTCGAGGTGCTCTCCAACCCCGAGTTCCTGGCCGAGGGCACGGCCGTCAAGGATCTTGAAAACCCCGACCGCGTCCTGATCGGCGGACACGACAGCGAGTCCGGCCGCCGCGCCGTGGCCGCCCTGGCCGATGTCTACGCCCACTGGGTCAAGCGGGACCGCATCCTTACCACCAGCGTCTGGTCCAGCGAGCTCTCCAAGCTTGCCGCCAATGCCTTCCTGGCCCAGCGCATCAGCTCGATCAACAGCCTGTCCGCCCTCTGCGAACGCACCGAGGCGAACGTCGCCGAGGTCGCCCGCGCCATCGGAATGGACGCCCGGATCGGGTCGCGCTTCCTGAATGCCAGCGTCGGTTTCGGCGGGTCCTGCTTCAAGAAGGATATCCTGAACCTCGTCTACCTCTGCCAGCACTACGGCCTGGGCGAAGTGGCGGCCTACTGGGAACAGGTGGTGACGATGAACGAGTACCAGGAGGACCGGTTCGTCAAGAAGATGATCTCCACCATGTTCAACACCGTGGCCGGCAAGCGCATCGCCGTGTTCGGGTTCGCCTTCAAGGCCGATACCGGCGACACCCGCGAGAGCCCCGCCATCCGGGTCTGCCGCTTCCTGGCCGATGAGCGCGCCGCCGTGGTGGTGACGGATCCCAAGGCGCTGGATAACGCCAAAAAGGACCTGGCCGACCTGGGCAACAAGATCACCTATGAGCCGGACCCCTACAAGGCCGCCGAGGGCGCCCATGCCCTGGCCGTGGCCACGGACTGGGCCGAGTACAAAACCCTGGATTACAAGCGGATCTACGACAGCATGGCCAAGCCGGCCTTTATTTTCGATGGCCGGAACTGCCTCGACCACCAGGCCCTGTTCGAAATCGGCTTCAATATCTATCCCATCGGCAAAGTACCCCTGAGCAACCTCTAGGGGTGGTGGAGGCTTCCGGTCTTACACGGCCACTTTGACGACAATCTTAAGCATGGGTGCCGTTCCCGCCAGGGGGGCGTGGGCATCCTCGGGGAAGAAAACGGTGAAGTGGCCGGTCGGCACGGAAACCCACAGGCATGGCGGCTCCGCATAGAACTCAAGATCCCGGGTGGAGTCGTACCCCAGCCCCTTCAGGGTTCCCTCCAGATGCGCCCAGCCCATGAGATCCGTCCCCTCCGCCAGATATTGGATATCAATATAACGGCGGTGGCTCTCGTACCTGGCGGCCGCCTGTCCCCGCCCGTTTTCCCGCATCACGCTGGCATACAGGGCGTCCCCGTCGATCTCGTTCCGGCCCAGGGCAAGCGCTGCCGGATTCTGCACCCGAAGCCAGTCAAACGCCTGCCGGAAGCGGGGATGCAGGCCCCCATAGCGCATCGCATTGTCCAGTTTGTCCAGAATCATGACTAGCTCCTTCCGCCCGTTAAAAACGCGACTTTAAGGACGAGGCCAAGGCTTTGTCAATCCTGTCTGTCACGGAGCGGGAGGCTCGGGTTTCTTATCCGCCTCCTTGACATCGCCCCCTTGCGAACGCAATAGTATGCGGACACTTATGAGTGATATCGCCATACAGGTTGAGGGAGTGGGCAAGCGGTTCCGCCTGCGGAACACCGGGGGCAATACCCTGAAGTCCCTGGTCATGGACCGGCTCCGCCGTCCGGATGCGGCCACGCGCGAGCTCTGGGCCCTCAAGGATGTGTGCTTCACGGTTGAACGCGGCTCCACCCTGGGCCTCATCGGAGCCAACGGCGCCGGCAAGAGCACCCTCCTCTCGCTGCTGGCGGGCACGATGATGCCAACCGAGGGCACCCTCAAGACCAACGGCACGATCTCTTCCCTGCTGGAGCTCGGCGCGGGATTCCACCCGGACCTGACAGGACGCGAGAACGTCTTTCTCGCCGGCGCCATCATGGGACTGACCCGCGAGCAGATGAATCGGCGCTTTGATGCCATCGTAGAATTTGCCGATATCGGCCAGTTCATCGAGCAGCCCGTGAAGCATTATTCCTCGGGCATGTATGTCCGGCTCGGCTTCGCCGTGGCCGTCGAGGTGGATCCCGATATCCTGCTGGTGGACGAGGTGCTGGCCGTGGGGGATGCCTCCTTCCAGCGCAAGTGCCTGCGCCGCATGGCGGAATTCCGGGAACAGAAGAAGACCATGCTGATCATCTCCCATGACCTCAACACCATCCAGTCGGTCAGCGACCAGATCCTGTTCCTGGATCACGGCCGCGTCCTGGGGCATGGCAGCCCGACGCAGGTCATCGGGCAGTACCAGTCCTTCTGGCGCGAGCAGATGAGCTCCGAGCGCCGCCGCGAATGGGGCACCCGCGAGGTGATCCTGACCGGCGCCCAGTTCCTGGATGCAACCGGCCATGAAACCACCAAGTTCTCCTGGGGCCAGTCCCTCTCGGTGCGCCTGCACTACGAGGCCAAAACCCCGGTGGGCCCCTCCGTGTTCGGGTTCGGGATCAGCGACGAGAACGGGCATCTGGTCCATGGCAATAATTCCCAGATCGAGAACGTCGCCATCCCGGCCCTGTCGGGAACCGGCACCGTCTCGCTGAAAATCCCCGCGCTGAACCTCGCCGGCGGCACCTACCTGTTCTCGTTCTCCGTCCACTCCGCCGATCACAAGGTCAACTATCACCGGCTGGACCACGCCTTCGCGATCGGCGTGGAGTCGGACAAGCCCTTCGAAGGCATGTGCTATATGCCAAGTGAATGGAAACAGGAGCCGGGACCATGCGCCTGACCATCGCCGGACAGGACCGTTCCTCCGATATCGGCGCCACCCTGGAACGCCAGGCCCGGCGCCACCAGGGCACCCTGTCGCGCTGGTCGCCCGGGGATTCCGCCCTGTCCCTCAAGCACTCGCGGAACACTTTGGATTACCTGAACCGCTACGCCCGGCTGATGAGGCTCCGTTACGCGGTCAGCACGGAATCATTTCCCGTCCCGGGCAAGCCCGGCGCCGCCGGCTCCCTGCTGCGCAAGCTGAAGGGCTTCCTGTGGAAATTGCTGAGGTATCAGCATGACCGGATGGCCTTCCAGCAGAACAGCATCAACGAGCTGGTGATCAGCGCGGCGGATTTCCAGCAGGCCCGGATCGCCGACCTCGAGCAGCGGATTCTGCAGCTGGAGGCCGACCTGGCCTCCCTCCGCGGAAAGGACCGGCCGTGAAGCCCGGGTCCATCCATCAGGTCCTGGCCGGATTCGCCCGGGGCGATGCCATCTCCCATGAGGCGCTGACACTCCGGTCGCTTTGCCGGGAGCTGGGCTTTGCCTCCGAGATTTATGCCCCGGCCGATCGCATCGCCCCGGAGGCGGCGGGCGACTGCCGCCCGCTCGGCGAATACCGGCAGCAGGCGACCGATATCGCCATCGGCCATTATTCCATCGCCTCGGCCGCGACCGACGTCTTCCTGGCCTCGCCGGCGCGGAAAATCCTGATCTACCACAACATCACGCCGCCGGAATTTTTCATTCCCTTCGATGCCTCCATTGCCCGGCAACTCACCGAGGCCCGGCAAGGCCTGCCTTCGATCCTCGCCGGAATGGATGCCGTCTGGGCGGATTCGGAATTCAATGCCGCCGAGGCAAGGGCGCTCGGGGCCCCCACCGTGAAAGTCTTTCCCCTGCTCTTCAACGCAGCCGACCTCGATATCCCGCCGGATCCCGCCGTGCTGGCGAAGTTCGCGGTCCCCATGAAGAATATCCTGTTTGTCGGCCGGATTGCCCCGAACAAGGGCATCGAGGACCTGATCTCGGCCTTCGCCTGGTTCCACAGGAACATCGAGCCGCAGAGCCGGCTGCTGATTGTGGGATCCGACCGCAGCGCCCCGTCCTATTACGCCATGCTCAAGATGCTCGCGGCGGAGCTGGAACTCGACACGGTCTTCTTCGAGCGCTTCGCCTCGCCTGCCGGGTTATCAGCCTACTACGATGTCGCCGATTGTTTCGTGACCACCAGCCAGCACGAGGGCTATTGCCTGCCCCTGCTCGAGGCCATGCACAAAGGCGTCCCCGTGATTGCCCGCCGCACCGGTGGAACCCCCGAAGCGATGGGCGATGCCGGGATTTTGATCGAGGAGTTCAGTCCGCAGGAACTGGCCGAACTGATGGGAATGATCTGCCATGACAGCTCCCTGAAACAGACCGTTCAGGCCTCCCAGCAGAAGCGCATGGAAGTCGTGCAGGACCGCCCGGTCAAGGACGAGCTCCTGGGGTTGCTCTCGGGATTATTGTGACAAGGCTTTCCTAGCTGACCTCAAGGCCGGCAATGCCATCCGGTCCTTCTGCCGGTTCAGGAACGTCTTGCTGGCAATGATGCGGTCG
>JAABPW010000326.1 GCA_011391785.1 Verrucomicrobiota bacterium
GGGATGTTCGGGAAGTCCGGGATAAAAGACATTTTTGATGGAGGGCTGGCCCTGGAGCCAGAGGGCGATTTTTTCCGCGGATTTCTGCTGGGCTTCCAGTCTTACACCCAGCGTGCGGATACCACGCTGGACGAGCCAGGAGTCCTGGGGCCCCAGGATGGCCCCGAAGGTGACCTGGATGGCCTTAAGCTGCCGTCCCAGGGATTCATCGCGTGTTACGGCCAGTCCGGCAATGAGATCGCTGTGGCCACCCAGGAATTTGGTGGCGCTGTGAACCACGATATCAAAGCCGAGTTCCAGTGGACGCTGGAGGTAGGGCGTCATGAAAGTGTTGTCGATGATGGAAAGGAGGTTATGGTCTTTGGCTATTTCCGCCATGGAGCGCAAATTGGTTATGGTGAGGAGGGGATTGGCCGGGCTTTCGACGAAAATGGCCTTGGTGGCGGGGGTGATGGCCTTGCGGACGGCGTCAGGGTTGGTGCTGTCGACAAAGGAGTAGTCCAGCTTCCAGCGCGAGAAGAGGGTCGTCAGGATGCGGTAGGTGCCGCCATAGATGTCGCGACCGACCACCAGATGATCACCGGGCTTGAACAGCAGGAGCACGGAGGAGGTAGCCGCCACGCCGGAGGCGAAGGCCAGTCCGGTCGCTCCGCCTTCCAGCTTGGCAATGGAATGCTCAAGGGCTTCACGGGTGGGGTTCCCGCCGCGGGCATAGTCGTAGGGACCGGGATGTTCAGGATCGGGCTGGGCGAAGGTGGAGGTCTGGTAGATGGGGATGCTGGAGGCGCCCGTGAAGGGGTCGCGATCCTTGCCCGAATGAATCAGAGAGGTGTCCAGTTTCATAGTAGTTCCTTGAGGTCTTGGATGAGATCATCCGCATTTTCAATGCCGATAGACAGCCTTAACAAGCGGTTGTTGATGCCGAGACGGTCACGGGTGGACGCATCGATATCGGCATGGGTCTGCACGGCGGGATAGGTGATCAGCGATTCCACCCCGCCGAGGCTCTCGGCAAACAGGAATACCTTCACGCCGGACAGGATGGCGGGAATCCGGGTCGCATCATCGATTTCGAAGGCGATCATGCTACCGGGACCGATCTGTTCGCGTTCGAGAACATGGCGGCCGGGATGATGGGGGAGCCCGGGGTAGTAAACCTTCCCCACGTGAGGGTGGGTTGTCAGCCAGTTTGCAATCCGCATGGCATTGTCCTGCTGCTGGTGAACGCGTAGCGACAAGGTTTTCAGGCCACGGAGCGTCAGCCATGCATCCTGTGGCCCGAGTATTCCCCCGATGGCGTTTTGATAGAATGCGAGCCGTTCAGCCAGGGCGGCATCAGTGACGGTTATGGCCCCCGCCACCACATCATTGTGGCCGGCCAGGTATTTGGTCGCGCTATAGACGGCCATGTCGGCTCCAAGTTTGAGGGGACGCTGGAAAACAGGCGTCAGGAAGGTGTTGTCCACAATGGTCAGGATGCCGAGAGGCCGGGCCTGGGAACAGATGGCGCGTATATCGGCAATTTTAAGGAGGGGATTCGTGGGCGATTCAATGAAAATCCCGCTTACTCCGGGCTGTTGGAGCGACTTTTCGACCGATTCCAGGTTGCTGGTGTCCACATAGATGGCCTCTAGGCCAAAAGGACGGAAAACCTTCTCGAACAGCCGGAATGTTCCGCCGTACAGGTCTTCGGTGACAATGATCCGGTCGCCGCTTTTGAAAAGATGAAGAGCCGTATCAATGGCGGCCAGGCCGGAAGCAAAGGCAAATCCTCGAATACCCCCGTCGAGGGCTGCCATCGTTTCCTCAAGGACTTGACGGGTGGGATTTGACGATCTGGAATAATCAAATCCCGTCGATTCTCCCAAGCCGGGATGCCTGAATGATGCTGTTTGGTAGATGGGCGTGGAAATGGCGCCAGTTTTCTCGTCTCTCCTGTTGCCAGCCTGCGCGAGTAATGTTTCGATGTGTTGATCCATGTCACCATCTCTACTCAATTGATAGAGAAGGTAATGTATTTTATTTTGTTTGTCAACAGGATTTCACATTTAATGGGTCAGTTATGGGGGGTGCCCCGCCACCTTGCGTGGCGGGAACCGAACATTTTCGCGACCCGTGGCACAAGGCCACGGGGACGCCCCTCCTGTAACTGACCCAATACTTTCATATCTTCATCTCTATTTACATTATCGACGAAAAAATATAAACTCTCCTCAAATGATGGTGATAGTAGAGTAATTTGTTTGAAAGTGAGACGAACCGATGAAAATTTCTACAAAAGGTCGGTATGGGTTAAGGGTATTGCTCGATATTGCGGCACATCAGGAGTCGGGGCCTGTGATATTGCGTGACATTGCCCAGCGCCAGGGAATCTCAGAAAAATACCTGTGGCAGGTTATTAATCCCATGAAATCGGCGGGCTTTGTGAACTCATCGCGCGGAGCCAAGGGGGGGTATGTGCTGGCCAAGGGGGCAGATGCGATCACCCTTCTGGATGTCATTTCGGTACTGGAAGGACCGGTTTGTGTGGTGGATTGCGTGGATGAGCCGGGAAAATGCGATCGGAGTTCCTTCTGCGTGACCCGGGAGGTCTGGAACAAGATTGAAGCCAGCATCAAGAAAACGATGTCTGATATTACCTTGAAGCAACTGGTGAAGAATCAGAAGGATCGGGAATCCCAGTTCGCCATGAGTTACATGATCTGATTACTGGTGATATATGAAAACGAAAGAAATGACCGTGAGATCGGCGCATGGTCTTCATCTGAGGGTTGCCGGAGAGATTGTCAAACTGGCCAAGTCGCACGAGTGCAATCTTTCGCTGTCATGCAAGGGATGTAAATTCGCTGATGCCTGCTCGATCATGCAGGTGCTGACCCTTGGTGCATCCGAAGGTGACAAGGTCCAAGTTCGTGCCGATGGCCCCGATGCCGACCTCGTGATGACCAAGCTGGCCAATATTTTCGAGGATGGGGCGGGGATTTAATTCCTCCTCACCGGTCCGACCGGCGGAAGCGGGTTCCGGTGTTGCAGTTTCTGGATACGGTAGAGCTCTGAAATCCGGCGGTTGGCCTCCGGCAACGTGTCCTTGTCTAAAACCAGATCCATGCCCAGGGTTTGAGTTGAGAGCTTGGTGAGAAGGCCGTCGCTGTCGCGTATGGCGAATACATCCTTCATGTTGGATATGGGCTTCCCGTTGACGGCGGTGATGACTTCATCGCGTATCATCTTGTACCCGACATTAATCGGGTCGGGGAGAATGGCTGAAAGGATGACAACCCGATCCCCTGTTTTGGCGGGAGTTTGAGACCGGGTGAGGTAGATGTTCACGAGGCGGGGATTGGACCGGATCATCCACTGGGCGCCGGCAGCCAGCAGGTAATCGGCGGAAAGTTCCCTGATGAGGAGTCCCCCTTCGAGCAGGTATTCAGCCTGTAGCCCCTCGATATTCAATGGAACCAGAGACCGGGAATCATCATAGGCATCGAGTTTGAACTTAATCTCCTCCTGCTTCCTGTTGCGCCAGACGGTGAGGGTGATGTCGTCGCCCGGATGGCGGCGGCCCGCTATCTGGTGGATCAGGATCAGCCGCCCGAACTCGGGATCATCGTAATAACCCTGTGAGTCAACGGGGCATCCATCCCAGGTGAGGATGACATCACCGGACTGCAATACCTTCGAGATGTTCGAGCCGGGAATGGTTCGCAGTGCCATCACGCCGCGGTCGTCGTCCGGAAGTCCGAGATACTGGCGCTTGGCGGGTTCGATCAGGGGAACCCAGGTGAATCCCGCGACGGCGATACCGCGGTAGGGCGGATTACTGACGTCATCCACAAAGCGCTTCAGGACGGCGGCGGGCAGAACCCGGCTGGTCTGGCTGCTCTCGTCGTATTGCATGACCAGGCCCACAAGTTTTCCCTCATGAAAGGCGGGGGCGCCGACCCTGTCCAGCTTGAGGTCCGTGAGTGCCTGGAAGGTCAGGATGCTGTGGGGGGCGTTGGGCAGGGAGGCCACCTCGATCCCCGTGATGCGTCCCTCGCCGTTTTGCCGCTGCCCGGCGTCGTCGAACTGGGCCAGCTGAATTTTGGCGCCGGTCTTGACGGGGGCGGCCCATTCGGCAGGCGTATAGCCGGGGGTGGGGGCGGCCAGCAGGGCGGCATTGACACGCGGATCGGCGACCACGACGGTGGCCTTGATCTTGTTGGCATCGCCGGGGCGCCGGATTTCGACGAGCACGGCATTGCGCACGAGATCCTCGGTGGTGACCAGTCGTCCGTCGGCGATGACCACGCCGTAGCCGGCATGGGTTTCGGGACGGTTCTTCTTCCAGGGGACATGGGAGTCGAAGGTTTGCGCGGTGACGAGCACCTCGACGATGCATTGGTGCAGGTTGTTGGTGGTCTGGGCGACAGTCGGCATGGTGACCGACAGGATCATGATCAGGATGAAGGGGAGGAATTTCACTTGGTGGGCTCCTGTTTCTGAATGAAGGTGGCGGCGGGGACATTGTACTGCTTCAGGATTTCGCCGTCGGCCTGGCCGACCATGCGGGCATCCAGGATCAGGGGATTGTCATTTCCCTCGAAACGGAAAATGTGAAAGCCGCCCTGCACGGCGTTCAGGGCTTCGGGAATATCTCCGATTGTCTTGACGGATTTGCCGTTAACCGAAGCCAGGATCTGGTTCAGGTGACTGTCGCAATAGGTGTTTACGGGGTGGGGCAGGCGGCTGGCCAGCACGACAAATTGTGTTTTCCCCTTGTGGAGATTGTCCAGCTTGGCGTAACGCGAGGTGTACAGCAGGCGCTGGGCGGCGGGTGTGTTGAGATCGTTTCCCAGGGTGGCGAGGTAACCGCGGCTGAGCGGGGTGAATACCAGGCCCCCGCTGATGACATATTCAGGTTTGCGGTCGTAGGTCTGCCTGAAGATGAAGGGATCCGGCCGGCGTTTCAAGGGGATGATTACCGCTTCGGTCTTCTTGTCGCGCCAGATCGTGAAAATGATCTTTTCGGTGCACTGCTTGCGCTCAATGAGCTCGGCATATTCCACATTATTGCCCTCGAGCCCGACCGAGCCGTCGTTGGCGATGGGATGCCCATCGATGGCAAGCAGGACATCCCGGGGTTTGAGGAAGCCGGCGGCCGCGCCGAAGGGATCCACATAACCGACCACGACGCCGCTACTGCCCGGGGGCATGCCGAGATCGGCCCGCAACGCAGGGTTGCTGGTTTCCAGATGGGTAACTCCCAGTTCCGGATACCCGTCATAGTTCCCGTCCTCGATGTCCTTGAGGAAATGCTCAATGACGGGGAGGGGGATGGTGTAGCCCAGGTTCTGGGCGCCCATGATGCCCTGGAAGGCGATGGCGACCACCTTGTCCCCGTACAGGACCGGACCCCCGCTGTTGCCGGGATTGATGGCGGCATCCACCTGCATGATGAGATGACCATCAACCGTGCTGTGGGAGTAAAGGCTGTAGTCAATCCGGGAGACAACGCCCTTGGTCAGCGAAAGCCGGTCTCCGCCCATGGGGTAACCGAGGACGAGGACGGAGTCGTTGAGGGAGGGCATGGTGGATCCGATGGTCATGGGCCGTGACCCCGCGAAGAACGACTCATCCTTTACGGTCAGCACGGCAATGTCACAGTCGTGGCCGATGAATGCCACGGTGGCCGGGTATTTCTTGGTGTCACCGTCACGCTGGACCTCGATGAAGCGGGCATCGGAGACGACATGGGCGTTGGTCATGATACGCTTGCCCTTGATGATAAAGCCGGACCCGTTGCCGTTGAGCGGCGGGCGGGCCTGCCAGGGCTGGAGGAAATCCTCCTGCTGAACCGTCACGTAGATCTTTACGGTGGATTGACGGAGTTGGCCGACCCCGGCGAGGGCGGGCTTGGTTCCTGCCACGGCGCCCGCCACAATTGCCAGCATGGCCGCCTGAATGAAAAATTTTGGTGTATGCATGGCCGCGAGAATAGCGGGTGAGACGAAGGAGATAAAGTCATTTCAGCGATTCTTCCTCGGCGGCCTTCTCGCGGGCCAGGATTTCCTCGGCGGGCTTGATGTCGTTGAGGGATCCGAGCTTCAGGAGTTCAGGCCAGCGTTTCGCGCAGCCGGCAACGGCGAGGATGGCGCCTATGCCGCCGAACATGACCGAGCTGACTGCCCCGGCAACACGCGACGACAGCCCCGCTTCCGCCCAGCCTAACGAGGTGGCGATGTTCCCGAAGAGTTTTGTGGTGAGGCCCGATTCGAAGCCGCCAAGGTCATTAGAGGCCACGATGAAGATGTTATTCACGGCAGAGACCCGTCCCCGCATCGCATCCGGGGTGAGCACCTGAACGAGGGTGTGGCGTACCACGACGCTGATATTGTCGCAGGCCCCTATCAGGAACATGGCTATCAGGGAGAGCCAGAACCAGTGCGAGATTCCGAAGAGGATGGTAGCGCCGCCGAAGCCCGCCACCGCCCAGAGCATGGTGCGTCCGGCATTCCGGATGGGTGGAAGATGGGCAATGGTCATGGCCATCACAATGGCACCCACGGCTTCGGCGGTTCGCAACAGTCCCAGCCCAAGCCCTCCCACATGAAGGATGTCCTGGGCATAAAGGGGGAGCAGGTAGACGGCGCCACCCACCAGCACGGCGAAGAGGTCGAGGGTGATGGTGGCGAGAATGACCTTGTTATTGCGCACGAAACTGGCGCCCGCCATGAGGCTTTTGACCGAGACCTCCTCGATCTTCCGGGTCACGGGGCCGGTGGTCAGCATGATGACGGTCATGAGGCAGGCGAACCGCAGCGTCAGGGCCAGGGCGAAGGCCGGGGCCGTATTGTAATTGGCCCCCATGAGCACGCCGCCCAGTACCGGACCGGTCATGGTGCCTAGCTGGAACAGGCTTGAGTTCCAGGCCATGGCATTGCTGAAAAGGGCGGGAGTCACAAGTTCGGGCAGGATGGCGGAACGGGCCGGTGAGCCCAGTGCCTGGCTCACGGCGCTTATCACCAGGAACAGGTAAAACCAATGAACCGGCGCATCCAGGATCACCAGGGCGGCCAGCCCTGCGATGGAAAACAATCCCAGGATCTGGGTCAGGATCATGACCGACCGGCGGTTGAACCGGTCAGCCAGCTGACCTCCGGCGATCGACAGGAGAATGACCGGCATCGCCTTTGCCAGGCCGACCCAGGCCAGTGCCATCGGGTTCGAGGTCCGGGAGTAAACATGGATTCCCACGGCAATGGTCTCGATCTGGCCGGCCATCACCAGAACCAGCCAGCCGACCGAAAACAACCTGTAATTGCGGCTTCGCCACACGGCATAGGGGTCATGGATCGGGGAAGGTGAAGTATTGATGTTTTTGCTCATTCAGGAAAATGACTTGTCTTGGATTTGCATTTGGGTCAAACGTACTGGAGATTGATTCTCGGGAAAAGCCGAATATGTTAGCAGTTTTAGTCATGTCGCATTGAGGAAGCTCAGAAGGATGGAAAAATGAAATACTTACGTGCCACACTGACGCGAGCGCTTGTTGAGTACTTCGGTCGCGACGACCGGCGGATAGAACACGCACTGCTCGTCTTGCATCATGCGGACCGCCTGCTGGAAGACCATCCCGGGTGTGACACGGACATTGTGATTGCCTCTGCCCTCCTGCATGACATCGGTATCAAGGTGTCGGAGGAGAAGCACGGCTACAACAACGGCCGGACTCAGGAGGAATACGGCCCGCCCGTTGCCGCCGACCTGCTCCGTTCCATCGGATTCCCGCCGGAAAAGATTGAGATCGTGCGGAACATCATCGGGAACCACCATTCCCCGTCCCGCTTCAACTACCCCGAATTGGCCTTGTTGAAGGAGGCGGATCGAATCGTGAATAGGAATGAAGAGGGCGACTCAAGCCCCGGAGGCGATTCCTCCGCCCGTCCAGGCACAGGTCTCGGAACGCCTCAGGACTGACGTCGAAGTCTAAGATATGATTGGTTTCGCATACTTTTGTTTTCTCGTATATGTGATGATCACTGTTTTTGAAAACAGGCGAACGATGCTTCAGTATGGGGCGACGCAGTTAACCTATGCGCTACTGGTCCTGTCGCTTGTCGCGTGTACTTCTCACTGGGTGCTTCCGCTGTGTTGTGTTAGTTTGCGTCCATGGTTGCTCTATCCATTCCCGCTAGAGGTCATTGCATACATTCCTTCAATCTTATTGGGCAGGCATTTGACATGCAAATACTCAACTGCGGGCACGTCACTTGCAAATGATGCTGAAAAAACGGCGGGGAATGTCACTGGGGCTGGCTGCATTGGAATAGCCGTAACCCTTGTCGGGTGGTTGTTGGTTTTTGCCTCTGAACATTTATCAAAACCATATTAGCTTCAGCCACCGGTCGCTTAGTCCGGCTTGTCTCCTCCGTGGGGCGATCCGGAACGTTAGGCATAAGAATGAAACTGACGATACAACTGCTAGGTGTAATAGCGCTGTTGGCCATCGGCCTCGTAATCGGAACGATGTGGCACACTGCGAAACTCATCGCAAAGGAATCAGGTCAGCGTGCCTTGATCGACGAGTCATGCCGCCTTTTGGAGGAATACAAGTTCAAGCATGGGATGTATCCGGGAAAACTTGGTGTGCTTCCGTTCACGTACCCTGATGGCGGGCAGCCTGAACTATTGAAGGACATTGTCTATTCATCATCTGGCAAGGTGTTCACGATAAGCGCAGTCGGTTATTCATCAGGGCGGAGAATCGAAGTCAGCAGCAGAGCCGAACAAGGCGTCGCAACGCAACCTGCTGACCCTCAGATGGGTCATTCGGATGGTGTCCGCTGATGCCCGGTCCAGGAGATAACATGAAGAAAATATGGATGTCGGTCGTGGTTCTGGCCTGTTGCGGCCTGTTTATCGCCGCCGCGCCGCTGAAAAACGGGATTGACGAGAACACGGCGCGCAAGTTGGCGGTCGAGCAGTACAATCAGCTTTTCAAGGACAAGTATCTTCTCGGTCCTGTCGACTCCAAGTACCTCCAGTGTCCGACACTCGATGCGAAGTCCTTTCGTGTGGCAGAGGTCAAGGACGGTTGCTGGCAATTGGCACTGGATCCGCCTGCGGGGTGGTTTGTCTATGCCAAGGTTTCCCTGGACGGCAAGTGGGTTCAGATCACAAGAGTGGGATTATCGCTGGAATGAGATGAGGCCCGAATCCCGGTCTCCAGGGTGCGCCGGAAATTGCGCGTAAACCCCAATGCTTAATAGTTTAAGCAGGCGATATGGATCCCTTAAAGCAGCCTTTCCAAACAAGGGGATCGTCCGCCATCAGGGAGGGGGCGTCATCGGGGATTGTGTTGGCGGGATGAATTTGGTCTACTATTGCGCTCATCTTGACCCGGTTTGGTTTCAAGTGGCATGTGATTGAGATGCGGAAAGGTTCACCATGATTTATTCTGAAGTTCGGCTTGGATATTTCCTTGGATTAGTCCTGGCATCAGGTTTGGGGTTTGCCGGCACAAACGATTCCGCCCTCCTGGAAAAGAAGGCGGAAGCGCCGGCGACCTATGTCGTGGGGAAAGGCCCCCTGAAGCAGCCGGTGCAGTTGGATGGGGTTTTTGAGGCGGCCGAAATGAAGCCGGTGAAACTCGACTCGCTGCTTTGGTCCCCGCGTATTGAAGCCGCGCTGTATGCGGAGTGGACGGTTCTGGAGGCCGTGCCCCATGGAACGCCGGTGAAAAAGGGCGATGTGCTGGTGAAATTGGATCCGGGCAAGATCGCGGTTCAGATCGAGGACCTGGAACAAGTGATGCCGGAATGGGCATCGGCTGTGGAACTGGCCCAGACGGAACTGAAGAACCTCGAACAGACCACGCCCCTCAAGATTCAGGCAGGCCAGCGCATTCTCCGCGAAACTGATGATGAGCTGAACCGCTTCCAGAAGACCGGCCGGGCTGAACAGGAAAAGGCGGCAAAATTCGGCGTCCGCAAGGAGGAACAGGATCTGGCGAACGCCAAGGAGGAGTTGAAGCAGCTCAAGCAGATGTATCGCGCCAAGGACCTGACCGAGGAGACCGAGGAGATCATCCTGAAGCGGCAGAAATTCGCCGTCGATTCCGCCGAACGTGCCCTTGAGACCAAGCGGCTTAGCGCCGATTGGGAGCTGAACATCATGGTCCCGCGCTGGGATCGCTACTGGAAAACAAAGAAGCAGGAGGACCAGATCGCCGCGGATTTCTCCGAGCAGTCCCTGCCGATGCTGTTGGCCAAGAAGCGACTCGAGGTGGAGAAGCTCAAGCGGGACCAGAAGAAACTCCAGCAGCGGCTGGCGGATTTGAAAAAAGGGCTTGAATGGATAAACCTCCGTGCGCCGCAGGATGGCCTTGTTTTCTATGGCGCATGGGATGACGGCAAGTGGAGTACTGGCGCCACGGTGGCAAAGCGGCTGGTGCCGGGCGGCAAGGTGTACATCAACGAAGTGGTCATGACGGTGGTCGATCCGGCCAAGCTGGTGGTGAAGGCCTCTGTTCCCGAATCCGAGCTCTCCCGGGTCCAGGCTGGCTCGGTAGGCGAGGGGACGAGGGTGTCCGAGCCCGACAGGAAATTCCCGGTAACCGTGGAGGCCGTCGGCGAGATCCCGCTCCCCGGTGGCGGCTATCAGGCCACGCTGTCCTTTCGCAGGGAATCCGCGATGCGCCTGGTACCCGGGATGCTCTGCAAGGTTTCGGTCCCGGCTCCGCCTTCGGGTGCCGTCCTGCTCGCATGGACGGACAGCGTGTTTACGGAAGGGAAACAGAAATTCGTGTATGTGCAGAAGACGGATAGCCAGTTCGAGAAGCGGAAGATCAAGACCGGTGATTCGAATGACAAGATGATTGAAGTCCTTGAAGGGCTGGACGAGGGCGACAAGATCCAGATGAAGAAACCGGAGTAACGTGAAAGTCATGTACCCCACTATCCGAGGCCGCGTTCTTTTCCTGGCCGGCGTGCTGCTGATTGCCGTGGCGCAGGCGGGCGGGGCAGGGGTGTCGACTCCGGCGGAGTTGGAGCGTTCGATCCAGCGCGGGGTGGAGTTTCTGGTCAAGGACCAGAACCAGGACGGTTCCTGGGGTACGGCGCAAAACACCAAGGATTTGAATATCCTTGCCCCGGTCCCCGAGGGGCACCAGGCGTTTCGTGCCGCGGTTACCGCGTTGAGCGTGGAGGCCCTGATCGAGACCGGCGCGGCTGATCATGATGCCCGTGTCCGGCAGGCGATCGCGCAGGGCGAGGAGTGGTTGCTGGAGAATCTGGCGGGTCTGCGCCGGTCCGATCCGAAAGTGATGTACAACATCTGGGGACACGCCTACGGCATTCAGGCCCTTGTGGACATGGCGCGGCGGGAGACCGGCGACACAAAACGTGCCAAACGGATTCGTGGGGTCATCCGCTCCCAGGTCGATTTCCTGCGACGCTTTGAGTCGGTTGATGGCGGCTGGGGTTATCTTGATACAAAATTCAGCTCGCAACGGCCGGCTTCGACTTCCCTCCCGTTTTGCACGGCAACCGTGCTGGTGGCGCTCCATCAGGCCAAGCAGCTCGGCGTGGATGTTCCCGATGACCTTGTCCGGCGGGCCCTTGCCTCGATTCAACGGCAGCGGAAACCCGATAACACCTATCTCTATGGCGAAATGTGGAAGAATCATCAAGTGTCCCAGATCAATCTGCCCGCGGGCAGCCTGGGCCGGTCACAGGTCTGTAACCTGGCGTTGCGGGCCTGGGGCGACAAGACCATTACGCAAAAGGTCACCACCGAGTGGCTGGACCGGCTGATTGAGCGCAACGGCTGGCTCTCGATCGGCCGCAAGCGACCCATTCCGCATGAATCGTGGTTTCATATCGCCGGCTACTTTTACTACTATGGCCACTACTACGCCGCCTTGAGCCTTCGGGAGTTAAGCCCGGATTGCGCTCTGAAATACCAGGATGGGCTGGCTTCTCTCCTGATGCCGTTGCAGGAGGAAGATGGGTCCTGGTGGGATTTTCCGCTGTACAACTACCACAAGCAATACGGTACCGCGTTTGCCGTGATGTCCCTCGTCTACTGCCGGAAGCCCCTGCCAGCGCCGTAACAATCATCCGATTTCTTATTCCCCGGGATTGCGATTGGCATCAAGGTTGCTGTATAGTTATGACAACGAGGGAATGAAATCATGATACATGTCAAAATAGAGGGTTTGTCGTTATCCAATATGGGCTTTGTGGTGTTGTTGCGCGGGGAAGATGATCCGCGGACGCTGCCTATCTTCATCGGGGGGGCGGAGGCGCAGTCCATCGCCTTGCAGTTGGAGAAGGTGACCATTCCCCGGCCCATGACCCATGATTTGCTCAAGAACATATTGGATTGCATGGAATGCCGGCTGAAGCGGGTTGTGATCAGTGAATTGGTCGAAAGCACCTTTTATGCCGTCCTGGTGATGGAGCGCGACGGGCTGGAGACCGAGGTGGATGCCCGTCCCAGCGATGCCCTCGCCCTGGCGATGCGGTGTGGCTCCCCGTTGTATGTGACCCAGAAGGTCATGAATGTCGCCGGGGTGGTCCTGGCTGAGCCAGATGCGGCAGGCAAGGACAAGGGGGACGCGCCCGCCGATGGGCCGGCCAAAAAAAAGACCGCACCCCTCCAGTCTGTCCTTGAACAATTAAAGGATCAGCTTGAGAAAGCGGTTGTGGAGGAGCGCTTCGAGGAAGCCGCGAAACTCCGCGACCAGATCAAACAATGGGAGCAATCCCACACCAAGAATTGATCAGGCGGGCCGACGCGGGGATTGGCGGGCTTTCCTGATCATCGAGGCTTCGTCCAGGTTCTGGGTGCTGGGTTGCTTGAGCGCCTCGTCGGAAATGTGGAGCAGTTTGCGGAATTGCCCCGGGGTGAGGTTGATGGCGCGCTTGAACTCCCGCGTGAAATGGCTCTGGTCGAAGAATCCACAGGTCTCGCTGATGGCGCTGAGTTCGAGGGCGGTGGAGGCCAGGAGCTTCTTGGCCTCGGAGAGGCGGATTTCCGAAAGCAGTTGCTTGAAGGTCTTGCCGGTTTCCCGCGGCAGGCGGTGGACGAGGGTCGAGGAGCTGACCCCGACGGCCCGGGAGGCGGTGGACAGCGTGATTCGCTCCTGGTAATGCGACAGCAGCCAGCCGGTGATGCGTTCCCCCAGGCTCCGGCCATCCTTGACGGAGGAGGTTCTTCCTTCAAAGTACTGCTGAATCCAGTCGGCCACCTCGTGGCAGCATTCCTCGGTGGTGGTGGCGTTCTCAAGCCTGAGCATTTGCTGAAGTTCGTGGCTGGTGGCCACCGCCCAGGGAGTGCCGCCGAGAATATCCTGGCTGGTCATGACGGCCAGCAGGACGCGGACATGGGCCTTGAGCTTGGTTTGATCCCAGTTGCTCGCCATGAGGAGCTTGGCCAGATACTTGGAAACAAAGGCCATGGCACCGACCTTGTCGTGCTGATTGAGGAAGGATACCAGCTGATAGGTGTCGCCCAGGATGTCCGGGGGGGAGACTTCCTGCTGGCGGATATCGGCAAACGCCTCGGCGATGCGCCGCTGCTGCACATAACGCTCATTTTGTTTCCGGAAGTACTCGCTGGAATTGATGCCGTTTGAGAATGAGGTTTCCATGGCCAGCGAGCCAAGGCCGCGCAGGGCGCTCGGCGAGATCCGCTGAATGGAAGGAACCAGGGCCAGGAAGGCGGCCGGATCGCCATGGCGCCAGGTGCTTGCCAGTTGCGTGACCGCATTGCGGATATCATTCTGCTCCCCGACGATGCAGAATCCTCCCAGCTCGAGCCCGCCGCAACATTTGTTGTGGGGGGCCACGGGAATGGTCACATACATCAGGTTGGCCCAGCACCGGTAGAAATACGGTTCACCCGAGGCCGTGGCGTGCACGGTGGCATTCCGGCAGGCCACCCGGCAGAGGGAGGCGGCAATGGGATGCGCGAGCGCATGGCGACAGAAGGCGCAGACCTTGGGCGAGATGATGACCTGTTGCTCGTACAGCCCTTGAAAGATGCCGCCCTGCCCGGATATTTTGGCGATCTCTTTCTGCAACATGGTGATTTTGGCGCCAACGGTGTCGGTTTTCATGCTGCTGGATTATCCAATAATGAGGCTTGATTGTGCAATATCAAAAATATTAAACGTGGAGGATATGGTCAGCTTTAGTAGCATTCGCGACGAACTGTGCAAGAACAACGGGAGAATCTGATGAAGACACTGATCGTGGTTGGCGAAAATATCCATTGCACCCGCGTCTATAAGGTCGGCGGGGCTTTTGTGAAGCAGCAGGGCGATGGTCATTTCGCCATCGTGTATGGCGGAAAAGGGGATGTGCGCACCCTCCCGATTCCGGCCCGTTTTCTTGAAACCGCCGACTGGGCGGCCGGCAAGGTCAAGCACTGCGCCGTGGCGGTATGGCAGGGGCTTTATGGTGATGCGGCCGGCAAGGACGCGGCGGTGAACTATCTCCAATACCTGGCCGCGCGCCAGGAAGCGGCCGACGCCTCGTTCCTCGATGTGAATGTGGACGAGTTCAGCACCGACATCGCCGAAAGATGCCGCGCGATCAAGTGGGTGGCCGGCGTGGTCCAGGCGACGAGCAAGTTGCCGCTCAGCATTGACTCCTCGAATCCCGCCATCCTGCGCGCCGGTTTGGAAGCCTGTGACCAGAAGCGTGCCAGGCCCATGGTGAATTCCGTTTCGCTGGAGCGCCAGGAATCCATTCCCGTGGCGGCGGAGTTCAAGGCGGTGGTGATTGCGTCGGCGGCCGGGGAAAAGGATCTGCCCTGTGACACCGAGCAGCGCCTGGCCAATATCAATCGCCTGATGCCCATGCTCGCGGCGGTGGGGATCAAGGGCGGCGACGTCTATGTCGACCCGCTGGTGTTCCCGGTGGCCACTGATTCCAACAATGCCCAGTCCTTTATTGATGCCGTGGCGGCCATCCGCAAGGTCCATGGCCCGGCGATCCACATTACCGGCGGGCTCAGCAACGTTTCCTTCGGCATGCCTGCCCGCAAGCTGATCAACCAGGTGTTTACCTGGATGGTCGTCGAGGCTGGCGGCGACAGCGGCATCCTGGATCCCCTCCAGATGAACAGCAAGATCCTGGCGGCGGTGGATACCGCCTCCGAGCCTTTCAAGCTGGCGAAGGCGCTCCTCACGGGTGAGGACATGTTCGGTGTGGAATTCATCTCCGCCCATCGCGAGGGTAAGCTTGGCGGGGAGTGATGTGAATCGAGAAAATCAAAGAGAGGGAAGATCATGAAACGACCTGTGCTGGATCCGACGAAGATGAAAGACTGGCAGATTGCCGAGGCCGCTGAACCGTTCATGAAGCCGGTGATGCAGCTTGCCACGGAATTGGGACTTCGTGAGTCCGAGGTTATTCCCATGGGGCGGCAACTGGCCAAGGTGGATCAGCGCCTGGTCATGGAGCGTATCCGCGCCCTGCCTACCGGCAAGTATATTGACGTGACCGCCATTACCCCCACGCCGCTCGGCGAAGGGAAGACCACCACGACCATTGGACTGGTTGAGGGGTTGGCCGTCCTCGGCAAACGCGTCAGCGGCGCCATCCGGCAGCCCAGCGGAGGTCCGACTTTCAACATCAAGGGATCCGCCGCAGGCGGCGGGATTTCCCAGTGCATTCCCCTTGCGCCTTTCTCCATCCGGATGACCGGGGACATTGACTCGATCACCAATGCCCATAACCTGGCCATGGTAGCCTTGACCTCCCGGATGCAGCATGAGGCCAATTATGATGACGCGCGGCTGGCCCGGACGGGGATCCGCCGCCTGAACATCGATCCCAAGCGGGTGACGGTCAAGTGGTGCATCGACTTCTGTGCCCAGGCGCTCCGCAATATCACCATCGGCCGTGGCGGCAAGATGGACGGGTTTGAGATGGACTCGGGTTTTCAGATCTCCGTCGGCAGCGAAGTGATGGCGATCCTGGCCGTGTCCAAGGATCTCAAGGACCTGCGCCTGCGCCTGGCGAAAATGGTCCTCGCCTATGATGTCAACGGCAAGGAAGTCACAACGGCGGACCTCAAGGTGGACGGCGCCATGGCGGCCTGGATGGTGGATGCCATCAACCCGACCCTGGTCCAGACCGTGGAAGGCCAGCCCATTTTCGTGCATGCGGGTCCCTTCGCCAATATCGCGATCGGGCAGAGTTCGATCATTGCCGACGAGATCGGCACGCGCCTTTCCGACTATCACATTACCGAAAGCGGGTTTGCGGCGGATATCGGGTTCGAGAAGTTCTGGAATCTCAAGTGCCGCTTCGCGGGACTCAAGCCCAGCGCCGTGGTGGTGGTGGCGACGATCCGGGCGCTCAAGATGCACGGTGGTGGCCCGGC
>JAABPW010000327.1 GCA_011391785.1 Verrucomicrobiota bacterium
AAGACTGATCTCAAGGGAATGAAGCTTGGTCTGCCGAAGGAATATTTCGTCGGGGGGCTCGATCCCGAGGTGGAGCGCTGCGTTCAGGAGGCGATTGCCGTCTGCAAGCGTCTGGGCGCCGAGATCGTCGAAGTTTCGCTGCCGCGGACCAAGGAGGCGATTGCCACCTATTACATCATCGCGCCGGCCGAGGCCTCGTCCAACCTATCCCGTTTCGACGGTGTCCGCTACGGGTTCCGTGCGGAGGGGGCCGAGGATCCAATCGATCTCTACAAGAAAAGCCGGGCGCAGGGCTTCGGCCCCGAGGTGAAGCGCCGGATTATCCTGGGCACCTATGTTTTGAGCAGCGGCTATTACGACGCCTTCTACCTGCGGGCACAGAAGGTGCGCACGTTGATCCGCCGAGATTTCGATGCGGCGTTCAAGTCCTGCGATGCCATCCTGTCGCCGGTGGCGCCAACTCCCGCGTACCGGGTCGGCGAGAAGAGCGCCGATCCGCTCCAGATGTATTTGGGCGATATTTTCACCGTCCCAGTCAATCTGGCGGGGATCTGCGGCCTCTCCGTTCCATGCGGCTTCACGTCGGATAATCTGCCGGTCGGTCTGCAGGTGATGGGCCCGGCGCTGGGCGAAGAAGCCATTCTGCGGGTCGGTTATGCGTATGAGCAGGCGACGCAGTGGCGGAAGGCGGCGCCGTTATGACGACCTATCGCGTCACCATCGGCCTGGAAGTTCACGTCCAGTTGAAGACGCAGTCCAAGATGTTCTGCGCCTGCAGTACCAATTTCGGTGAGGCGCCGAATACCCAGGTATGCCCTGTCTGCCTCGGTTATCCCGGAAGCCTGCCGGTGATGAATGGCGCCGCTATCCGGTTGACGGTCATGACCGGGCTGATGCTGGGTTGCCGGATCAATTCCTTCAGCAAGTTTGACCGGAAGAATTATTTCTATCCCGACATGCCCAAGAACTACCAGATTTCGCAGTATGACAAGCCCCTGTGCCTGGGTGGCGGGGTGGATATCGAGGTTGACGGGAAAGCGAAACGCATCGGTATCACCCGGATTCACCAGGAAGAGGATGTAGCCAAGAACCTTCATTACGCCACCTGGAGCGGGATTGACTACAACCGGGCCGGCGTGCCGCTCATGGAGATCGTCTCGGAGCCTGAGATCGAATCACCCGCTGAAGCCTTCGCCTATCTCCAGGCCTTGCGCCAGATTCTGCTCTATGCCGGGGTCAGCGACTGCAACCTCGAGGAGGGGAATATGCGGTGCGATGTGAACATCAGTCTCCGGCCCGAGGGACAGGTGGAGCTCGGAACCAAGGCCGAGATCAAGAATATGAACACGTTCAGGGGGGCTTTTGCCGCCCTGGAATACGAGATTGCACGGCAGACGGAGGTGCTTTCCTCGGGCGGCCGGATTATCCAGGAGACGCGCCGCTGGGATGCGGACCTGGGCAAGACCTTTTCCATGCGGACCAAGGAAGATGCCCATGACTACCGCTATTTTCCGGAGCCGGACCTGATGCCTGTCGTTCTTTCCGATTCGCTGGTGGCCGAGTGGGCCACCCTGTTGCCGGAGTTGCCGGCCCAGCGGCGGGAGCGTTTTGTGCGCCAGTACGGTCTGCCTGAATATGATGCCAAGGTGCTGGCGGCCGACAAGGCCGTGGGCGACTATTTTGAAGTGGCCGCCCGCGGGTCAAGCAATCCCAAGACGACGTCGAACTGGATCATGTCCGATGTGCTCCGCACGTTGTCCGAGAAGGAAATCCCGATCACGGACTTCGCCATTCCCGCCGAGGCCCTGGCGGAGCTGGTGGAATTGGCCGAAACCCGGGTGATCAATTCCAATACGGCACGCGACGTCTTCATGATCATGCTGAACCAGGGAGGGCGCGCGAAGGAGATTGTGGCGGCGCGTGGTTTGGCTCAGGTCAGCGATACCGGAGCCATCGAGAAGATCGTGGCCGAGGTTATTGCCGGGAATCCCAAGGTGGTGGATGATTTCAGGGCCGGCAAGGCCGTTGCCTTGAAATTTCTGGTCGGGCAGGTGATGAAGCTGAGCAAAGGCAAGGCGAATCCCCAGCTGGCCACCGAAATATTGGAGCGCAACCTGTCCAATTGACCGACAGGGGTAAGAGTTGATAGTCTTTGTCCCGTGTTGGGGGATCTGATCGATTGAGGAGAATACAGCGTTTTGACCTCGAACGACGATTATGTATTGGAGGTTCTCAAGGAAGAGGGCCTGGTTTCCGGTGAGCAGATTGAACTTGCCCAGCGGAATATGCCGATCCACAGCACCATTGTGGACACCCTGATTTCCACGAAGGTCCTGACTTACGAGGATGTCCTGGCGGTTCTTTCCAGCCGTTTCGGCATGGAGATGATCAGCCTTGTCAACTTGCACATCCCGCCCGAGGCGCTCGCCTCCGTGCCGGTGGACGTGGCCCGCAAGTACAGGATCATGCCCGTCTCGCGCCACGAGAACGTCCTGACGGTGGCCATCGGCGATCCCCTGGAAGTGGATACGCTGGACAGTCTCCGTTACGTGCTCAAGTGCGAGATCGAGGGCGTGGTGGCCCGGCCTACTGAAATTGCCGTGGCGCTCGACCGCTACTACGCGACGGAAGCGTCGATGGAGACGATGATCGACCAGCTCACGGAGGGTACCGTGGCGATGGTCGCCTCGGGCCGGAGCGATTTGCGCGAGGAGTCCGATGTCTCCGAGTCCGATGTCCCGATCATCAAGCTCGTGAGTCTGATCATCTACGAGGCACACCGCAACCGGGCGTCGGACATCCATCTGGAGCCCCTGGAGAAGCGGTTCCGCGTCCGGTACCGGATTGATGGCGTGATGCAGGAGGTGGATAGTCCGCCCAAGCGGTTGCAGGCCGCCATCATCAGCCGCGTCAAGATCATGGCCAACATGAAGATCTCCGAAAAGCGGACACCGCAGGACGGCCGCATCCAGGTTAACGTCAAGGGCCGCGAGCTGGATCTGCGTGTTTCCACGGTGCCGACGGGACATGGCGAAAGCGTGGTCATGCGTATTCTGGACAAGCAGAATCTCGCCCTCGGTCTCCCGAAACTCGGGTTTCTTGCCGATGACCAGGAAACGTTTACCCGGCTGATCGGCCTGCCGGACGGGATTGTCCTGGTGACCGGGCCGACGGGCTCGGGGAAAACCACGACGCTGTACGCCTGCCTGAACTTCGTGAACCGGCCGGACCGCAAGATCATCACCGTCGAGGATCCTGTCGAATACCAGATGTCGGGAATCAACCAGGTTCAGGTCCGCGAGGATATCGGGCTGACCTTCGCGGCCGCGCTCCGCTCCATCCTGCGCCAGGCGCCCAACATCGTGATGATCGGTGAAATTCGTGACGGCGAGACCGCCCGTATTGCCACGGAGGCCTCCCTGACCGGTCACCTGGTTTTCAGCACCCTGCATACCAATGACGCGACCAGCGCCATTGCCCGTCTGCAGGACATTGGCGTGAAGCCCTTCCTGGTGGCGTCCTCGATCCGGGCGGTTGTCGCCCAGCGCCTGATCCGCAATGTCTGCGACAATTGCCGTGAGGAGCACAAGCCGACGGCCACGGAAATGAGGCTGCTGGGGGCGGCGGCGGAGCAGTTCTCCGGGATCCAGTTGTTCCGCGGGCGCGGGTGCAACAAGTGCGCCCTGACCGGTTATACCGGCCGTGCGGGTATTTTTGAGATTTTTGTGATCAACGACGAGATCCAGCGGATGATCTTCGAGAAGATCTCCGCGGTTGAAATCCGTCAGCGTGCCCGTGAGCTGGGGATGCGTACCCTGCGGGAAGACGGGCTTCGGAAGGTCGTGATGGGTGTCACGACCCTTGATGAAGTGTTGCGTGCGACAATGGGAGACGCTGAATAATGATCGACAGCAGCCAGATTGATATGAGCGAGCTCCTCCAGCTCGTGGTCGATGAAGGGGCGTCTGATCTTCACCTGCAGGTGGGAACCCCCCCGGTGTTGCGCCTGCACGGACGAATGCAGCCGATCGATGCCACGCCGCTCAAGCCCGAGGACACCGAGCGGTTCATGAAGAGCATGACCTCCGAGGATCACCAGCAGAAGATCCGCGAGGGTGGGGGTACGGATTTCGGTTTCGGCTATGGCAAGGCGGCGCGTTTCCGTGTGAGCGTGCTTAAGGCCAAGGGTAATGTCGGCCTGGTGCTCCGCCAGATTCCCTCCAAGCTCCTCGGTCTGGATGGGATCGGTTTGCCCAGCCAGGTGAAGGAACAGTTGTTTCGACCGCGTGGGCTGATCCTGGTGACCGGCCCCACCGGCTCCGGGAAAACCACCACCCTGGCCTCCATGATCGACCTGATCAACAATGAGCGGGATGGTCACATCATCACCATTGAGGATCCTATCGAGTATTACCACGAGCATAAGAAGTGCGTGGTGACCCAGCGCGAAATCGGCGTGGATGTGCCGACGTTCAGTGAGGCTCTGCGGCGCGCCCTGCGCCAGGATCCGGATGTCATTCTCGTCGGTGAAATGCGTGATCTCGAGACCATGTCGGCGGCCATCACGGCAGCGGAAACCGGGCATCTGGTCTTTGCCACCCTGCATACCACGGGCGCCGCGCGCACCGTGGATCGTATTGTGGATGCGTTTCCCATGGGGCAGCAGTCGCAGGTACGCACCCAGCTCGCCTCGGGTGTCATCTGCGTGGTTTCGCAGTTGCTCATGGTGCGGGCCGACGGGCCGGGGCGTGTCGCCGCCTTTGAAATCATGATCACTACGCCTGCCATCCAGGCGCTGATCCGCGAGAACAAGACCTACCGGATCACCTCGGAGATCCAGACCGGTGCCAAGTGGGGTATGATCACGTTGGATGCCCATTTGATGGCCCTCTACCAGGCCGGTCGCATCAGCTATGAGGATTTGATCACGAAGTCCCAGGATCCCGAATCGGTCGTCCTGAAACTTGAAGAAAATCAGCGCGCGAAGAAGAGGTAAATGACGCATGGCGGATTTCCATCATAGCGATCCTATCCTTCAGCTCCTGGAAGCCCAGGGGCTGGTGACGGGGGAGCAGGTTCAGGAGATTTTCGACGAGCATCAGCGGAGCGGCAAGTCGGTCCGCGAGATTGTTGTCAACATGGACATCTGCCCGCAGGATACCCTGCTGGCGATGATCGCGGAAAGCCTCGGCACCCATGTGGTCAATCTTCCCGCCACGGATATCCCGCCGGATGTGGTGCATGCCATTCCCGCCAGCGTGGCGCGCATGTACATGGTGGTTCCCGTCGAGAAGGGCGCCAATTCGGTCACGCTCGCCACCTATGATCTCATGAGCCCGGGTACCATTGACGAGCTGGGCTTTGTCCTGAGCAAGGATATTCAGGTCGTGTTGGCACGCGAGGATGATGTCCGTGCCCATGTCAACCAGTTGTACGGCGATGACAGCACGTCGGTCAACGACATGCTCAACGCGCTGGAGTCCGAGATCGAGCAGGCTGATAAATTCCTGGAGTTGAACGCCGGCCAGGAGGATGAGAAGGGGATCGAGGAGGCTGCAGGTTCGGCGCCGGTCATCCGGTTCGTGAACCTGGTGATGTACCAGGCGGTTCAGGACCGTGCCTCGGATATTCACTTTGAGCCGTTTGAAAGCGAATTCAAGATCCGGTACCGTGTGGACGGCGCCCTCTACGAGATGGCTCCGCCGCCCAAACGGCTGGCGCTGCCGGTCATTTCCCGTCTCAAGGTTATGTCGGGGTTGAATATCGCCGAGCGCCGGCTACCCCAGGACGGGCGTATCCAGTTGACGATCGGTGGCCGCCAGATCGATTTTCGTGTCTCGTGTCTTCCCACCCAGTTCGGCGAGAGCGTGGTGTTGCGCGTGCTGGATCGCGGCGTGGTGTCGCTGGATATCGACAATCTGGGCATGCCCGACGATATCATGCAGTCGCTTCTGCTGGATATTGACAAGCCGAACGGTATCGTTGTGGTTACCGGTCCTACCGGGTCCGGCAAGACCACCACCCTGTATTCCGCCTTGCGGCGCCTCAACACCACGGAAACCAAGCTTCTGACGGCCGAAGATCCGGTTGAATATGAAATTGACGGGATTATCCAGGTGCCCGTCAATGATGCCATCGGGAACACGTTCGAGCGGGTGTTGCGCGCCTTCCTGCGGCAGGATCCCGACGTCCTGATGATCGGTGAAATTCGCGACCTGACCACGGCGCATATCGCCATCCATGCTTCCCTGACCGGTCACTTGGTTTTCAGTACGCTCCATACCAATGATGCCGCGGGCGCGGTTACCCGTCTCATCGACATGGAAGTGGAGCCGTATCTCATTTCCTCGACCCTGGAGGCGGTGATCGGGCAGCGGCTGGTTCGCAAGGTCTGCTCGAACTGCAAGACGGCTTACATGCCTGATGACCGGGTCCTGGAACGGCTGGGACTGGCCCGTAAAGACGTGGGGGATCAGAATTTCTATTATGGAACCGGTTGCGGCCAGTGCAACAACACGGGCTACAAGGGACGCAAGGGCATCTACGAGTACCTGAGCATCACCGATCCCGTCAGGGAATTGATCAACCAGCGTCAGCCGACTCTGGTCATCCGCAACAAGGCGATTGAACTGGGCATGCGGACCCTCCGGCAGGATGGCATCAAGAATATCCTCGATGGCTACACGACCGTGGAGGAAGTGCTTCGTTACACTTGAGGAGTTTATGGAAAAAGTCGTTATTCTCGGAACTGGTCCGGCGGGTTTGACCGCCGCCATCTACACGGCGCGCGCCAACCTCAAGCCGGTCGTCGTCGAGGGCATGCAGCCAGGCGGGCAGCTCACCACCACGACCGATATTGAGAATTTTCCGGGATTTCCCGAGGGGATTGATGGCACGACCCTGATGCTGAAGATGCGCGAACAGGCGGAGCGGTTTGGCGCCCGGTATGTGACGGGGGATGTCGTTCGGGTCGATTTTTCAGGGACCCCGCTGAAGGTATTCCTGGATGAGGGGCAGACGCTGGAGGCTACCACGGTCATCATCGCCACCGGCGCCCGTGCCAAATATATCGGTCTCGAATCCGAGCAGAAACTCATGGGGCGCGGGGTTTCGGGCTGCGCGACCTGCGACGGCGCCCTTTATCGGGATGTGCCTGTGGCAGTGGTGGGTGGGGGCGATACGGCTATGGAAGACGCCCTGTTCCTGACCCGGTTCGCCAGCAAGGTGTCGCTGATCCACCGGCGCGATGAGTTTCGGGCCTCCAAGATCATGGCTGACCGGGTTAAGGCCCACCCGAAAATCGAGATTCACTGGGACTCGGTGGTTGAAGAGGTTCTGGATGTGTCGCGGAACGAGGTGACCGGCCTGCGCCTGAAGAATGTCAAAACCGGCGTTCTGACGGAGATCCCGGTGATGGCGATGTTCGCCGCCATTGGGCATGAGCCGAACACCCGTCCATTCAAGGGGATTTTGTCCATGGATGAGTCGGGATACCTGGTGACCCGCCATACCGTGACCGACATCGCCGGGGTTTATGCCTGCGGAGATGTCCAGGATTCACACTACCGCCAAGCCGTCACGGCGGCAGGTTCGGGCTGCATGGCTGCCTTGGAGACGGAGCGATACCTGTGCAGCCTGGGCGGCTGACCGGTTCAGTCCGGCATGGGTTCAGGCTCCGGAGAGGGCCCTTCCTCGGTAAAGTGTCTGGCAAGGGGCTTCCATCCAACAATCGCTGAGTCGAAGCGTATGGTTTTATCCCAGAGTGGCTTCTCTCTTTGGATGATGTCGAAGTAGAGCGCCCGGACAATCACGATGAGCCATGCGTATCCATAAAACATGAACATCATCAGTCCGATGACCAGATTGGATAGCGATGTTTCGCGGTCATAACTCAGGGCCAGAAGCAGTTCGAGCACAAAAAGCACCACAGGGGCGAGCCAGAAGTGCCCCATGAGAAGCACGCTTGAATCCAGTGAGGAATTGAAGAACATCAGGGCGCCGGTGAGCTGGCAGGTGATGATTCCGACCAGGAACAGGTAGGGTACGCTCAGGGAGAACAGCATCTCGAGGGTAATCAGCTTTGATCCGCCGCTGTTGAAATTCCGCAGGAGCTTGAGTACCGCATAATTATTGCCCCGGGCCCAGCGGGTGCGTTGTTTGAGCCAGACAACCGCTGTCTCCGGCTCCTGTTCCCATGAAGAGGCATAGGGGACAAACGCGATCCGGTGTCCGGCCTGGTACATCCTGACACTGAGCTCGGTGTCTTCCGTGAGGGCTTTTTCATCCCAGCCGCCGAGCTCTGTCAGTACATCACGACGGATGATGTAATTGGTGCCGGTGAGCGAGGCGATTCCGAACAGCAACCAGCGGCCGGATTGCACAATGTTCTGGAAAAGCAGGCCTTCCAGGTTGATGCTCCGGGTGAGAAGGTTCCGGTATTTGTTGCCGGTCCGGAATTTTCCTACGGCGGCGCCCAGGGTGGGAACATCCAGCAATTGGGTGACTAGGTACCGGATGGCGCTGGGTTCGGGACGGTTATCGGCGTCAAATATGGCGATATACTCGTCGGACACAAGGGGAAGGGCGGCGTTTAGCGCCGCGCTCTTTCCATTTCCGCCTTCGTGCTTGAGCCGGTGCAACACGCGGACTTGGGGGTTTTTTGCGCTGAGCGCGTCAAGAATGCCGGGTGTATCGTCGGTGGAGGCGTCATCGATAACCAGCAGGGATAATTTATCACGGGGATAGTCCTGCTCCAGCAAGCTATAAACGGTCTCGGCGATAACTTTTCCCTCGTTGTGCGCGGGGATCAGGACGGTGACCGGCGGCAGAACCGTATGCGTCTGCAATAATCTTTCACGCTGACGTCCGGAACGGCGGTGGAGCACATAGCCGGCGACGGTGAAAATGAGCTGATAGGTGACCAGCAGGCAGATGATGACTGTTGAAGCGAACGCCGACACATGAAATGCAATATCCATAAATGACATTTATAACTCCATCACCTTCCCGACCTGCCGATGGGGATTCCCCGGCAGTGACTCATTGATTTCCTTACCATCTTTCCCACGGCTTCCCGAAGGTCCGGTAACTTAGCAGGATATTCCTCACATAGCTACGGGTTCCGGGATAGCTGATCGACTCCGTGAACGTTTCCGGCCGCTGTGCGGTATTGCGTTCCCATCGGATGACATTCGACCGGCCCGCATTGTATTCCGCCAGGGCGTAGGGTATTGGGTCGGTTTGGGCTCTCCACCGGGTCAGGGCTCTGGCCAGATACCAGGTTCCGGCGAGCATATTGGTGCCGGGATCGAAGAGCGATTGGGGGTCAAATCCGGCAATGTGTTCGGCTTTTGCCCATTCGCCGGCGCTTTGCGGCATGATTTGCATCAGTCCGATTTCCCCGGCCTTTCCGCGGCTAGTGGGGTTAAACCGGGTTTCCTGCCAGATCAGCGAGGCAATCAGCGCCGGGGGGACCTGGTAGCGGGCCGCGGCGGCATCAAGAAGTGCCCGGTTCCGGTAATAATGAATTTCAAAACGGAAAATCCAGCACGCCCCGAGACCGATCACGGTCAAAAGGCCCAAGAAAAGGATAGTGGTTCGAAGATGTCTATTCATGGCGACAGCGCACAATACGCTGGTAGAGCGCGAAAGTCGAGTGCCATGGCAGGAAAGGCTGAATGGGTTTGCGATTGTAGTATTGATACCCGCCTGTGCTATCAACTATCCTCTCATCCCATGAAAAGTTACCGCAAGGAATTATGGTTCAATGTCCCCCGGCGCAGGGGATTCATCAACATCACGGGCGAGCTGGAAAACTGCTTGCGGGAAAGCGGTGTCAGGGAAGGGTTGCTGTTGTGCAATGCCATGCACATCACGGCCAGCGTCTTCATCAACGACAATGAATCCGGGTTGCATGCCGATTTCGAGAAATGGCTGGAAAAACTGGCGCCGGAGAAACCCTACTCCCAGTATGCCCACAATGGGGCGGAGGATAACGCCGATGCCCACCTGAAAAGAACGGTCATGGGCAGGGAAGTGGTGGTTGCGCTGACGGAAGGGCGGCTCGACCTCGGCCCGTGGGAACAGATCTTCTATGGCGAATTCGACGGGATGCGACGGAAGCGGGTCCTGGTCAAGATTATCGGGGAATAACATGCTGAAAACATCCGACTTTGAGTTTGAACTGCCGCCCGGGTTGATTGCCCAGGAACCGAAGGAAGACCGCGAGTCCGCCCGCATGATGGTGGTGGACCGGGCGGCGGGAACCCTGTCCCATCATGTGGTGCGGGATTTGCCCCGGTTCCTTAAGCAGGATGACTGCTTGGTGTTGAATGACACCCGCGTCATCCCCGCCCGCATCTTTGGTAAGAAGGAAGGGACAGGCGGGAAGGTGGAGCTTCTGCTGCTTGAGGAGCTCCCGGATGGGCAATGGGAGGCGCTGTGCGGTTCATCACGGCGACCGAAGCCCGGGATGCGGCTTATCCTGGCCGGCGGGCTTATTCTGGGGGATGTGACGGGGTGGCGGGAGGGTGGGGGAATCCTGATTCGCCTGCATTCGGAGCGACCGGTCCTTGAGGTCTTGGAAGAGGTGGGGCTTCCGCCGCTTCCCCCTTACATCAAGCGGCCTGACGAGCCTGCCCGTGATGTCATCCAGCGCGACCGGGCCTTTTACCAGACCGTGTATGCGCGGGCTCCGGGAGCAATTGCCGCTCCGACGGCAGGACTTCACCTGACGGAGTCCCTGCTGGCAAAACTGGATCAACAGGGAGTCTCCCGGGCCACGGTTACGCTGCATGTAGGAATGGGGACCTTCAAGCCGGTATCAGCGGACGTTGTGACAGATCATGTCATGGAAGCCGAGCGGTATGAGGTCACACCTGAAGCCTCGGCGCTGATTGCGCGGGCCAAAACGAAGGGTGGCCGGGTGGTGGCGGTGGGAAGCACCTCCGTCAGGACCCTCGAAACTTCCGCTGGCGAGGATGGCGCCATTCACGCTGGCAGCGGACGGACGCGGATCTTCATTTATCCGCCGTACCGGTTCAAGGTCGTTGACGCCATGCTGACCAATTTCCATCTGCCGCGGTCCACCCTCATCATGATGGTGAGCGCTTTTGCCGGTGAAGAGCTGATCCGGAAAGCCTATGCCGAAGCCGTCCGGGAAAAGTATTTTTTCTACAGCTACGGCGATTGCATGCTGATCGTGTAGGCCCCTTCAGGGCTTTGATTGGCTTGCGTGCCGGAGAATCAGGTCAACCACCGGTTTCGGATCGTCGAGACCATGCGGGTGATGGCCGCCTTTCGGCTTGTGAAACACCGTGATCTCGCCCTTGAGCGCCTTGTAGCGCTCCTCGACAATGGCGGTGTTCTCCGCGGCAGGAACCCCGGTATCCGCGTCGCCGACGACATGGATGAGCGGGATTCCGGCCTTGGCGAGGGGCTTGAGGGTATCGACGGGGTTTTTTGTCCAGGCGAGGGCTTCCGCCTCATCCTTGAATCCGTAACAGGTGATCAGGGCCTTCCAATCGCCGGCACTTCCGGTGCCCTTGCCCTTGCCGCCAGGCCAGCTTTTAAAGTCGCAAACGGGGGCATCGCCATAGATGCAGGCCACCTTGTCGGGATTCTGGCTTGCCCAGTTGTAGGCATAAAGGCCGCCGCGGCTGATGCCGATGAGGGTGCCCTTGGGCGCCAATCCCTTTGCGGTGATGGCGGTGTAGAAGGCGTCAAAATGCTTGAGGGCGGCCGGGCAACCGAAGGTGTTGCCAACCTCGATATGCAGATGATGGAACCCTTTTTCAAGAAGTTGCGGGACGCCGGTACGGTCGGTAAAAGCGTCCGGGAACTCCATGCACCATGTCCAGGGGTTGCCCGGCAGGGCTTTTTTTGGTTCAACGACCCATGCCTTGCACCCATCGATGGTGAAGATGTGGCGGGTATACCCGCGCCATGTGTCAATTCTTTCGCCGGGCCAGGACAATGATGCTGCGGGTGTGGTCTTTGCATCCCCTGCATTCGCCGGCATGGTATGCAGAACCAAAACCACGACACACAAGGCTACTTTCAGGCTGGTAAATTTCATTTTCATTAGGCTCCTCGATTTTAAACACATGGCCCTATTCATGTCCTTTTAGGACAAGTGTCCCCTGATGGGCAATGACAATCTCAGTGGTAATGTGAGGGGGGAATGCAAGAGGTCGGTTGCAGGGGGCGCAAAAATGTTCGGTTCCCGCCATGCAAGGAGGCGGGGCACTTCCTGTAACTGACCTGCTACGTGGTAATCTCTTATTGACCGGATTGAGGCATTATGGTCTACCTTTTCCGTTTTCCGGGATGAGGTTCTGTGATCACTAGTCACACGTGGCGGGGTTTGTTAAAGGGAGCCAAGGTGGTGATGTCATGAATTCAAGCAACAGGGCGGGGACGCTATGCGAGCCCCGGTTTCAACTCCATGGGCCTGCCATTCTTGCGGCCGTCGTACTTCTTCTGTTCTTTTTAACGTGCTTTCCCCTGAAGGCCGAGGAGGCCGGGCCAGGTTTTGATTTGAGGACTCGGATCGAGCGCGACTGGATGGTGCAGGACCATAATGCCAATCTTCCTGAATGTTTTTCAAGTGGGGAGCGTTGCGACATCGAGAAAAACATGGTGTCAAAGGTGCTCCGGGAGAGACCCGACCCGAAGATCCAGGAGGCGCTGGAAAGGCTTGTCGCGGAAAAGGTGCCCGGGAATGACCCGCGTTGGCGCAAGCTCTATATCCTCGCTTGTGAACAACGGCGCGCAACACGGCTGGGGGGGCTTCTCAAGAAAACCGACAGGATTGTCTTCACAAAACATTTCAATATGGGCGGCTCGCATTATGCCTATACGGAAGCGGTGTCCGACGGGGTTGCGGAACGTCATTTCAAGCCCGGCTCGGCGCTCTGCATGATGAACGTCTCGAAGGGGGATGCGCGGGTGGACGTCCTGCTCAAGGACGAGGGTGGCGTGATCCGGGATCCGGATGTGTCCTATGATGGGAAACGCATCCTGTTCGCCTGGAAGAAGTCGGACCGCGGCGATGATTATCACCTGTATGAGATGGATATCGCCACCCGGAAGATCCGCCAGCTGACCTCCGGGGCAGGCGTGGCGGATTATGAGGGTTGCTACCTGCCGAATGGCGACATTGTTTTCAGCTCGACACGCTGTATCCAGGCCGTCGACTGCTGGTTTACCGAGGTGAGCAACCTCTATATCTGCGACAAGGACGGCAAATACATACGGCGGCTTGGGTTCGACCAGGTGCATACGAATTATCCCCAGGTATTGGATGACGGGCGGGTCATCTATACCCGCTGGGATTACAACGATCGTGGACAATTGTTCCCGCAACCCTTGTTCCAGATGAACATGGACGGGACCGGGCAGACGGAGTTTTACGGGAATAACTCCTGGTTTCCGACGACCATCATGCATGCCCGCGGTATTCCCGGCACACAGAAAGTCGTCGCCCTGATCTCGGGACACCATTGTCGACAGCGCGGCAAGCTGGGAATTATCGATGTGACGAAAGGGCGACAGGAGGCGGCGGGCGTCCAGTTGATTGCGCCGGTGCGGGAGACTCGTCCTGACCGTGTCGATTCCTACGGGCAGGGCGGGGACCAGTTCCAATACCCTTATCCCATCAACGAGCGGGAGTTCATTGTTGGGTTTGCCCCCCTCGAGGGGGATCCCCGGGGAAATCGGGAACCGAAAGACAGGTCGCGGGACTTTCAAAGCGCCAACTGGTTCGAGTATGATTATCCCCATTTTGGAATTTATTACATGGATATCGATGGCAACCGCGAATTGCTCGCCATTGATGCGGAAGTCTCCTGTAATCAGCCGGTGCTGGTAATGACCCGCCCTGTTCTACGGGTTCGTGCGAGTCAGGTTGATTATCGCAAGCCAACCGGTTCCTACTATGTGCAGAACGTCTACTACGGTCCGGGCCTTGAAGGTGTGCCTCCGGGCACGGTCAGGAAATTGCGCGTTGTGGCGATTGAGTACCGGCCTGCCGCCATGGGGGGGAACGATAACCAAGGTCCTGCCGGTAGCGCGATGGTAAGTACCTGTGTTTCCACCAAGAATGGTACGTGGGATGTTAAAAAGGTGTTGGGCGAAGCGGATGTTTATGCCGATGGATCAGCCTTTTTCGAGGTCCCCGCCAGGACGCCGGTATATTTCCAGCTATTGGATGCGACAAATCAGGTCGTCCAGACCATGCGAACATGGTCAACACTGATGCCGGGCGAAAATGCCTCCTGCATCGGGTGTCATGAGGACAAATCATCGGTGCCGCCATCCGGATATCGCCCTGGTACCCTGGCGATGAAGGCGGGGGTCCAGAAATTGAAGCCCTTTTACGGAGCTGAACGAGGGTTCAGCTTCGTCAAGGAGATCCAGCCTATACTCGACAAGAACTGTATCCGGTGCCATTCGGACAGGGACATGGCCAAGGCGGTCATCAGTGGACGTTCCGTAAACAGGGACAAGGAGCAGGTTGTCCCTGCGGATCCCGGGAAATCCTTCAGCCTTCTGGGTGCCACTGCCGACACCGGGGGCGGGCGGCGATGGAGTGATGCGTATCTGGTCCTGACGCAGAACGGCAAACCCAACGACATTGTCCGTTGGTTGAATGTGCAATCCGTTCCCCCGATGATTCCACCCTACATGGCCGGCTCTGCAAAGAGCAGATTGCTGACAATGCTCAGGGAAGGGCATAAGCAGGTGAAGTTATCCCAGGAGGAGCTGGACAAGATTGCCTGCTGGATTGACCTGCTTGTTCCCTACTGCGGAGATTATGCCGAGGCCAATTGCTGGGGCAGCGGCGATATTGAAAGATATGCCCGTTCTTGCGCCAAGCGCGAAAAGTATGACAACCTCGAGCTGGATGCAGTGGAAGCATACGTCATTAAGCTGACGGGAAAACCGTTCAAGATGGGAAGAAAAAATCCGGTGTCGACCCTGGAGGGCGGAGCACTGGCAAAATAAAGGAGCCTCGCATCATGGAAACGAATCCAGGGCTATCGCGTCGGAAGTTCCTCGGTAGCGCACTAGCCGTAACGGCGTCCAGTTCGCTGTTTGGCTCAGTGGGGGTGCTGGCTGAAGATAAACCCGCCGCCACCAATATGCCAGTTAAGGTTGAGACCAGGCGGAAGATCAAAACCGGTTTTGTAGGCGGTGGCGGCCGGGGCGGATGGATTGCCCAGCTATTTAAAAATCATGGTGGCTACGAGGCTGTGGCGGTTGCAGACTACTTCCAGCCTGTTGCCGACAGGCTGGGTAACTCCCTGGGTGTTGAGCCGGTGCGGCGCTTTTCGGGGCTATCAGGCTTCAAGAAAGTGATCGAAAGCGGGATCGAGGCGCTGGTGATCGAAGACGTGCCCTATTTCTACCCCGAGCAGGCACGGGCGGCGATCGAGGCTGGATTACATGTCTACATCGCCAAGCCTGTGGCGGTGGATGTTCCGGGCTGCCTGGAAATCGAGGCCTCCGGCAAGCGGGCCACTCAGAAGCAGCGCGTTTTCCTGGTGGATTACCAGATGCCAACCGATCCCCATAACATTGAAGTCGCCCGGCGCATCCGGGAAGGTGGGCTGGGGAAGTTGTCGCAGGTCAGGACCATCGGCCTTGGCGGGGGGTTTAGTGACCCGCCCTTGACTGGGAGCGTTGAAAGCCGGCTTCAGAATCTTATTTGGGTGAACGATATCGCGCTGGGTTGCGACAACATCGGGAACTTCGACATCCATTCCATCGAGATTGCGATCTGGGTCATCGGGCAGAGGCCGGTTGCCGCGATGGGGGCATCTCGGGTTTGCCGGCCTGATCCGCATGGCGATGCCCATGACGTCTGCTCAGTAGTGTACGAATATGCCGATGGGCTGGTGCATAACCATTTTGGCCAGGCGTTACCGAACAACAACGATGGAAATTTGTGTGCGATGTTCGATGGGCCGCGTGCCAACGCCCAGATCAATTACTGGGGCAAGTCATTCTTGCGCGGCGGTCCGAAGCATTACGGCGGCGGCAAAGTCGAGGATCTCTACCAGGCTGGCGCCAACCGGAATATTGCGTCGTTCTACGACAACATTGTCGGAGGCAAATACGGTAACGAAACCGTTCCTTTGGCCGTTGACAGCGCCTTGACCTGTATCCTGGGCCGCGAAGCCGCCGCCCGGCATGGCAGGCTTACCATGGAGGATCTGCTCAAGGAGAACAGGCGGCTTGAGGTCGATCTCAAGGGGTTGAAGGCCTAAGAAATCGGGGCGGGGGTTCAGGTT